>NZ_BAAFHD010000004.1:0-371664 GCF_054665095.1 Acidisoma sp. C75
AATGATGTCAGGCGGTTCGTCCATCCGCGCTTTGCATCAAAGCGCTACCGCGCGCCGCAATGTGCCGGTGCCGCGACGCTTACCCGCCAGCGCAATTGTCACGCCTTTTTGGGCGGTGCCGCAGCACTTTGGTGTCTGGCTGCCTCCCGGAGAGGCTCAGCGAGGCCCGCGCGGTCCCATATGAACACCAAGACTTCGTTTCGGTCAGCGTTCATCGAGAGCTGCCGAGGAGGGCTCGATGCGGGGGCGGTGTCCGGTCCAAACGGGGAGCAGTTCAACTTGCACCTCGTCGGGCTACCGCCGTCCGACTCCTTGAGCCGGGCAGCCTGTGGCTCTACTTGCAATCCCATAGAGGGCTTGAAGAAGTCTTCTATGGGTTTTTGCCAAGAGCCGGAAGATCAAGCGGGACCGTCAAATTTACGCCCACCTTCGACAGGACTTCCTGCTCTACTCTCATCTCTGCGCGCATAACAATGACCGCGATAATGGCTGCACAGATCGTAAGAGCTAAAAGCAGGCGGTCCACCGCCTTCACGCCAGCGCGGATAGCCTCATAAGCCATTTCGCCCCACTCCTGTAGCACGGCGCGCTACTAAATTGACGGCTCTTTTCAGGCACGCGAATTCTTAGAACAGTCGACCAGAGCTGATTAATTAAACCTAAAGGGGGCGGGTACGGTCATCCGCGGGTGGGGGTAGGCGAGCCTTTGACGGCAACGGACTTGGCCACAGAAACCTTCCATGCGCGCCCTTCCGGAGTAGGTTTTCGTAGGAGTGTCGGTCTGGCAGGGCGCGACAAAGTCCTTTTAAAACAGACAAGTCTCTGATGCCAAAACGGAATTGTGCCCGCCTCTTGAAGAGGTGGCTGGGGGACCTGGACTCCACGGTAGCGGGAAATCCCCGTGCCTTCTCAATGGCTTGCGGCGGTGTGACACAATTCGTGGAGCAGATTTGTGTCACAGTCAAGGGGCACGTTCGTGTCACGCCGAACAAAAGGCGTGAACCAGAACAGTTGCTCTTAGAAGCGCAGAGTTCAATGCGAACCTCACACCGATTGGATGCGGTCATTACGTTATTGTGAAAAATTGTGGCGGGTCGGAAAATCTATCGTACGTCAAGTGTTTCATTGCGATGTCATATCCTGCAAAACAGAGATTGACTTAAGGTATCGGTTTATGTCCGTGCGTCGAGGTGGCGGGATGGCTCGCGGCCGAACCCTTACTCGAGGTCGAAGCCGTGATCTCTACGCCCCGCGACCTGATAGCCGGCTGCCTATCACCAGATCCTCAGATCGATGCCGCCCTTGCGGGTGATGTTGCAGCCGCGCAAGAGGTGGCCTTCGCCGCTATGAACGAGGACCGCCCCATGATCATGTACGTACTTGTAAGAGTGCTCGGACAGGGGCATCCGGCAGTTCGCGCCGTGGTCGCAGATGTGTGGGCTCAGGATCATCGGAGCTTTGTCGCAAAGCTTGGCCGCCGGCTTGCCTGGCAGATCCTCAAGGCAAACGGTGCCAAACCAACTGGCTTGCCGAAAAGGGCCACCCTTTGGCGCGGCGGCGTAGGTAGCTTGGACCGGGTTCGCGCCGGATGGAGTTGGACCACAGACAAGCGGGTAGCTGCGTTTTTTGTCGATTACTGGCGGAGACGCGCCGGGGGTAAACAGCCATTCCTCCTCCGGGCCGAAGTGCCTTCCAGCCGGATCGTTCATCACACAACCGAACGTGGCGAAGCCGAGATGGTCATCTTCGGGGCAAAGTCTGCCGTGGTCGACGGGACGGCCGAGGAATGGGCCATCATGGCGAGTGACTACTCGAAGTGCTCGCAACCCGTATAGGCGTGGCCGCACACGCTCAAAAACGTTTCGACATTATCTACCCGTCCCAATTCCCACGAAGAGTAACCCACCATGCTCATCCCGATTGACTACATTACCCCCGGAGACCGGCTCCGGGGAGCTGATGATAACCAAGTTCGCGCCCTGGCCGAGAGTATCCGCGAAGTGGGTCTCCTATCCCCCATCACGGTCCATCGCTGCCGCATCTATCGTCGTCAGATGCCCGAGGACGGGTACGGCTTGGTCGCGGGTCTCCATCGCCTCGAGGCCTGCCGGTCGCTCGGCTTCACCGAGATAGAGGCTAACGTGGTAGATCTGGACGACCTCGACCGCCAGATCGCCGAGTGCGATGAAAACCTCTGCGGCACCCAGCTGACGCCATCCGAGCGGGCGATGTTCACCCAACGGCGCAAGGATGCGTACGAGGCGAAGCATCCCGAGACGCGGCATGGTGGGGATAGGAAATCAAGTCGCCAACTTGGCGACTTGATCGGTGCAAAGGCTTTTACGAAGGATACGGCCACCAAGACCGGTCAAAGCGAACGCAGGGTCCAACGTGACGCCCAACGCGGGCAGAACGTCCGCGCCGATATCCTCGAGGACATCCGGGGTACGGAACACGACAAGGGAACCGTCCTAGACCGTCTGGCAGCACTCCCTTCGAATGAGCAACGCAAAGCCTTCGAAGCGATTCGCGAAGCGCCCAAGAAGCCCAAACCGTCCCCGGTCGTTAAAGACCCGGGTGAAAGTGAGGAAGATTGGCGGCGGGCGCTGTTCGCCGTCTGGAACCGTGGGTCGGCGGACTGGCGGGGTCGGGCGTTGGGTCTGATGGCAATGGACCCATATTAGCCCGTTCACGGTCTCAGCACGAAGATTCCTAGCCGGAACAGCCAAAATAGTCAATAATTCCCAGAAATTGGGAGGCGCAACTATGAGGACATGGCTAGCTTCAGCGGTGTTTATAGTTGGAGTGACGGGCATGAGCGCCCCAGTTTGCGCGGAGACGGAACCAGCTAACCCGTCAATCGCTCAGACCTTTCATGTCACTGGGCAAGCCATCATGATCTCGCCACTCCTCATGGCGCAACATGTGACAAGTGCAAATCAGTGCAGCACGCTCAAGGGCGTGGAGGGACAGACGTTTGGCGGTCTGCCTATATCTTTGAGCTTTAGCAAGACGTCAGATGCCGGTATTAACCAGGGCATGGACCCCGCTTGCACTGAGCAAGTTTATGTCGGTGGAAAACCGCTAATCGATGCATCGAGTGATGTGTATTCGCCGCAAGATGAGCCGTATAATCAAAATGAGCCACCTGCATACAAGAACGAGCTAGGATATTCCTTTGGTGTCTATCTTATTGGAACTAAGCCATATGCGCTAGTTACCGTCGTAGCGAGTGACAGCTTTGGTGCAGATCACACTAGCGACTTACAGCTCACACTTTATGTTGTTCGCAACGAAAAGCCAGTCGAGGTTTTGGTTGCGGACAGCGTGAATGATTTGAAGGTCAACGTTACGAACAACCGCATGACGCTAAGCGATGTAGAGCGACATCACGATGACGACGAGTGCCTCAGTGGTTGCATGGTCCCCGAAACGATGTCCTTCGACATTGATCCTAAAGCGGGACGGGTTCACTGGCACGCGCCAACTGCCCGTGCGACGGAAAGCGTTCTGTATTGGCTGAAGGAGGCAGATCCGAAAGTTCAAGCTGAGCAACAGCGAGCCGCAAAGGCCGAAGAGGAGCGAGCGGCGCAAGAGGAGGCGCACGCCGCCACCGCGTGGTATATCCTCAACCGTTATAACAACTGTATCGAAGGTGGGACGTCCGCCATTCCCACGTCACCAGCTGACCTGATCACGTTCGATCAACAGAGCGGCTTACACGATGACGTAGTGATCACGCAGCGAAATGCCAACGGCGACCCCATTGCCGTCGAAGTTGGCGAGCCGTCGACCATCGGTAACCTGGAGTCGGTCTACGACTTCTACAGGGGGTTTTCTGCGTGCCAAGCGGCAGTCGCTAAGCGCCAAGATTCCTTGAAGGGTCTGAACTAGACTCCGGGGTTACGATCCGAGGCATGCGAGCATATTTATGTTGCCATTTCGCTTCGAGTAGGTCGCCGAACCAGTTGTCCATTCCCTCGAGATAATCGGCGAGTTTTTCCATCGCGGTAGCAAACTGATGCAAGTCGATCGTGACCAGATCCTTCGGAAGGGACCGCTCAACTCCTCCACCTCGATTTCTGATTTTGGCTGTCGCATAGCGAAACCGCTGGCCGTCGCAATCGTACCTGTGTAGCTCCGAGATATACCAGTCTATACCCTCTAGATCGGCTTCAGGGAGATCAGCGCAACCACCGAGGGCACAGACGGGATTGACCAAGGGCCGGGCAGTTTTCCACAGGTCCATCAAATTGTGTCGCCCAAGGATGGCTTGCTCTTCTGCGGTAGCGGAGTGATCCATCAAAGCATGAGTCGTCTTTACAATTGACTTCATTACCAACTCGACGTGGTGCCGGTAGAGGTAGACGATCGGGTAGACGAGGAAATCTTGCCCCCGGCCGTTTGAGCAGACTTGCTCCACTAGCGCGAGCGCGGCGCGGCGGTACCCGTCTTGGTAAGCCATCGCATTGTCAATGCTATGAACATAAGCTTCCGTAGCCGGTGCGCCGCCTGACCCGAATACTACATCGCCCCGGCGGGGTGGAGGCTCATCGTTGAAAACCGATTCGTCAGCGGTCATGAATACTTCTTTGCTCCCGAGCCGGAACGGGCGTCAACACGTGCAGGCATGTCCGCTTGGATTAGCTAAAACCGGTGAACTACCAAAACCCTGTCAACAGGCAGAGGAGCCGTGCGGCTTTGGATCACGAACTGTTTACCGCAACGCGTCACGAAGACTAGATATAGTGAGTGTGGCTAGAGGATACCACAACATGTAGCAAAGGTGGGCGACCGTATCATGAGCGAAGACAACGAGTATTTCATCGAGAAACGCCGGGACAGTGGCGACTTCGCAGTTAGGAGGCCTAACTCCAACCGAGCCAGTGCTATCGAGGGCACTCAGAAAGAGGCGATCGAGCGAGCCCGCCAGATGAATCCAGGCGCGACGATCCACGTTGAGCGCGTCCGAAACGTCTCGACGGGCCACCCGGACAAGTGGAGGAGACCATGATCCGATTTGCGGTTTGTGGTGCCGATGTCGATGAAAGAAGCTGATATTAACAAATGCGCTGAGGTCTTGTTGCATCATAATGCGATGATCCAGCGTGCGA
Source organism: Acidisoma sp. C75 (assembly GCF_054665095.1). Taxonomy (NCBI): domain Bacteria; kingdom Pseudomonadati; phylum Pseudomonadota; class Alphaproteobacteria; order Acetobacterales; family Acidocellaceae; genus Acidisoma; species Acidisoma sp. C75. The sequence goes on from NZ_BAAFHD010000004.1 coordinate 5,115, forward strand.
TCCACGATGGCAGCTTCGGCCTCGGCGGCGGTCCTTTCGATGTACAAGAGAACACTAGCATTCACGCGCTCGCCAGCCTCGGGTCAGTGATCGATTCCGGCTGGGTGATCCGTCTCAAGTTCAAGAGCGTTCTTGACGAAGAGCTTGCAGCCGACGGGTCCGACGTTCCATCTTTCAAAATCTACCAGCGGGTTATGGCACGCCATGAGGAGTGGTTAGAGGACGGTGAAAGCCTAGCGCCCTGGCATATAGAGGCTGATAGAATCCGGTCGGCTAGATGATCTGCAAATCGGTCTTGGGTGCCACCAAGCGCGGCAACGTGATAAAAGCCGATCGGCTCATCTCGCGCACGTCGAACCGCGCAACCTCTGCACCCGGCCCGGTGATGATGCACCGCCCATCGTGCCATCGCGCTCTTAGATAGGCATCAGCCGCCCGGGCGTAGCGCGGATGGAAGCTCCGGTCGGCCGTCAGCACCAGCGCGCCGGGGTTGGCATCTCGCAGGCGCAATAGCGTCTCCAGGCGAAGCAGCGGGACGGCGGTGCGGCTATAAGCCTCATCGGGGATAACAATCAACTCCGGACGCGTTCTGGCAACGGTGGTGATCGCGGCGGTTGCGGCCTCTTCGTCCTCGAGCGTGGTGGCGGTGATGGTGGTAAGGAGGCAACCGCCGGATAGGTCGATCAGGCATCGGAGTGCGGAGATGGTTCGCTGAGTTTGATCGGGGTCGGCGGTCAGGAGGACCGTGCGAAGGGGTCGCGTGGCAGGGCCATCATCGAACGGGTGACCGGTTGCGCTGTGCAGCGCTGTGAGGGCCAAGATCTGGGGGAGATGGGTGGCAGAGCCGCCCGCGATGATGGCGAGTCCGGTTTTGGGGAGGGTAAGCCCGGGGATGAGATCCACCGGATTGGTCGGGATAGTCATTTTAGTTTCGTCAATTCAAAAGCTGTGCGCCGATTGGTTTTTCGGTTGGGCGCGGGGTTGGAGGGGTTAGGGGTTTTGGAGAGTGTTCCCCATCAGGGTTGCGACCTTGCGTGTTCGGGTGGGGGCCGATATGGGCGTGTTCCCCACCGGGGGGCTTCTTTAGAGCGATGAGGAACACACTAGGGAACAGAAAGGTCTAGAATATATCTGGATTGTTCCTCTGTTCCCCATGTTCCCTACGTTTATTAGCTAGAAAAGATATTCTGAGAAACCGTAGGTGGTGGGGGTGGAGAGCACCAAATATATATATAGGGAATTCTAGGGAACTTGAGGAACATGAGGAACACTAATCGGTCAACAGATCCGACAGACTTGTTGCCGGGGTCGAAATCGGTTCCTCGTGTTCCACCACCCATGCCCAGGGTGTGGCTTTCCCGCGCCGGATCTTCTTTCGAGAGTAGCCCAAGCGCTTCAGGACGGCGCTAACCCGGTTCTGCTCCGCCCGTCCTTGCCGGTCAGCAGAAATGCCCAGGCAAGAACTCAGCACCCCACCGATGGTTATCTCGCTAGGGCTACCTCGCTCATGGAGCCATTCAACGACGTGGTTGTGCCACTCGTCGGTGTCGAAGCGATCTTCCGCCGCATCCCGTTGCATCGCCTTTGCTTCAGCGCCTTCGAGCCACCACGCCTCACCAGCGGCATAGGCGGCAACTGCCTCGGCCCAGATCTGCGGAACGACTCCATCGAAGCTTGCGATGTCTATTTCCCACCCTACAGGTTTCCCGACCGCACAGGCGACAGGCCAAAAGCGGCGGGCACCGCTGGCGTCCTTAAGGTATGAATCATCGTTGACGGTGGCAGCAAAGACGTTTTGCCGAGGCACCGTGATGTCCCGCCTGCCGTACTTTGGCCGGTACTTGTCGACCCGATTTGCGAGATAAGCCTTAACACTATCCAAGTCGGCACGCCTCATGGCCGAAAGTTCCGCGAGTTCAATGATCCAATTGCCACGCAAACCGCTCATGGCGTCGTGATCGGAGAGGGGCGGCATCCCGCTGCGAAACCATGTGCGGTCGGGGCAAAGGTGTTCCAGGAGTGTGCTCTTGAGCATGCCCTGCGGTCCTTCGAGGACCAGAACCGTATCAACTTTGCATCCTGGATCCATCACTCGGGCGACGGCCGAGATTAGCCACTTCCGGCCTACGGCTCTGTTGAAAGCGCTGTCTTCTGCGCTTGCATGCTCGATGAGCCAAGTATCAATGCGCGGAACGCAGTCCCAGACTTGAGCCTGCAGCCACGTGCGAATTGGATGATAGGGGTTAAGCTTTGCTACCAGAGTTGCAGCTTTGTCGAAGAGCGCACCGGATATGTTCGCATAGTTCTGCTGCGCGATGCAGGCAATCATAGTGATGTCATCATCAGTTAGCTCGCGGCCATCAAACTCAGCCGTTAGAGCAAACTCATTAAAACGTAGTCGGTCACGAAAAATTGGGGCGTGCTTCAGAATCGCGACCGCATTGAATTCATTCTTGAGGATGGCGTTCCTCTCGTCCCGCTTGATGTATTGCCTCCACGCCGTCTCGTCGGGCGCGATCACACCTGCCGGCTGATTCGAGTTGGCCGGTTCAAGCGGCGCGAATTCTTCCTCGGCGGCCAGCGTCTCGAAACCCAGGAGAATGCCGTTAAACACCTTGCGTGCCTCGCTATCGTCACTGCCGCCAGGGTTCCCACGGTCATTGAACCACCGAAATCCATCGGCATCCGCGCACCACGCCGCGCATACCTTGGCGTAAAGGTCGGCATCTGTGATCTGTTCCGCCCTATTCGCTTCGACAACCTCGCGCGCAATTCGGTTTGCGCGACCCCTCTGCCAGATCCGTTGAACTTCCCGGCTTTCCCAGCCGCCTTTCTCGACGTACCAGTCTCGCACCCCATAGTCGGGGGAAGTCTCCAAGGCCTCCATCGCTTCCTCGGCAGACGCACCTTCAAGACAGACTTTCCGCATGAGGGCATCAGCCGCTTCGCTTCGCAACCCTTTTGGGGTGTGCGCCTGTTGAGCGCCCGGCTGCCGCTCAACAGTAACCCGCTTCCGCTGGTTGGGGTCTTTTGCCGTGACGGTGAAGCCCGCGTCTCTCAAGGCCGTCTCGACGATCTTTTTAACCTGCTCGACTGACTCGAATTCCGCGACCTGAGACGTATCCAAGATTGCCACAGGTTCCTCACCCTCACACCTCCACTCGATCGCCATCAGGGTCTTGGCATATGTGCCGAGCGCTGCCAGTTGGTTTCCCGAGCCTAGCAACTCGACCTCGCCGAAGGTGGAACCACCCTTTGAAAAGTAGATACTCTGATGCCCGACCGTTGGCGTAGCCGCCTGCACTTTGACAAGAAGCGCAATCCGCCCCTCTCGGGTGTGACGCCACCATTCACTGAAGCCTGTCACGTCCTCAACGGCCGCGCGCACCGCCTTACAGGCTTCTCGTGCCACTTGCAGATATTCGGCATCACTTGGCCCGTCTATCAGGTTTATATCGCGTTCGGTCCTTGCGTCGACATCGATCGCAACGTACGCCCACCCGTTTACGGGCCGTCCAGTTAAAATGCCAAAGTTGAACCCTGAAGACCCAGCAGCCTCGAGCTTATCCACCGCTGTGCCGTTTTGCCAATCGGTCAACCCCTTAGCGGTGCGGGAGCCTTCCACTACGGGGTAGCCCGGCGTTTTGCCACGCTTCTTTTCGGGCCAACTGAGATCGTCAGCCCGCACAAGCGGGACTAGCAGTTCATCGGGCCATCGAGAATTTCGAGCCAGCGTAAGCGTATTCGCCCAAGATGCTTTAGCATCAACGCTTGCAAAAGTAGACGTGCGCATGTATATATTGAACACTCATTAGATTAGAAGCGAACTCAAAGCCCATTCCGGCCCCACCGGTTTCGGGCTTTTTCTTTATCTACGCGGCTTCGCGGGTTTTATCGGCTTCACGGCCCTTGAGCCAGGCGCCGAGAATCTCTCGAACCAGCGCCGAAACCGTGACTTCGCGTTCGAAGGCGACCTTTCGAAGTTCTTGAAAATGCGGCACGCTGGCCTTGATGGTGAATGTGCGGGTTTCGAATGGCAGCGCCATTGTTTGACTTTCATTTGGTATATGGAGGGGGAAGGGCGGAGATGTGCCTCGCCTGTTTTCTTCATACCGCAAAAACATACGATTTCCTATTGTATTAAGGACATCGCTAGACACGCATTTCCTAATCACGTATAATAATCAAAGGTCCTCGAGGGCGCTAGATCTAGTGCATTGCCTCGCATAAGCCCCTTTATGTTGTAGGGTTGCTTGCCATACCTGCCGGCTGAAGCGGCTGCTACTGAGATATACGCTCCAACCTCACGAAATCGTGATAACAGCATGCGTGCTTGCGTATGGATCTGCCGGCTATCAGGAAACTGTCAAATTCAAGCCGCCTCCAGCCCCGCCGTCTACAATGATGCGCGGGGTTTTCTTTGCCAGGGCAATAAGGAAGCGGGAGTCTAATCCTCTGAACCGCGATTGCCTAGTATAGGTTGCGGAGGGTAGCCCACAGGGGAAATGATTTATTTCCTATCCGCCGTTCTGGTCTTCATTTTGCGGGCCTCGCCTTGAAAAATGTCAATTATTAATTTCAGAACGGCAGACAACCCCATGTGCGCTGACTGCGCAACGCTTAATCTAGCAGCCGTCACGCCTGCTAACCCGTTTGACACGCGCAACAAAAAAGCCGCCCTCAACGGGGCGGCCTCTTCGTGTCTCAACCGGGCGATACGTTATTCAGTTCATGCAGTCAACCTCCCACCAAATCGCGTCGAAGGCCCGTCCGCAACGAATATTACGCGGGTGAGGCCCGTCGCCATGTCGGGTTTTGCATTCCAGCTGCAAAATCGCGCGTCGCGCAGTGCGATCGAACCGGCCACCCGCCCAGGTTCGACCTCTTCGACATGGACGTCATAATCCCTCCCCGACTCGATCAGTCCCCGAAGATCTCCGATCGCACCAGCGCGCAGCAGAAGGGTGAGCATCGGCCGAGCCGCCGGCGCACGTGCCGCGCAACCAAGCCGGAACCCCGCACCGCCCATTTGGCTGCCCGGGAAATACTCGCAGCCTTCTATTTCAAAAGTTGCCTTCGGCGCCTTAGCGGGATCGGCCAGCGTCACCCGCACCTTCGATGGCTCGGGCGCGTCTCGAAAGTATATGCTCATCCGCACGCAAAGCCGTAGTGGTCGATATGGTCAAATGTCAGAACCCGCTGCTCGCCGCGCCCCGGATCGTAAATCGTCTCGCTGGAAACCAGCTTCATTCGGGCCTTTCCGTTAGTGCCCGCCCGTCCGCCATAAACGGCAACGACGTGCTCACCAAGCTCAAGGTCAAGCGTTGGGTCAACTTGCACCGTCAACCGTCCAGGGATGCCGCCACGGACCTTAACGCCCAACTGTTCGAGCGGCGGCTCGCTCACCTCATATTTGCATCTGTGAATTTGAACAGCGTTGGCGCCGTCAATGGAAATCGCTTTCCACATGGTCAACCCACCCGCAGCGCGCCGGGAAGACCGGACAGCGCAACTGCGTACGTGCCGCCAGCGCCCACGCGGCTTACGCTGTCCACTGTCATAGCGTAGCCACGAACAGGCACCGCCCCTTCGTCGCTGAGATCAACCAGCGTGAGATTAACTTTCTGCCCCACCATGGCGGTCAAAGCATCCCCCGCCTCAGTTTCGACGACCGCGCTGATCCTGGGCGCCATCTCGCGAATACCCGAAACCGATGCTTGAATGGCCGTGTAAGTGGTCGCATTGATCGTTAGCCGCTTCCCGCCGTGCGGCTGATCGGCTGAAACCCCTTCGGGCTTCATGGCATCGCCAACCTTCGCGGTCGTCGTGTAAGGGGTATCGACGCCCGGCTTGACCTGTACTTCCGCCGGGTTCATCCGTGATGGCAGAGATGCCTTGAGCATCTGGAAGGCCTCAGTCGTGCTGCGCGCGTTCGGAATCATGCCCTTTTGGAACATGAGCTTAGCGGCCTTCATGAGGTCGAAATCATCGAGTTCCTCGTCGATCATCTCCTCGATCACGCCGAGGTCCAATTGTGCTTCGCGCTCCTCGGCCTTTGCTTTAGCGATGGCCTTCTTCAGTGGGTCTGGCGTGGGTGCCAGACCCTTTGCGAGTGCACGCTCCCGCAGACGTTGAAGCGTTTCGCGCTTCTCCGCGAGGTCTTCTTCGGCCTTGATTAGCATTTTCTCTGATTTCAGAAATGCCCGTTTCGCTTTGACCAGCGGGTCTTGCATCGGGTTGTGATATCGCTGCAGGGCAGCATTAGTAAAAGTCAACGTTTTGTTCTCGAAAAGCGGGGCGAGATTGCCGCCGCTCTTCGAAGATTAGCCGTTCGCGTTGCACAGCACCTATAGTAGCAGCGCAAGAGCGCAAGAGCGGCTTTGCTTAGGCGGCCCGTGCAAGCACCGCATTGACAGCTGCGGCAGTCCAAGCCCCACCGCGCGATGTCTTGATGCCTTGCTCAGTCAAGGACGCTGCGATGGTCCGTAGAGACGCGCCTGTATCCCGCAACGGACGAATGACCGGTAGGACCCGCTGGGCGAACTCATCGGCTCTCTCAGCCAACGCAGCGCGGCCAAGGGCCGGGTCAACCTTATGCTTGTCGTGTGTACCGCCCAGCTTGATCCCACGCGCCTTTGCGGCTGCCAAGGCATCTTTGGTCCGCTGGCTGATCATCCGCCGCTCTTCCTCGGCTAGAACGGCCATGAGCCTCACCGTCAACCTGTTCGCATGCGGCATATCGGCGCAGACAAACTCAACACCGGCCTCCTCCAAGTTAAAGAGGAAAGCCGCATCGCGGCTGAGCCGGTCTAGCTTCGATATGATCAGCCTTGCACCGGTCAGCTTGCAGCGAGCGAGGGCAGCCTTGAGTTGCGGACGGTCGTTGACCTTTCCCGATTCGATCTCGGTGAACTCGGCGATGAGTTTCCAGTTACCCCCGTTGAGGTAGCCCTTGACTGCGGCTTGCTGAGCTTCCAGCCCAAGGCCGCTGCGCCCCTGTTTTTGGGTCGACACCCGGTAATAGCTCACCCACTTGTCCATCGTATGATTCCATCTGACCAGCGTCTTTTAGAACCATACACCGCTTCGGAAACATGGAGTCCACAATTCGCACTTTAAGAAGCGCATGCCTTCACGCCGACATCGCGCTTGACTCGAAACGCGATCGGAGTCCGTCTGCATGATGCGCATACGCAACATATTACGGCATGATGCAGCCGCACCATCGCACCGTCACGCGGTCACGTGGTCAAGGTTCTCACGCCGTCAAGCGGTCAAGGTTCTCACGCCGTCACGCCGTCGCCGCTGCATGCCGATTTGTGACAATGAATAAGCGTGCAGCCATGAGTCTGTGACGGCGTGACGGCGTGACGATGCAGCAACATTCGTCAAAATATCTGTATGGCTGCAAAGAATCACCTTGCCTTGCGCGCGCAACTCCGCTAGCATTGGTGGGGCCGGCGGGGATGGTGAGGGTGGTTTCGGACGCCCGTCACAAGGGGGGGTCCCTGCCGCTCAGAAAATCCACTATGACGTGAATCTGAGGACCCCCGGGGGCCTCTTCGGCTACCGGCCTCTATCGGCGAGGAGGCGTCTTCCAAAAAATTTTATTAGAAATTTTAGGAAATTCAGAAGCGCGGCTCTATCCGATCGCGGCGGACATTGTGGTTTGGCTCGATGTACTTAGCGCTCAGCCGCTTTGGGAAAAGCGTCCGCCACACCGCCATCACGCAGAGCACGATGAAGGCTATGGGCAGCGCAAAGGCCAGAATGTTCAAAAACGTTTGACCGACATCCTGACCGCCGACCAAGTTCAAAATACCCCAAATCACAAAGACCGCGACCGCTCCAACCCCGCCAATTACTCTGCCGCCGAGCCGCACCCATTGCAGTTTGAACCATAGATTTGCGTAATCCGGTTCGCCGCTGCGGTAGCGCATCGATGCCTCCCCCAAAAAGCCGGCGGACTATAGCACCCTCGCTCAATCTAGGCCAGATTAAAACTTGATTTAATCCGGAAACCTAATGTCTAGTTCTATCAATTTCGCTGTAAGGCTCAGCATCGAGGTTTATCCTTACGAAGGCGGCCAGTACTACATCGGAGACGCCAACGCGTACCTTCTTTCATGCGCAACGGACAAAACCCTCGGCGCCGAATACGGCACGTTTTCTATTCAGCTGTCGCCTGGTGGCCCAAGTGGTACCTCTTCGCCTACCTGGACACAGCTAAGCACGCCACGTTCCTTTGTCGTCATCAGCGCTATTCGCGGTGGCTACAAGGGAACCGTAATGGCGGGCATTGTGACCAACGTTTCCGAGCGCCAAGCATGGACGGGTGGTACAGCCCAACGCGTGACGGACATCCAAGGAGCGGACCTCGGGTATTTCTTTGCAACGGCTGGCTATTACAACCTCACTTTTCTGTTCGGCAATGCAGCAGCAGCCGTGGGCGGTGTCGGTATGTTGGATGCTCAAAACAAGGGCCTCATTGCGGGAACACCCGCAAGCCTTGCGAAGAATTGGTACACGAACATCATGGCAGGCGATCCGACAAACGCTTCGCAGCAAGGCGGCATCCTATCGACGACCACCTTCAATGTTGCCAACGGTCAGAAGATTCCGTTCTCGAAGATGTTAGCCACGTGGTTTGAGGAGTTCGATGGGGAAATTGAGATCCCGACCGGGGCGAACTTTCTTTCGGACGAAGGCACTTGGTTCAACAAACTTTCGTCCTTTCTGCAGTGGCCTTGGTACGAGTTCTTCATCAACACCACGCCATCCCAGTTCTACCCTAGCGCGACGGGTGGAAGCGTCATGCCGCCCCTCGATGGCTTGTTTCCCAACTATCAGGTGACGGTCGTCGGACGTGTAAACCCACTGCCCCATCTCGTGAATGCGGGAACCCCACAAGCTCCGTCCTGGTCAATGGACGTGAGCAGATGGAATGCGCTTCCCAACTACACGCTTGACAACGCGGGTTTCTATGATTCGGTGATCTCCTTCTCGCCGGAGATGGTTCGCAATTTCTACATGATTAATCCGCTCAGCATGGGGCTACTGACCGGTTCGGATAACAGCACGGTCAACGCCTTCGTGACATCGCATATAGCCTACAAGGATCAAAGCTCGGTCAACGGCTACGGCTACCGGCCGCAGATCACCGAGACCCAATGGCTCTACGATCCGGCCGGGATATACGCGCAATCGCTCGCTGCGCAAGGCAACCAGGAAGGAATGACGGCCCTGTACAACGACCTTCTGGCACGTGTTATGAGTATGTATGAGCCGGGCGCCTTGATGGCGAATGCGACAGTCGTGATGCCGATGCGACCCGATATTGTTGTGGGCACGACCTTCACATACGTACCGTTCAAAGATAACGTACCTTGGATGTTTTACGTCGAGGGCGTCACGCATTCGTTCACCTTCCCGCAAAGCGCCACGACCACTCTTCGTTTGTCACGGGGGCTGCCACAGTCGGTTTACCAAGACGCGAAATTGCTTACGGCCATTCATCTTGGAACAGCCATGAAGCAAAACGGCAACTATGTGATTGATCCGAACGCCTCGGGTATCACAACGATAGAGTTCAGCAACGCCGCCAGTGTGGGTGCAAACTACTCGACACCGCAGGGCGGGAAGCAGCCCGGCCCGCCAACGAATTGAGTAATACTATGACTAACAAACGAACCTTCGCCTCATCCACCGCCCGCCGCCTTCAAAACCGACAAACGGCCTTGCGCAAAGATCCCACCGCGCTTACCTATGTCGACCATGGCAACCGGTGCCGAAACGACCACGAAAGCCCACGCCGCTACTTGAGCAATGATAATTGCGTCGACTGCATCCGCCAGCGCGGCCAGATATGGAAGTCTCACCTGACAACAGCCGGGTTGATCGGTGAAGCCGAACGCGTCATCCTCGAGCAGGCTGGCATCTAAGTGGTACACTTTGCAGACGGTGCCTTCATGAAGGCACCGTTCCGGGTTCCAAGCGACCGAAAGCAGCTGGTGGCGTTCTGGGATTCAACCGTCCGCCCGATGGTCGGGAAAAATGGCAGCCGGCTCGAGGTCATGTCGTGGTTTGAGCGCTATTGCGGGTGCGATCATGATACTGCCATGATCTTGACCGATGCCCTTGCGGAGCTACTCAGTCGGCGGAACGCCACATGACCGAATCACTTGTGGCGACTCCCGTCGATACATCAGTGAAGCCCACCGGCCCCGAACACCTCCCCGGATGGGCGTTATCAACGCTTGCGCGTGCCGCATTGGCAGTTGCTCAATCCGACGGGGTAGAATTGCCCGCGCCTCATGTGTTGCGCCAGCGGCAAGACGAACTCGGAGAGTCCGCCGACCCATTTGCATATCGCGCCATGCTGCCGCAGGTTGCGCGCCTCGGACGTCAGGGAATGACGCTGGAACAAATCGCTGACCGGCTCGCGATTCCACGTTCGACTTTCCGGCAGGCCTTGGTTTTTCTCCCTGACCTGGCGGCCGCAATATCTGGCGGCCTTGCACTCGGAGTTGACGAGGCTTCGCAAGCACTGGTTGATGCCGCGAAAACCGGTCACCATAAATCAATCAGATTCTACCTGGAGTCCAAGGGTGGCTTTCGTGTTGGCGATGAAAAGCCTACTGTCGTGGTGAACATTGGAAATCAGCCGGCCTCTGTCGGCCTTGAGACAGTAGAGTCATTGCGTAGTGGGCAAGATCTCCTGCTCGAAGATCTCGATTTCGAAGACGTGAACTAAGGCCTCTTTTTAGCACCACGCGCCTTTCCCGTCGCACCGTTCGCTTCAAACTGCGCAAAGGCCCCCATCCAGTCCTGGGACGCCACAACGGGTTCAGGCGCCCCCTTACCCGCCAGCTTATCTAGCCAGGCATCCAAATCTTCTCGCAGCCAAGCACGACGCTTCTGAGTAAGGCGGATAGGCTTCGGAGCGCGGCCGGCAGAGACCTCGCTCCGAAGCGACGAAACAGACAAACCGACATAGGCAGCCGCGAGGGCTTCACCCAGGCTCCTCGGCCAGGCCGGCAAGTTCGCAATCAAGCGGGCGCGCTTCTCGTCTATCATGGCGTCTCCAGTCATTCAGTGAATCGTGTGCGGGATCTCGTCGGGGTCCATACCCATCATCAGCATCTCATTCATCTGCTGGGCTTGGAGGGGCGTGGTATCGCGAAAGATGTTGTAAACCGGTTGCGACGGGTTGGCGGCGAGGAGACGACCTTGGTTTTCCCGGGTCATCACATAGAAAAGCTCGGGCGAGTACTGCATTGGTAAGAGTGCCCGATCATAGCCGGGCAAGCCTTCCGCCATGATGCGTTTGTCATACATAGCGACGAAAGCTTCCGCCTGCTCGTATGGATCGGCATCGGGATTGAATTCAAAAGGAGCTACTTGCGCAACCTTCTTTGCAACCTGCTTGGCCACGGGGGGTTTTCCTTCACTAAAGGATTCGGCATATCGCGATGCCGTGCGCGACTCGTATACAATTTAGAGTCAGTATAAAAGCCATATATTTGCTATGAATGGCAAAAAACAAGAATAGTGTTCTTGATCTTACCCCAAGTTCGTGGTATAGGGCAAATATTCCGTACACGCGGCGTGTATGAATACTTCAAAGATCTTCGGAAGTCTTTAAGTTGATGCGCCGGGGTAGAGCGATTCAGATAGGGATGGGCTTGACAGACCCGTGTGTCCGGGGATGTTTCGGTTAGTCTCGAAGTGGGGGGGGGGGCGGATTGGCTTGGCTGGGACGAACTTGTTTCCGCAAGGGATCAAGGAACCGAAAATAGAAGATCCTCATCACGGGCACCGGACGCGCGGGAACGACGTTGTTGGTGCAGCTCTTCACGGCGCTGGATTTCGATACAGGCTTTGAACTTAGCGAAGCGCTGACCAGCGTCGATCCGATTTCGAATGCGGGCTTGGAGATCTTGGACGCGACGCCCGAGAGTCCATACGTGCTGAAATCGCCGATCTACGCAGACTTGCTCGGGGATCTCCTGGGCGGCGACGTGATTCAACTTCAGGCAGTTATCGTTCCGGTTCGCGACCTGGCATCAGCGGCTCAGAGCCGTATCCGAGTTACGCGAGACGCGGTTGCTCAGGGTGGTGCTTTGGACGCTGAGCATCCTGGCGGGATGTGGCTAACCCGTCGCGAAGAGGAACAGGAGGCCAAGCTCGCGGTTCAGTTTTTTAAGATCATTCACACGCTGACCCAGCATGAACTTCGCCCCATCCTGTTAGACTTCCCGAGGTTTGCGGTGGACCGAGAATATCTTTGGGGGCAATTAGGCGCGCTGTTGCGCGAGCATGGTGTGAGGCGGAAGGAGTTTGAGGAGGCTTGCGAAAAGGTTGTTCGAGTAGAGAAGATAACCGGACCAGTGGCCTTATGAGCGGATCGCCTCCATCACCTTCTGGGAATAGCCGATCTTCTCAACCGTGCTGCGAAGATTTTCGAGCCCGATCCGTTTCAGATAGATCGTCGCCCCCATCGAGCGGCCTTCGCCACCCTCATGGCCGAGGATGGCATCGATCCAGGCTTCAGGCGTTGTGGTGTTTCGTAGGATGGTGCTGACGTTATGGCGAAAGCTGTGAAACGTTACAGCCGACCCGATACCAAGCGCGTCCTTCAACTTGCCGAAGCGACGTGAAAACGCCGTGCCATACTTTTGGTCGGGGCCGCTCGGGGACAGGTCCAGCCACATACGCGGTACACCGGCTTGCCGCCGTGCCTCGACGATAGCGATCAGCCCGAATTCTACTAGAACCGGGTGGATTGGCACGATGCGCTCGCCGGCCTCGGTCTTGGGCGTCCAGCCATCCGGATGTGGTTGGACCTTCATTACCCAGTGGGAGCCGTCTATTAGCTCGAAGTCTTCTACCGGACGGAGACTGGCAATCTCTTCAAGGCGCATTCCGCTAAACATGGCGATGAGCGGGAGCCATCGGTCGGCACTGTCGTGAGGCACCCCCAGGCAATAGAACTTTGAGCCCAAAAGCTGGATGAGATCATCATCCGACCAATCTGACCGCGTGCCGCGTTTGGTCTTGGCGCCTTGGAAGGTGAAGCCCCGAAAGATGTTGCGCTCAACGTAGTCGCGGGGCTTGGCCCATTCCCAAAGCTGACTGAGCGACGAAAAGTGCCGCTTGGTTGTCTTCATAGTCAGTCTTGGGACAGGCTCGCCGCTTCGGGTCTCGCGGTCATCAGCTTCCCGGATGGCCTCGAGGGCGGGTACGTGTGTCCCACGTTTTCCATGAGCGTTCGGCATCCGAAGCACCGCATCGCGGAAGAGCCCGGCATCCGTCCCAGTATATTCGTTCAACGGCTTGTCGCCGATGATGTCCATGAGCAACCGGAGGCTGGCTTTAGTTTGGGCCACGGTCTGGGCCGTATAGCCGTCACCACGGGTCTTGTCGGTAAGGAAGGGCGCCTCGACTTCCGACAGGCGTGGGATCTTCGGCTTGGACCGGCTTTTAGGGGGTGGAGCGGCGAGAGCGGGCGGGGTAGGGGCCTCTAAGGTGAACTCGGCATCGCTCACCCGGGCTAATGGCTTCATTGCGTCCCGTATACCTTCCGCGACCCTCCGGGCGATCTCGGCTTCGCGCAGGGCTTCCTCCGTTTCAGCCAATCGATTTTCGGCTTGCGCGCCCTTATAGCGGGCGAAATCGTTCCTCACACTCGCGATTGCGGCTTTGAGACGGGCTATGCGGACCTCGGCTCGGTTCACGATACGGTCTAAGTGCAACGCGATCCGGTCACCTTCTTCACCGGGTAGGGCGGATGCCGCTTCCACAAGCGCGCCGTTGAGCAAGGCCGCCGCATACCCGTCATCCTCGGCAAGCGAGTCGATGAGTGCATCGGCGGTTGGGGAGTCGAGCACGCTTTCGCTCAGAAGTTGATCGAGAAGAGCGCGGGCCTGGGCGGATTGCAGTTGCGGATTGAGTGCCATGTGACGGAATGCGGTTGAGGTTGCTGCCCAAGCCGAGGCGAAGCGGTCCCGGGCAATACGGAAATCATGGGTATGCAGCGAGCGTCGGACTTCGGAGAGACCGAGCTTCTGAGCCAGCGGGGCAGGCACCCGCCTGCGGAACCAGTAGACCCCGCTTCGGCGGGACAGGCGGCTTTTCATGCGGCCCCACAAGTTGAACTGTGGATCAGCGACGTGGAGCACTAAGCCCACATTCGCCGAAATGGCCGTAAGTCATTGAAAAGATTAGGTGGCTGGGGGACCTGGATTCGAACCAAGGCTGCCCGGGTCAGAGCCGGGAGTTCTACCGCTAAACTATCCCCCAAGCGGCGGGTGGCGGCATCTAACACGCGCGCCCGGGGGGATCAACCTCCCTCGCATGCGGCACCGTCATATGGGGGCCGCTTTCGGGCGGAGGGCGCCCGGCCAGGGGCCAAGGCGGTTGCGCGGGCACGGGCGCCACTACCGTCGGGCCTCCATTACCGCTATGTCACCTGCATGACGGATCGTGATGGCGTGCCCCGCATCTTGCCCGACGCCTCGCCGATGGAACTGGCCAGGGCCGCCCAGGAACTCGGCCGCGCTTCGGTGCTCGTCGTCGGCGATGCGATGCTCGATCGCTATTTCTACGGCGAAGCCAATCGCATCAGCCTCGAGGCACCGGTTCCCGTCCTTTGCGTGCAGCGCGAACTCTCCCTGCCGGGGGGGGCTGCCAATGTGGTGCGCAACCTCACCGCCGTCGGCGCGGCGGTCGCCTTCGTCTCGGTGGTGGGGGATGACATGGCGGGGTCGGACCTCACGGCGCTGATCGGCCGGCAAACCGGGGTCGAGCCCTGGCTGCTGGTGCAGGGCGGCCGCACCACCACCGTCAAGACGCGTTTCCTCGCGCAGGGCCAGCACCTGCTACGGGTCGATACCGAGGAGCCGGTGCCGCTCCACCCCAAGATCGGCGAGAGGCTGCTGCGGATCGCCAAGGATGCGATGGCGGCCACCAGCGTCACCATCCTCTCCGATTACTGCAAGGGCGTGCTCGCCGGGGATATGTCGGCCAAGCTCATCGCCGCGGCGCGGGAGATGGGGCGCCGCGTCATCGTCGATCCGCGCGGCGAGGATTACGCGGCCTATGCCGGCGCGGATGTGATCATGCCGAATCGGCGCGAACTCGCCGCCGTCACCGGCCTGCCGGCCGAGAGCGATGCCGAGATCGAGGCGGCGGCCCGGGCGCTGATGGCGCGGCGGGCGATCGGCGCCGTGCTCGTGACCCGTTCGGAGCACGGCATGAGCCTCGTGCTGCCGAACGAGGCGTGGCATTTCCCGGCCGAGGCGCTTGAGGTGCATGACGTGTCGGGAGCGGGCGATACCGTCGCCGCGGTGCTCGCCGCCGGCATCGGCGCGCATCTGCCCCTGCCGCTCGCCGCGCGGCTCGCCAATGTCGCGGCCGGCATCGTCGTCGGCAAGGTCGGCACCGCAGTCGCCCGGCGGGATGACATTCTCGCCCGCCTCGATCCGGATTCGGGTAATCGCAGCAAGATCATGAGCCGCGAAGCCGCGATCGAGCAGGCGGAGCGGTGGCGGCGCCGGGGCTGGCGCGTCGGCTTCACCCATGGCCGTTTCGAACGCCTGCACAAGGGGCACGCGCATTTCCTGGAACAGGCGCGCGGCGCCTGCGACCGTCTGATCGTCGCGATCGATGCCGATGGGCCGCCCGGCGGCGGCGGCAAGCCGGCCCGCCCGGCGGCGGAGCGGGCGGCGGACCTCGCGGCACAGCCGGCGGTCGATCTCGTCTGCCTGCTCGAAGAGGATACGCTGCTCGATATGATCATGGCGCTGCGGCCCGATCTGCTCGCCAAGGGGGCGAGCCATCAGGAGGCTGATATCGTCGGCGCCGATCGGGTCATCGCCTGGGGCGGGACTGTTCTGCGCGCCGAGCTGCTGCCCGCTTCCGCCCAGGGGCCGAGCGGTTTAGCCTCGCGCCGCGCCAGTTGAAGGAGCCCGAAGATGGAACGTGTCACCGCCGGCGAGTTGCAGATTGCCCAGCCGCTTCATGCCTTCATCATGAACGAGGCGCTGCCGGGCACCGGGGTCGATCCCGCCGCCTTCTGGGCCGGCTTCTCCGCCCTGGTGCATGATCTGGCGCCGCAAAACCGCACCCTGCTCGCCAAGCGCGATGCGCTGCAGGCCGAGATCGACGCCTGGCACCGGCAGCACAAGGGGCTCGGCGATCCGGCGGCCTATCGCCGCTTCCTCGAAAGCATCGGCTATCTTCTGCCGCCGCCGGGGGATTTCGTGGTTTCCACCGACCGGGTGGATGCCGAGATCGCCACCATCGCGGGCCCGCAGCTGGTGGTGCCGATCACCAATGCGCGCTACGCCCTCAACGCCGCCAATGCCCGCTGGGGCAGCCTCTACGATGCGCTGTACGGCACCGATGCGATCGCCGAGGAGGATGGCGCCGCGCGTGGCGGCAAGGGGCTTAACCCGGTTCGCGCCGCCCGGGTGATCGCGCGCGCCAAGGCGTTTCTCGACGAGATCGCGCCGCTCGCTTCCGGCAGCCATGCCGGGGCCAAAGCCTATTGGGTGGAAGCGGGCGCGCTGCTGGTGGATGGCGCGTCGCTCGCCCGGCCGCAGGCTTTCGCGGGCTATCGCGGCCCGGCTGAAGCGCCCACTGCCATCCTGCTCCGCCACAATGGCCTTCATGCGGAGATCGTGATCGACCGCACCCATCCGATCGGCGAGTCTGATCCGGCTGGGGTCGCCGATATCGTCATCGAATCTGCGATCAGCGCCATCATGGATTGCGAGGATAGCGTCGCCGCCGTCGATACCGAGGATAAGATCGCGGTCTATCGCAACTGGCTCGGCCTCATGCGCGGCACGCTGACGGCGCGTTTCGAGAAGGCCGGCCGCGTGCTGGAACGCAGCCTGGAGCCGGACCGCAGCTTCACCAGCCCCGAAGGCGGCACGTTCAGCCTGCCCGGGCGCAGCCTGATGCTGATCCGCAACGTCGGGCACCATATGATGACCGACGCCATCCTCGACCGCGACGGCGCGGAGATCCCCGAAAACCTGATGGACGGCGTCGTCACCGCGCTCATCGCGATTCATGATCTGAAGGCCAGCGGGCCGATCCGCAACAGCCGCGCGGGATCGGTCTATATCGTCAAGCCCAAGATGCACGGGCCGGAGGAAGTCGCCTTCGCTGATGGGGTGTTCGATCGGGTGGAGGATCTGCTCGGTCTTGCGCGCCACACGCTGAAGATGGGCATCATGGATGAGGAGCGGCGCACCTCCGCCAACCTCGCCGCCTGCATCAAGGCGGCGGAGGGCCGGGTGGTCTTCATCAACACCGGCTTCCTCGACCGTACCGGCGACGAGATCCATACCTCGATGGAGGCGGGCGCCATGGTGCGGAAGAACGCGATGAAGGCGACCGCCTGGATCCGCGCCTATGAGGATCGCAACGTCGATATCGGCCTCGCCGCCGGGCTGCGCGGCCGGGCGCAGATCGGCAAGGGCATGTGGGCAGCGCCCGACCGGATGGCCGAAATGCTCGAGCAGAAGGTGGGGCATCCGCGCGCCGGCGCCAATACCGCCTGGGTTCCCTCGCCCACGGCGGCCACGCTGCATGCGCTACATTATCATGCGGTCGATGTCGCTGCCCGCCAGGAGGAACTGGCCAGCCGCGCGCCGTCCGGGCTCGATCAGCTGCTCGCCATTCCCGTCTCCGAAGGGGCGAACTGGTCCTCCGAGGAGATCCGCCAGGAGATCGAGAACAACTGCCAGGGCATCCTCGGCTATGTCGTGCGCTGGATCGACCAGGGGGTGGGCTGTTCGAAAGTCCCCGATATCCATGACATCGGGCTGATGGAGGATCGGGCGACGCTGCGTATCTCGAGCCAGCATCTCGCCAACTGGCTGCATCATGGCGTGGTCTCCCAGGAGGAGGTGGAGGCCGCGCTCCGGCGGATGGCGCAGGTGGTGGATAAGCAGAACGCTGCGGACCCGGCCTATCGGCCGATGGCGCCGGGCTTCGATGGGCCGGCCTTCAAGGCGGCGCATGATCTGGTGTTCAAGGGCCGCGCGCAGCCGAACGGCTATACCGAGTTCATCCTCCACCAGTGGCGGCGGGTCGCCAAGGCGGGCTGAACCCTCCCGCGCATCCAGCCCCCGCCGCGTCGCCTGCCCGCGGCGGCGGGGCTTGGCGGTGAGAGGGCATCAACCACCTTGGCAAGATGCCGGCAGGATGGTCTTCTGCACTGCGACATAGCGCATGAAGGACCGGCCGTTGCAGCACCGCTCTCCCTGGCTCGCCTCCCTGCTTCTCGCCTCCGCCGGCCTCGCCGCGCTCAGCAGCGCCCCGGCGCGCGCCGCCCCGCCGGACAAGCTGACCCTTGCTATCCCGCTCGAGCCGCCTGGGCTGGACCCGACGGCCGGTGCCGCGGCGGCCATTCGGGAAGTCACCTACGCCAATATCTTCCAGGGGCTGACGCGGATCGACCAGGCGGGCCATGTCATCCCCGATCTCGCCCAGAGCTGGACGGTCTCTCCCGATGGGCTGACCTATGATTTCAAGCTGCAGCCCGGCGTCACCTTCGCCGATGGCACATCTTTCGATTGCTCGATCGTCCGGTTCAGCTACGGCCGGGCGATGGCGCCCGATAGCGTGAACGCGCAGAAGCAGCTTTTCGCGCCGATCGCCAAGATCGCCTGCCCCAAGCCGCTCGAAGCGGTCATCACCCTCAAGCAGCCGACCTCGACTTTTCTCTACGACATGGCCTGGGGCGATGCCGTCATGGTCGATCCGAAATCGGCCGCGACGAACAAGACCCATCCCGTCGGCACCGGCCCCTTCCTGTTCAGCCGCTGGGTGCCCGGGGATCAGATCGATCTGGTGCGCAATCCGCATTACTGGGGCGTGCCGGCCAAGCTCAGCGCCGTCACCTTCCGCATCATCGCCGATCCGGCGGCGGCGACCGCGGCGCTGCTTTCCGGCGAGATCGACGCCTATCCGAATTTCCCCGCCCCCGAGATGGTGGCCAAGTTCCAGCATGATCCGCGCTTCACGGTCGTGATCGGCACCACCGAGGGCAAGGTGCTGATGGCGCTGAACGAGGCGCATAAGCCCTTCGACGATGTGCGCGTGCGCCGGGCGCTCGCCTATGCGATCGACCGGAACGCCATCGTGCAGGCCGCCTATAGCGGCCTCGGCACCCCGATCGGCTCGCATTACACGCCGGCCGATCCCGGCTATGTCGATCTCACCGGCGTCTATCCCTATGATCCGGCCAAGGCGCGGGCGCTGCTGAAGGAGGCCGGCCTCGCTGGGGGCTTCACCTTCACGCTCACCTTGCCGCCGCCGAGCTATGCCGAGCGTTCGGGCGAGCTCATCGCCGCCTACCTCCAGCAGGTCGGCATCACCGCCAAGCTGCAATCGGTGGAATGGGCGAAGTGGCTTTCCTCCGTCTTCGCGCAGCATGACTACGATGCCACCATCGTCGCCCATGTCGAATCGCGCGATCTCGATATCTATGCGCGCCGCAACTACTATTTTGGCTATCACAGCGCCGCCTATGATGCGCTCTACGCGCGCTATGTGGCAGCGACGAGCGCGGCGGCGCAGCAGGCGCTGGTCGGGCAGTTGCAGCGTCAACTCGCGACCGACGAGCCCAATATCTTCCTCTTCGCGCTGCCCAAGATCGGCATCTGGAAGGCGGGGCTGCGCGGGCTCTGGAAGAACGATCCGATGCCGATCAACGATGTGACGGGCGTCTATTGGGCGAAGTAGGGCAGCCGCCCGGTGGGGGCCTGCCTGCCGCGGCGCATCGGGCGGAGAGGCGCGCGGCGTGAGGGATAGCGGGTGAGAACCTATCTTCTGCGGCGGGCGGCCATGCTGATGCTCGCCCTCATCCTCGCCTCCCTGGTGGTGTTCGCCGTGCTGCAGATCCTGCCAGGAGATCCGGCGCTCATCATCCTCGGCCCCGATGCGCGGCCCGATACGCTGGCCGCCCTCCGCCACCAGCTCGGGCTCGACCAGCCGGTCTGGCTCCGCTACCTGCAGTGGATCGGCGGCCTGCTGCACGGTGATTTCGGCCGCAGCACGGCCTATGATGCGCCGATCGCCACCCTCATCGGAGAGCGACTGGCGGTCACGCTGCCTCTGGCCGGGCTTGCCATGCTGCTCGCCGTCGCCCTCGCGCTGCCGCTCGGCCTCTGGGCGGCGGCGCGCCCCGGGCCCGCCGATGGCGGCATCATGAGCGCGACGCAACTCGGCGTCGCCATCCCGGATTTCTGGCTGGCGCTTCTCCTCATCCTGCTCTTCGCGGTGCATCTCGCCTGGTTTCCGGCCGGCGGCTTTCCCGGTTGGGGCCAGGCGCCGGGCCGCGCGATCGGCGCGCTCATCCTGCCGGCCATGGCCCTCGCCCTGCCGCAGGCGGCGATCCTCACCCGCGTCGTGCGCGGGGCGATGAAGGAGGTGACCGCGCGGGATTATCTGCGCACCGCGCGCGCCAAAGGGCAGGGGGAGGGCGCCATCCTCTGGCGCCACGCGCTGCCCAACGCGCTCATTCCCATCACCACCCTCATTGGGCTGCAATCCTCCTTCCTGCTCGCCGGCACCATCATCATCGAAACCGTCTTCACCCTGCCGGGGCTCGGCTCGCTGCTCTTTCAAGCGATCGGGGAGCGCGATCTGATCCTCGTTCAGGATCTCGTCCTGCTCTTCGCCGCTTTCGTCATCATCATGAACTTCCTCGTCGATGTCCTGAATGCCGTGATCGATCCGCGCCTCGCGGCGGCAGCGGCGGAGTGATCGGCGCATGATCAACCGCCGTATCGCCGTCGGGGGCGGCATCACCGGCCTGATCCTCGCCATCGCCGCGCTGTCGCTGGTCTGGACGCCTTATTCGCCGACCGCGATCGACATTCTCCATCGCCTCGCCGGCCCCTCCCTCGCGCATCCTTTCGGCACCGATCCCTTCGGGCGGGATATCCTCTCGATGATCATGGGCGGCGCGCGGAACGCGGTGCTGGTGGCGGTCGCGGCCGTCGGCCTCGCAGCCCTGCTCGGCGTGCCGGCCGGGCTCTATGCCGCCGCGCGGGGCGGCTGGGCCGCGGATCTCGTGATGCGCGGGGCGGAACTCGCCTTCGCCTTCCCCGCGCTGCTGACAGCGGTGATGATCACCGCGCTGCGCGGCCCCGGCGCCGATACCGTGATGATCGCGATCGGCATCGCGAGCGCGCCGGTGCTGGCGCGGGTGACGGAGACGGCGGCGGCGGTGCTCTGGACGCAGGATTTCGTGCGCGCCGCCCGGGCCCTCGGCCGTGGCCGCGGCGCCATCACCGGCCGGCACATCCTGCCCAATCTCGCCGGCGTCCTCGTGGTGCAGATCACCATTCAGCTCTCGGTCGCCATCCTCGCCGAGGCGGCGCTCTCCTTCGTCGGCCTCGGCGCGCAGCCGCCGGCGCCCAGTTGGGGCCGCATGCTCAAGGATGCGCAGACCTACATGTACACCGACCCGGCCATGGCTATTTTCCCCGGTCTTGCCATAGTGCTGGCGGTTTTCGGGCTGAATATGCTGGGTGACGGGCTCAGAGACGCCCTCGGCACCGCACGGAGAAAACGGGCATGACCGCACCCTGGACGGTGCAAACACTCTCCGCCGCGCTCGCGCGCCGGGAGATTTCGGCCGAAGCCGTGGCGGAGCAATCCTTGGCCCGGATCGCCGCGGAAGATGGCTGGCTCAATGCCGTCATCACCGCCAATCCTCGCCTGCTGGAGGATGCGCGGGAGATCGACCGGCGCCGCGCGGCCGGGGAGCCGCTCGGCCCGCTCGCCGGCATTCCCGTGCTGGTGAAGGACACGATGGATATGGCGGGCCTGCCCACCACCGGCGGCTGGGCGAAGCTCTCCGCCCGCGCCGGCGGGGTCGATCTCCTCCCGCCGCGGGATTGCCCGGTCGTTCAGCGCATGCGCGCGGCCGGCGCCCTGCTCCTCGGCAAGACCAACGTGCCGGTGCTGAGCGCGAGCGGCACCAACGCGAACGACAGCTGGGCCGGCCCCACCCGCAACGCCATCGCGCCTGCGCGCGCGCCGGGCGGCAGCAGCGCGGGCTCCGCCACCGGCGTCGCCGCGGGCTACGCCGTCATCGGCCTGGCAGAAGAGACCGGCGGCTCCATCCAGAACCCGGCCGCAGCCCAGGGGCTCGTCGGCATCAAACCGAGCTTCGGCCTCGTTCCCAATACCGGCATCATGCCGCTCGCCGGCAGCACGCGGGATGTCGCGGGGCCTGTGGCGACGACGGTGATGGATGCCGCGCTCGCGCTGGACGTGCTGGCCGGCTACACCCCGGCTGATCCCAAGACGGTCGCGGCGATCGGCCAGCGCCCGCTCGGCGGCTATGCCGGCGCCATCCGCCCCGGCGCGCTTGCCGGCCGCCGCCTCGGCCTCTACGGCCCCGGCTGGCGGCATGCGCCGCTTTCCGCCGAATCGGCCGCGCTTTACGCGCAAGCTTGCGAGGGCCTCGCCGAACTCGGCGCCGAATTGGTGGAAGATCCTTTCGCGGGCTCCGGCTTCGCGGATCTCGCGCGCTTCCTCACCGTGCTCCCCTATGACGCGCGGGGCGAGGAATCGGTCGTCTATGATATGGAGCGCTACCTGCGGGCCTTCGGCCCCGATCAGCCGGTGCATTCGCTGGCAAGCTTGCGCGGGGTCGCCGGGGCGGACCCGTTCGACCGCGCCGGGCCGCTCTCCTACCTCTGGGAGATCGACGGGTTCGAGCGGCTGCTGGCAGCGTATGAGACGCCGCCCGACCTTTCGGGCTTCCTCGCCGCGCGGGAGGATTACCTGCGCGTCTTCAATGGCGTGATGGCAGCGCACCGCCTCGATGCGATGGTGATGCCGCAGACGCGGGCCGAGCCGCCGCCCTTGATGTCGGATGCGATCATTCAGGAAACCACCGTCTCGGAGATCAACATCGCGGGCCTGCCGGGGGTAACGGTGCCGGCCGGGCTTTATCCCTCGGGCGCCGGCTTCGGCCTTATCTTCGTCGGGCCCTTGTGGAGCGAGGCGCGGCTCCTCGGCTTCGCCGCGGAATATGAGGCGATCACCTGCTAGAGTGCTCCTCGGGATCGGCACTGTCGAGCAGGATCGCATGGCCGTCCGGGTCATGGATGAGGCTTGACCGAGGCGCCGGGTGCGGCTCGGCGGCAGCCGAAACGCTGAAGACAAAGCGTGCCGCGGCGATATCGGCGGTCGGCAGGGGGCGCGCCAATGCGGAGACAGGCGGCCTCTCGTAACCCAAAAGCTCGACGTGCGGCGTTCCGGCCAAGGGCGGGCACAGAGCCACAACCTGCGCCCGCACGCCGGGGAGGCCGTCCAGCCGGTCCTGCGCCGCGCCGTGGTTGAGGCTGCGGGCGCTGACGCGAAGCCCAAGCCCTTCATAGAAGGCGATGCTGCGCGCCACATCGGCGACGGTGATGGCGGAATGGTCGATGCCTAGGAACAGGCCCGCATGCGGATTGTCCTGCCATCGCGTGGCGCCCGCCCCGGGCGGGAAGTTCAGCAGTTCCAGCGGATGGCCTTCCGGGTCGCGGAACTTGAAGGCGGTCACGCCACCTGAGGATGGCGGCAACTCCTGCGGGCCGCCGATGCTGATGGGCGTGATGGGTTCCGCGCTGATCCTGGCATAGGCTGCCGGCATATCGCCCACCACGATCGCGAGATGCTGAAACCAGGCGTCCGTCGCCTTCCGCTGCGGCGGGTAGGGGCGGCCCGGCGTTTCGGGGCAGAGCAACTCCAACTCCTGCTGCCCCAGCAGCAGCGAGGCCCGCGTGGCGCGGCAGCCGAGGCCGAGGCGCGCCAACTCCTGCGCCGCGAGCGTCGTTTGCCCGGTGCAGGAAAAGCCGAGCGCCTCCTCGTAAAACCGGATCATCCGATCGAGATCCGAGACAGTGAGGCTCACCCGCGCAAGCTTGCCGATCTGCACTGTCACGGGCGGGCGGCGCCGCGCACGTTGACGTAGATGGCATAGAGCGCGTGCGAGGCGCAGAGGAAGAGCCGGCTCCGGTTTCGGCCGCCGAATGTCAGGTTGGAGACGAGGGACGGCGTACGAATTTTGCCGAGGAGCAGGCCCGTCGGGTCGATGCAATGGACACCATCCGCCGCACTGCTCCAGATCCGCCCCTCCTCGTCACAGCGGAACCCATCCGCAAAACCAGGCGTCACGGTATGGAAGACGCGCCCATCGCGCAGGCTTGTGCCGTCTTCGCTGACATCGAATACGCGAATATGCTGCACCGGGTCGGTCGCGAATTGCGGGCCGCTCTCGGCGATATAAAGCAGCCGCTCGTCGGGCGAGAAGCAGAGGCCGTTCGGCCCTAGAAACTCGTCGGAGACGACGGTGAGGCTTCCGGCTGCCGGATCAAGCCGATAGACGCGCGGCGGAAGCTCGGGCTCCTGCTTGCCGCCCTCGTAATCGGTGTTGATGCCGTAATGCGGGTCGGTGAACCAGATGGTCCCGTCAGACTTGCAAATCACATCATTGGGGGAGTTGAGCCGCCTCCCTTGATAACGATCGGCCAGCACGGTCACGCGGCCGTCCAACTCGGTGCGCGTGATGCAGCGGTCATGGTGCGAGCAGCCGATCAACCGTCCCTGGCGGTCGCGCGTATGGCCGTTGGCGAAGCCGCTCGGCTGGCGGAACACCGAAACGCCGCCGCTCTCCGTCCATCGCAGGATCCGGTTGTTCGGGAGATCGCTGACGAGGAGGCAGTCCTGATCGGCGAACCACACCGGCCCTTCCAGCCAGGCGAAACCTTCGCCAAGCGGCTGCAAGGCTGCATTCGGCAGAACGAGCGCCTTGAAGCGTGGATCGAGAATTTCGATGCAGTCGATTATTTGATGTGGCATGGTGCGGGGACCGGTGGAACATGAAGTTGCACGGTCATCAAAACTGCCGGCTCGTCACCAATTGTGCCGGAGCGATGGCCCCGCCGGCCTTCCGCATCCGGCACGCAGTTCTGATCCTCGCCGAGCGAGAATTCGCCCGGCCCCTGCTCGATGCGCGTGCCGTCCATCGCCTCGATCCACCAGCGGCCCGAGAGCACGACGATCCATTGCGGCGCGGGGTTCTCATGCCATTCGCCGACCCAGCCGACAGGTTGCACGGTGAACACGACTGTCGCCTCGGAACGTGGCTGGGGGTCGTTCCACTGCGGTGCCGCGCCACCCACGCCCTTCAGCGACCATTCGGAAAGATGACACAAACTCTGGTGGCTGACGCCCGCTTCGTCCCGCCACAAATGCCAATAGGAAATGCGAGGCTTCTCAGCCATGCGTGCCTCCGGCAAGGCTCGAGGAGGTGGGAGCGGCATAGGGGTGGCTGGAACCAAGAGGATGAGCGAGGAAAGCGGCACAGCCTGCGCCCGAGAGGCCGACGGTGATCAGCAGAAACCCGCCGGCGAGGGAGAAGTTCTTCAGAAAGTCCCAGAACAGGTCACGGCCTTTGCTTTGGCCTTTGGCCCAGAAATCGCCCGGCTGCCAGAACTGCTTGAAGAGGATGGCGGTCACCCCGCAATAGCCGGCCATGATGAAGGCTGCCAGCCGATCCGCGATGCCGGTCAGAATGCCGATCGGCATCAGGATTTCGACCGCCAGCCCCACCGCGATAAGGCCGACCGCGATCGGCCTCGCCTTGAACAGGCTCTGCGCCTGTCCCACCGCCCCGTCGAAGTTCAGGATCTTGTCCAGGGCGCTGAACGGGAAGAAGAGCACGACCAGCAGATACCGCACGGCGAGGGCGGCGCCATGGGCGAGGATCATGCGCCGATCCGGTCTTTGATGCGATCCGCGACGCGCAGCGCGTTGGCGATGATGGTGAGCGTCGGGTTCACCGCGCCGATCGACGGGAAGAAGGAAGAATCAGCGACATAGAGATTGTCCAACTCATGCGCCTTGCAGTCGGTATCGAGCACGGAGGTCGCCGGGTCCGTTCCGAACCGTGCCGTTCCCGCCTGATGCGCGGTGCCGCTGAGGGGGATGTTCTTGCCGAGATAGAGCCGGCGTTCCAGCAGGATCGGATGCGCGCCGACCGCGCTCATGATCCGCTCCAGCTTCTTCTTCAGCCGGTGATGCGCTTCCATGTTGTTCTCGGTCACGTCCAGCACCACACGTTCGCCGTCGTAGAAGATCCGATTGTTCGGATCCGGCAGATCCTCGCTCTGCAGCCAGAAATCCATCGAGTGCTCGGCCATCTTGTCGAACGGCATGTCCGGCAGCCATTCCAGCCAAGTCGGCAGCGCTTCACCTTTGACCTGCTCGGCATGCGATGTGGCGCACATCTGGATCAGCCCGAGCGGATAGTCCCAGTCGTCGGACTTGAAATAGTAATCGCTCAAGGCGAGGGTCTTCTGAAAGACGGTATGATTGGGCTCTTTCAGAAGCGCCATGAGAACGCTCATGTTGTGCCGGATGTAATTCCGCCCCACCTGGCCGGAACCGTTCGCAAGTCCCTCGGGATGCTTGTCATTCGCCGAGCGCAGCAGCAGCAGCGCGGTGGACAAGGCACCGCAGGCGGCGACGACGATATCCGCCGAATAGCTGATCGTCTCGCCGGACCGCTCCACCACCACGCCTGAAACACGGCGCCCGGAAGCGTCCGTCTCAAGCTTCGTGACATAGCTGTTCGTCATGAGCGTCACATTGGGGTAGGCGGCCAGGGTCGGATCGATGCAGATCACCTGCGCGTCCGCCTTGCCATTGAGCAGGCACGGAAAACCGTCGAACGCATCGCAGCGGATGCAGATACTGGTCGGCGTCGGCTTGCCGTTCGTCTCGTCGAGCAGAATACCCAAAGGAAGATGGAAGGGGCGCAGCCCTTGCCGCGCCATGCTGTCGTTCAGCGCCTGAATCTTCGGCTCATGGGAGACGGCGGGGTGCGGATAGGCGGCGCTTGCCGGGGGCTCCAGCGGATCCTCGCCGCGGCTGCCATGCACATGGAAAAGGCGCTCGGCCTCGGTGTAATAGGGTTCGAAGGCATCGTATCGGATCGGCCAGGAGGGAGAGATGCCGTCCTTGTGCTCAACCTCCTCGAAATCGCGTTCCCTCAGGCGAAAGAGCGCAGCGCCATAGACTTTGGAATTGCCGCCGACGAAGCGGTGCAGGCCCGGATTGAACTGGCTACCGTCCCGCCCATACCAGATATCCTTCACCTGATAGGCGCCATCCACAAAGACCGTCTTCGAATCCCAGTTGGCGCGTGAGCGCGGCAGGTAATCCCCGCGCTCGAGGATGAGAATGCGCTTGCCGGTCGCCGCCAGGCGCTGCGCCAGGGCACCACCGCCGGGGCCGCTGCCGATGACGATGATATCGTAATGATCGGTTGCCATGGCGATGATCAGCCGCCCGTCGCAAAGCCGGGGTAGAGCGTCATACCGCCATCCACGAAGAGGGTCGCGCCCGTCACATAGTCCGCGGCGTCGGATGCGAGCCAGACCGCCGCTTGCGCGATATCATCGGGCTCGCCGATCCGCTTATAGGGGATGAGGGTCATGAGATCGGCATAGGCCTCGGGCGTGTTCCACGCCTTGGTGTTGATCGGGGTGCGGATCGCCCCCGGCCCGATCGCGTTGACGCGAATGAAATGCGGGGCGAGTTCCTGGGCAAGCGTTCGCATCAGCATCAGGATGCCGCCTTTGGAGGCCGCGTAATTCGCGTGTCCCGCCCAGGGGATGATCTGATGGACCGAGCTCATGCAGATGATCTTGCCGGCGGCGAGCGAGACGGAGGGCACGACGCCGCGCTTCTTGAATTCGCGCGTCGCCGCGCGGGTGCAGAGAAACTGGCCGGTGAGATTGACGCCGATCACCTCTTCCCACTGCTCCAGCGTCATCTCGTCGATGGGCGCGTCGCGCTGCAGCCCGGCATTGCTGACGACGATATGCAGGGTGCCGAATTCGCGCACGGCTTGGGCGAACATCTGCTCGACCTCGTCTTCCCGGCTGACATCGGCTTTCACCGCGATCGCGCGCCGGCCCATGCCCTGGATTTCGTGCGCGACCTCTTCAGCGCTCTCCGGGTTCGTCACGTAGTTGACGACGACATCGGCGCCGGCTCGCGCAAAGCCCAGCGCCACTGCGCGCCCGATGCCGGAATTGGCCCCGGTGACGAGCGCCGGTTGCCCCTGGAGCACGGGGTTATAGGGAATATGGGGAACGCGATTGGGGTCGAACTTTGCCGGCGCGGCCGGGTCTTTCCCGCCGCTCGATTGATCGGTCATGCTGGCTCCAATCCCGTTGAGACGACGGCGATAGATCGCAGTCACAGCATGCCGCGCATGGGTGCGTGAGGACGCCCGCAGCAACACCGCCGCTGGCTATATATGGCGCAAGCTGACGCCTACAAGATTGGCTTCCTCAAGCTCCGGCGGGCTGCGGCCTTCGCTCAGCCGCCGCTGCCGAAGAGATCCCGCCAGGCGGGCAGCGCGCCGGCGGAGGGCAGGGCGGTCGCCTCATAGACCCCGCGGGCGATCGCACGGGCGACCACCATCGAGGCGGCATGGCAAAGCAACGTCAGCTCCTGCGGCGAGATGGGCGCGCCCTGCCCGGTCGCGGCGGCGAAGAGCGTATCGCCGTCATAGGGGAGATGGCTGCCGTGGAGGGCGCGGGGCAGGCCGTCACCCCCGGCGATGGCGAGCCGCTTGGCCTGCGCCTTGGTCAGCGGCGCATCGGTGGCGATGAGGCCGATGGTCGTCGCGGTCGCGGGCCGTTCCGCGCTGCCGGCGGCCGGCATGCCCTTGAGGATGGGGGAGAGCGCGTCCGGCGGCCAGGGCGGCGGCGGCCAGCCGAGCCCGCCGAATTCGCGCCCCTGCTCGAATGGCGCCGCCCAGAAATGCGGCCCTTGCCCGATCAGCGGATTGCCGACCGGGTTGGCGATCGTCAGCGCCGCCACCCGGTAGCCGGTGCGGGTCTCCGCGCTCGCGGAGCCGAGGCCGCCCTTGACCAGCGGCGTCGTCGCCCCCGTGCCGCCGCCGACCGAGCCGAGGGCGAAGGCGCCGTCGCTCGCGGCAAGCGCCGCGGCCTGGCCGAGTTCGCGATAGGGGCTGTAATAGCCCCAATCCTTGTCACCGCCATTGAGCAGATCGAAACAGATGGCCTGCGGTACGATCGGCACCTGCAGCCCGGCGAAGACCGTGCCGCGCCGCGCGGCCCGCAGATAGGCCTGCACGCCGCCCGCCGCATCGAGGCCGAAGCAGGAGCCGCCCGAGAGCACGATCGCATCCACCTGCTCGATCGTCATTTCGGGTTCCAGCAAGCCCGTCTCGCGCCCGCCCGGCGCGCCGCCGAGGATGCTGACGGAGGCGGTGGCCGGGGTGTCGAACAGAATGGCGGTGACACCGGAGCCGAGGGCGAGATCGGTCGCATGCCCCACGGCGAGGCCTGGCACGTCGGTCAGCAGATTGCGCATAGGCGGGCTCCGGCGATGTCGGGCAAGGGCGCGTCAGTCGCTCGGCCGGCCGAGCAGGGCGAGATATTCCCACATGACCGAGGCGGCGGCGAGCGCGGTGATCTCGCTCACATCATGCGCCGGCAGCACTTCCACCACATCCATGCCGATGAAGGGGATCTGGGTGAGCTGGCGCAGGATCGCCTGAACCTGCCAGGTGGCGAGACCGCCGATTTCCGGCGTGCCGGTGCCGGGGGCGAAAGCCGGGTCCAGGCAATCGACATCGAAGCTGAGATAGGCGGGATGATCGCCGCCGAGGATCTGGCGGATGCGCCGCACCGCAGGCTCGATCCCGCCCATATGGAGATCGAGGGCAGAGAGCACGGTGACGCCCTGGCTCAGCGTCCAGTCATAGACCGCGCGCTGGATCGGGGAGCGGATGCCGATCTGGATCATCCGTCGCGGATCGACGAGGCCTTCGTTGATCGCGTGGTAGAAGACCGAGCCATGGCCATAGACCTGCCCGAAATTATCCTCCCAGGTATCGGCATGGGCGTCGAAATGGAGGAGCGCGAGGGGCCTTCCCTCCCGCTTGCGGAGCGCGCGCAGCAGCGGCAGCGTAATCCCGTGCTCACCGCCCATGGCCAGAAGATGGGGGATGGGCGCGGCCTGGGCCTCGATCTTGGCGAGGCTTGCCGGCAGATCGCCGAGGGCGATCGCGAAATCACCCATATCGGCGATCGGCATCGCGCCGATGTCCGTCCAGAAATGCGGGTGGTCGCCATCCACCAGCATGCGGCTTGCGCTGCGGATCGCCCCGGGGCCCGAGCGTGCGCCCGCCCGGTTCGTCACCCCGATATCGAGTGGAATCCCCGCGACCGTGAAGCTCGGCCCGGGGCCGGAGAGCGGCCGCCCGAGAAAGCCCGGGCCGGTCGCGAAGGTTGGGGGGACATCGCCGGCCATGGCCACACCTGCTCGCTCGCGTCACGCGGCGCCGCTACCGGCCCGCTCCGCCCTGCATAGCCGAGGCGGCGCGGCTTGACGACAGGAGCGGGCGGCCTCAGGCGCGTTTTGAGGTCTTGAGCCCCCGCGCCTCGCCGCCGGTGCCGAGGGCGGCCTGGGCATCGGCCAGGAAATGGGTGGCGGAGAGCTTGTCGTCCGACAGATAGATCCGCAGCTTGGAGACTTCCTGTTCCAGCCAGACCAGCACCTGCCGGGCTTCGGACAGATCGGCTTTGGCCAGCAGTTGCGAGAGATCGAGCCCGACGAGCGCGGAGGAGGGCGCGAAGGGCTTGACCTCAAGCGGGGTCTCGGTGAGGGGCTTGCCATCGGCGGCGCGGCGGAGCGTCAGCCGATGCAGCGTCAGCGGGTCGAGCGGCGTCGGCAATTCGATGTGGAAGGCGTGATAGCCGTTGCCGATGCCGAGGCGGGCGAGGTCGCCGCGAAAATGGTCGGCGATCGAGATCGCGATCACCTCGCCCTCGCGCACCACTTCGAGGACGACCGCTTCGGTCGGATGGTCGGGCAGCCAGGCCCAGCCGCAGAGCTGGCGATGATCCACCCACTCGACCTGGCCTTCCAGCCGCCCATCCTGCGGGCGATCCATCAGATCCGCCTCGATGATCCCGGCGCGCAGCGCGATGCGGGCCTTGATCCGCTCCACCACCGGGCCGGAAACGACGATCGGCGCGCAAGCGGCCCAGGCGGCGGCCGGCGGAATGGTGGTGAGCTTGGAGCTGCGGGCCATCATGAACATGGCCCTGTCCCCGCGATCGACATAGGTTTCCGCCGGCAGATCCTCGGCGAGGACGGCGGTATGCTGGGGGGTTTCGATATTATAGTATTCGATCGGGTCGAGATCCTCGCAATAGGCGATGGAGCTGCCATTGACCAGCGCGCCGGCAGGGATCAGCGCGCCGTCGATCAAGACCTTGTGCAGAGGAGAGAGGCAGAGATCGCGGCAGGGCATGTTATCGTCCAGCGCGCCGCGCTTGATGCGCACCGGCAGCGCATTCGGATTGGCCCTGACGAAACTGTAATTGTAGATCCGCCGCCCGATCCAGCGCACCGGCTGGAGCCCGTGGGCGACGGTGACGACCATATCACCGAGCCGGAGGGCTTCCACCCGAACGCGCCCGCGGGCCGTCAAAATTCGTGTGCCGCTACAAAAACTTGCGCACATGCCTCACCGCCGAGTCTAAGGGAAATCACGGCCGCGCCGCGCGGCCCTGGAAATACGAATTAAAGCCATCACATGAACAATCCTTAACCATTGTCCATAATCTTTAGGCTTAGGCAATCGTTTATTTCTCGTTCGAGATAAAGAACCCGCAGAAATTTGGCAAAGATACATAAAAAAACTGAGGTCTAAGTTTTGTTATGAGAAGATGTTGTCGGGATATCTGTTTGTGCCTTGGTTCAATACTATGAGTTAAGGGGAAAACCCTTGTGAGCCGCTCTGCGCGCCGCCGCCAAGTGGGCGCGGCAGGGTCTGGCCTGCCGGCCGCTGTGCCGGCCAGAGCCAAGAGGATTTATTCGTAATTGTGTCGTGCGGAGTAGCTTGCGCGGCGGCGTTTCGGCTAGAAGGGCAAAGCCTTCTCGGGCTCGGTCCGATGGGGGTGATTTCCTTAATCCGGAGTAGCCCGAGGGTCGGTCGCCCGCCGTCCGGGGCAAGCTTCGGCCCGGCGAGGCCAGACGGAGCGAGATGCAGATACCGAGTGCCGCTGGGGCCACGCCCTCCATGGCCCAATGGTTCGCCATGAAGGCGGATCACCCCCACGCCTTGCTGTTTTTTCGCATGGGGGATTTCTACGAGCTGTTTTTCGCCGATGCCGAGGCGGCGTCCGCTGCCCTCGATATCGCGCTCACCGCCCGGGGGGAGCATAACGGCCAGCCGATCCCGATGTGCGGCGTTCCGGTCCATGCACGGGATGCCTATCTCGCCCGCCTCATCCGCCGCGGCTTCCGGGTCGCTCTCGCCGAGCAGATGGAAGACCCCAAGGCGCGGTCCGGCAAGGGGCCGCTCAAGCGCGCCGTCACCCGGATCGTCACCCCGGGAACGCTCACCGAAGAGGCTCTGCTGGAGGCCGCGCAGCCCAATCTTCTATTATGCCTCTGCGCCGAGCCGGCGCCCCGCGGCCGGGCCTTAAGCGGTGGTGGGCGGATCGGCGCCGCCTGGCTCGATATCTCGACCGGGCAGTTCGAAACCGCCGAGATCGGCTTGGGCGAGCTGCCGGGCCTCATCGGCCGGCTCGATCCGGCGGAGGTTCTGGCCGATGCGGCGCTCGCCCTCGGCCCCTTCGAGGACCGCCGCGCCGCCGATGGCCCGCCTGGCTGGCCGAAGCCCGAGGATGCGCGGGCACGCCTGGCCGAGGTCTTCGGCGTCGCCAGCATTGATGCGTTCGGCACCTTCGCGGATCTCGAAGCGCAGGCCGCCGCCGCCGCGCTCGATTACCTGCGCCTCACCCAGGCCGGCAAGCTGCCGCATCTGGCGCGGCCGCAGCCGCAGGGCGAGCGCTGCGTGCTCGCCATGGACGCGGCGACCCGCGCGAGCCTCGATATCAGTGAGAGCCGCCAGGGCGGCCGGGGCGAGCATACGCTGCTCGCCGCCATCCGGCGGACCTTGACGCCGGGTGGCGCGCGGCTGCTCGCCGGTTGGCTGCATGCGCCGCTGACCGATCGGGAGGCGATTCTCGCGCGGCAGGATGCCTGGACCTTCCTCACCGTCGAAGCCGATTGTGCCCAGGCGCTGCGCCAGGATCTGCGCGCGGTGCCCGATCTCGCCCGCGCCCTGGCTCGCGTGGCACTCGGGCAGGGGAGCCCGCGCGATCTCGCCGCCATCGGCGGCGCCTTGCGAACCGCCGCAAACCTCGGGGAGCGTCTGCCCGAGCATGCCCCCCGGCTGCTGCGGGAAGCGCGGCGGCAGGTCACCGCGCTGCCCGATCTCGCGGCCCTGCTCGGCCAGGCGCTGGCCGATCCGGCGCCTGCCCGGCTGGAAGATGGGCGGGCTATCGCCCCGGGCTTCGATGCGGCGCTCGATGCCGAACGGCGCCTGCGGGACGAGCAGCGCCAGATCCTCGCCGATCTCCAGGCGGCCTATGCCACGCGCTACGGCGTGCCCAATCTCAAGATCAAGCATCACGCGCAGTTCGGCTATCTCATCGAGGTGCCCGCCGCCGCGGCCGAGAAGCTGCGCGCCTATCCGGAGCTGATCCTGCGTCAGGGCCTCGCGGCCGGGGCGCGGTTCAGCGAGACCGAACTCTCCGAACTCGATCGCAAGATCGCCGCCGCGGCCGAACGTGCCGCCGCGCGGGAGCGGGCGGTCTTCGAGGAGCTGGTGGCGCAGGTCGTGGCCGCGCGTGGGGCGATTTCGGATTGCGCCGCGGCGCTCGCCCAGGTCGATGTCCTCCAGGCCGCCGCGCGGCTCGCCGAAAGCCCCGGCTGGTCTCGCCCGGAGGTCTCGGAGGATGAGGCCTTCCTCATCCGCGCCGGCCGGCATCCGGTGGTGGAGGCGGCGCTCGCCGGCCGGCGGGAAGCCTTCATGCCGAATGATTGCGACCTCTCGCCCCGCCAGCGGCTGATGCTGCTGACCGGCCCCAATATGGCCGGCAAATCGACCTTCCTGCGGCAGAACGCGCTCATCGTCATTCTCGCCCAGGCCGGGCTGCCGGTGCCCGCCGAGGAGGCGCGCATCGGCATCGTCGATCGGCTCTTCTCCCGCGTCGGCGCGTCGGACGATCTGGCGCGCGGCCGTTCGACCTTCATGGTCGAGATGACGGAGACGGCGGCGATCCTCCACCAGGGCGGCCCGCGCAGCCTCGTGGTGGTGGACGAGATCGGGCGCGGCACGGCGACGCTGGATGGCCTCGCCATCGCCTGGGCGGTGCTGGAGGCCCTGCATAATACAATCCGCTGCCGTGCGATCTTCGCCACGCATTTCCATGAATTGGCCCGATTGTCCGGCATAATGCCGCATCTTCAGCCCGCGACGATGCGGGTGAAGGATTGGAAGGGCAGCGTCATTTTCCTGCACGAGGTCGCACCAGGGTCGGCGGGGCGCAGCTGGGGCGTGCATGTGGCGGCACTGGCCGGCGTGCCGGCGCCGGTGGTTCGCCGTGCCGGCGCGCTGCTCGCCAGCCTCGAAAAAGCCGGTCCTCTGACCCACTCTGCTGAATTGCCCTTGTTCGCAGCCGCCAACGCGCCTCATGATGGCGGGCTGGCCGCCAGCGGGCCGCTGGCGGAGCCCGATGCGCTGCGCCAGGCCCTCGCGGATATCGATCCCGAAGGAATGACCGCCCGCGAGGCACTGGACTGCCTGTTTCGCCTCAAAGACCTCGCCTCTTTTGCTTCTGCCGCGGATTCTGACTCATCGTGACCCTTTCGCCTCAGACCCACTCTTCCAGCCTCGCCCTGACGGAAGCCCTGGCCGAGATCGCGGCGGCGTCCGATGGCGCGGTCCCGCGCGATCAGGCGCTCGCGGCCTTCCGGCGCCATCTCTCCCGCTTGCAGCACCAGTTGCAGAATTCCTTCGAGCGGGAAGACATGACCGGCCTTGCCGCCGCGGCGACGCTTGCGGCGCATATGGATGGCGTGGTCCAGGCGCTGATGGCCTATACCACCGGCACCGCGCGGCCGAACGCGCCGGACCGCATGGCGATCGTGGCGACGGGCGGCTTCGGCCGCGGCTTCCTCGCCCCCTTCAGCGATATCGACCTCTTGTTCCTCACCGAGGCGGACCCCTCCGAGGAGACGCTCGCCGCCGTCGAGTTCATGCTCTATTTCCTCTGGGATCTCGGGCTCAAGGTCGGCCATGCGACGCGCTCGATCGCCGAATGCCTGACGGAAGCGCGAGCGGATGCGACGGTGCGGACAACCTTGCTCGATGCCCGGTGCCTCGCCGGCGAGGAGCCGCTCTTTCGCGAATTCCGCGAGCGGTTCAAGGCCGAATGCGCCGCCGTGGGGGCGAGCGAATTCATCCGCCTCAAGCAGGCGGAGCGCGGGGCGCGCCACCGCCGTTATGGCGACAGCCCCTTCCTGGTGGAGCCGAACGTCAAGGAAGGGCGCGGCGCGCTGCGCGATCTGCACTATCTGCATTGGATCGCGGCCTATGTCTTCGACATTCAGGATATCGAGGAACTGCTGGCCAAGGATGGCCCCTACGGCCCCATGCTCACCCTGCGGGAGGCGCGCCATTTCCGCCGCGCCCTCGATTTCCTCTGGACCGTGCGCTTCCACCTGCACTACGTCGCCGGCCGCCCGGAAGAGCGGCTGACCTTCGACCTGCAGCCGATCGTCGGCGCCCGCATGGGCTATACCCGCCATGGCGTGCAGGATGGGGTGGAGCGCTTCATGCGCCACTACTTCCTCACCGCCCGCGATGTCGCCCGGCTGACCCATGTGCTGGAGCCCGAGATCGTGCGGGTGGCCCGTGGCTCCCCCGCCCTGGTGGCGCCGACCGATCGCGCCATGCTCGATGCCGGGCTGCACCTGGCCGATGGGCAACTGCTCTTCGCCGACCCCGATGCGCCGGCGAGGACGCCGATCGTGATGCTGCGGCTTCTGCAATTCGCGCGGGATCGGCATCTGCGCGTCCATCCGCTCGCGCTCCGCGCGATGATCCGCCACGAACGCATGACGATCCAGCTGCGGCGTGATCAGAAGGCGATGGGGATCTTCCTC
The DNA here is from genome assembly GCF_054665095.1 of Acidisoma sp. C75. NCBI lineage: Bacteria > Pseudomonadati > Pseudomonadota > Alphaproteobacteria > Acetobacterales > Acidocellaceae > Acidisoma > Acidisoma sp. C75. The sequence continues at coordinate 41,208 of NZ_BAAFHD010000004.1, forward strand.
GATCTGCTCTGCGGCAAGGATCACGAGACCGGCCGCTCCGATGGCGCGCGCTGGATGTCCCTCATGAACGAGACCGGGATCCTGAGCCGCCTCGTGCCGGATTGGGCGCGCATCGTCGGGCAGATGCAGTTCGACACCTACCACGTCTTCACCGTGGACGAGCATACGATCGAGGCGCTGCGCGTCGTCGCCGCGCTGGAGCGGGGCGAGCTTGCCCAGGCCGCGCCCGTCGCCTCCTCCCTCGTCGATCACCTGCAATCGCGCCGCGCGCTCTATACCGCCGTCATGCTGCATGACATCGCCAAGGGCCGGGGCGGGGATCATTCGGTGCTCGGCGCGGAACTCGCGCTCACCATCTGCCCGTTGCTCGGCCTTTCGGCGGAGGAGACCGAGATGGTCTCCTGGCTGGTGCTGCATCACCTGCTGCTGAGCCAGACCGCCTTCAAGCGGGATATCGACGATCCCAAGACCATCCTCGATCTCGTCGATACCGTCCAATCCCCCGAGCGCCTCAAGCTGCTGCTGGTGCTGACGGTGGCGGATATGCGGGCGGTCTCGCCCAAGGTATGGAACGGCTGGAAGGCGACGCTGCTGCGCGAGCTTTACACCCGCGTCGCCGAAGTGCTGGCCGGCGGCCTCGCCACCACCGAGCGGGATGTGCGCGTCGCCCGCGCCAAGGAAGCGGCGGCGGAGCGTTTGAGCGACTGGACGGCCGAGGATATCGAGACCTTCCTCGCCCTCGGCTATCCCGCCTATTGGCTGAGCTTCGATCCGGCGACGCATGAGCGGCACGGCCGCATGATCCGCGATGCCGCTTCCCGCCAGGCGCCGCTCAGCGTGCAGCACGAGGTGCTGCATAACCGCGCGGTGACGGAGGTGACGGTCTATGCCGCGGACCATGCCGGCCTCTTCAGCCGCATCGCCGGCGCGCTGGCGATCGCCGGGGCCTCCATCGTCGATGCCCGCATCCATACGCTCACTAACGGCATGGCGCTCGATACCTTCTGGATTCAGGATGCCAATGGCGGCATCTTCGCCTCCCCCCAGCGCTTGGCCCGGCTCTCGGTGCTGATCGAGCAGGCGCTGTCCGGCAGCCTGCGCATGGAGAAGGAGATCAAGGGCCTCTCCGAGGCGCTGCTCGGCCAGCGCATGCGCGCGATCCACGTGCCGCCGCGCGTGGTGATCGACAATCACGCCTCCAACACCCATACCGTGGTCGAGGTGAACGGCCGGGACCGGCCGGGCCTCTTGCATGACGTGACGGCCGCGATCACCGACCAGGGGATGCAGATCGCCTCCGCCCATGTCAGCACCTACGGGGTGCGGGCGATCGACGTGTTCTACATCAAGGATGTTTTCGGCCTCAAAGTGCAGAACGAGCGCAAGCTCGAAAACCTTCGCCAGGCCATTCTGGAGGCGCTGGTGCGCAACGACCCCTCGGTGCCGGAGCAGGATCGCCCCGGCTCCCCGCGAGACCGGGTGAAGGTCGACGCTGCCTGAGGTCTTGCCTATATCCCTTGCATGAGCGGCGCGCCGGCAAGGCCGGTGGCGGCGAAGCGGCAGGGGAGGCTTCCGATGGTCGAGCGCGCGGTGGAACTGGTCTGGGACAGCCGGTGTGGCACGGGCGAAAGCCCGGTATGGGACGAGACGGCCGGCCAGCTTTACTTCTGCGATATTCCGAACGGGCGGCTGCATCGCTACACGCCGGAGAGCGGCGAGCGCGAGACCTGGCAATTGCCGGAAGTGCTCGGCAGCCTCGGCCTCTGCCGCTCCGGCCGGCTGCTGGTCTGCCAGAAGCAGAAGCTCATGTTCTTCGATCTGCGGTCGAGCCGGCTTGAGCCGCTGACGGCGATTTCCGAGCCTGAGACCAACCGGCTGAATGATGGCAAGGTGGGGCCGGATGGCTGCTTCTGGGTCGGCACTATCAATGAAGGGGCGGATGGCCTCGCCACCGGCAACCTCTACCGTATCACCCCGAAGGGCGAGGTGGAGGTGAAGGTCTCCGGGCTCAAGAACTCCAACGGCCTCGCCTGGAGCGCCGATGGCCGCACCATGTATCATAGCGATACGCGCGGGCCCTGGCTCGATGCCTGGGATTTCGATGCCGAGACCGGCGCCATCACCAACCGCCGGCGCTTGGCCGAGGTATCGAACGAGGAGGGGCGCCCGGATGGCGGGGCGATGGATGTGGAGGGCTTCTACTGGTCGGCGGGCTCCGGCGTCGGGGTGATCAACCGCTTCGCGCCGGATGGCCGGATCGTCGAGAAGATCGCCATGCCGGTGCCGAACATGACGATGCCCTGCTTCGTCGGCGAGACGCTCTATATCACGAGTGCGGTCGCGGCGACGCCTGAGAAGCGGGCGGCCTTCCCGCAGGGGGGCGGGCTGTTCCGGCTCGATGCCGGGCTGCGCGGGGTTCCGGTCGGCCGCTTCGCGGATTGAGGGGCAGGGCGCGCATTGCGGTCCTCACGCCAATGCGGCGGGATTGTGCCAGGCCTGCCCTAGATTGAACGCATCGAGTGCCTAGCTTGATGATCAAGAACTGGCGACGGGTCGGGGCGCAATCAAGCTGTTACAAACCCCGGCGATACTCGCGCCAAAAGGAGTATCAGAGATGAGGTTCCTCTCGCCTTCGCGTTTTGCTCGCGGTGTGGCGGTCATGGCTCTGGCGGCTGGCTTGGCCTCTCCCTTCGCTCTGGCCAGCTCTGCGCATGCGGATGGCTGGCGCGGCTGGCACGGTGATGGCTGGCATGGTGACGGCTGGCACGGTGGATGGCATGGCTACGAAGGCCCAGGCCCCGGTGTCGCCATTGCGAGCGGTCTCCTCGGCCTCGCCGTCGGCGCCGCGGTCGGGGGTGCGCTCGCGCCTCCCGTCTATGCCGCTCCGCCGCCGCCGGTCTATTACGCGCCGCCGCCCCCGCCGGTCTATTACGCGCCGCCTCCGCCGCCCGTCTATTACGCGCCGGCGCCGCCGCCTCCGGGCTACTACGTCCCGTAATCGCGGCGGTGTAGGGTGAGATAGACGCTATCCACCCACTCATCGCCGAGCCGGAAGGTCGCCTTGGCTTCGCTCGTTGGGCGAAAGCCGAGGCGGCCAAGCATGGCGAGCGAGCGGGCATTGCGCGGATCGACATCCGCGGTGATCGTGGTCGCACCGCGGGCGAAAGCCCGTCCGATCACCGCCCGCACTGCCTCAGACGCGAAGCCCCGCCCCCATTGGGCCCGATCCAGCAGGAAGCCGATCTCGCCGCCGCGCCATAGCCCCGCCTTGCCGATGAGCATGCCGGCGAGGGTGACGGCAAAATCATCTCCTCTGCCGTCCTCGACCGCCGCAATCGTCTCCGCCAGATAGGCTTCGGTCTCCGCGATCGTCCGGTGGGGCAGGCAGGACCAGTAGCGCATGGTCTCCGCATCGCTCATCAGGGCGAAGAGAGCAGGAGCATCCGTGAGTGTGAAGCGGCGGAGGGAGAGCCGCGCCGTCTCGATTCTCTCTGCCATGCGTCCTTCTCCCGAATAAAAAAAGGGCGCCCGGTCTGGGCGCCCTTTTTTCGTAGCCTCGTTCGGCCGGATATCAGCGCGAATAGAATTCGACGACGAGGTTCGGCTCCATCTGCACGGGGAAGGGAACGTCGGCGAGCTTCGGCGCCCGCAGATAGCGGCCCTTCATGGCGCGATGGTCCACCTCGATATATTCCGGCACATCGCGCTCGCCGCTCTGCGCGGCATCCAGAACGGCGGCCATCTGCTTGGACTTCTCGCGCACCTCGATCACGTCGTCATTGGCGACGAGGAAGGAGGCGATGTTCACCCGACGGCCGTTGACCAGCAGATGGCCGTGGGAGACGAGCTGGCGGGCGGCAAACGGCGTCACCGCGAGCTTCATGCGATAGACGACGGTATCGAGCCGGCGCTCCAGCAGCTCGATGAGGTTCTCGGAGGTATCGCCCTTGCGGCGCACCGCCTCCTCATAATACTTGCGGAACTGCTTCTCGCTTATATTGCCGTAGTAGCCCTTGAGCTTCTGCTTGGCCATCAGCTGCACGCCGTAATCGCTCGGCTTCTTGCGGCGCTGCCCATGCTGGCCCGGGCCGTAGTCGCGCTTGGCGACGGGGGATTTGGCGCGGCCCCAGAGATTGACGCCGAGGCGGCGGTTGATCTTGAACTTCGATTCCGTGCGCTTGGTCATGCGCAGCTCCTTCGACAATGGCGCCAGTAGTCCATCCCGGCTCCCGATGATCGCTGATCGAAAGGGAGCAGCGGCCGCCGCGCGGGGCGGGGCCGCCTTGGGTGGCGGGGCGGAGGGCGGAAGGCCGCTCCCCGTCCACATTCCCGGCAATGGGGGCGCCTCTTAGGCGGCGCCCGGCTTCCTGTCAAACCTTGGCTGCCATGCGCTGTGGCGGCGCTCAGGCTTCAGCCTTCCTCGGGCTTGGCGCGGTTGGAGGTCGCTCCCCCCCGCGCGGCGGACCAGGCGGCCGGCGCTTCCAGGAAGCGGTGCACCTCGGCCATCGCGGATTCGGGGAAATAGGGCCGCTCGCGGCAGGCTTCCAGCACGTCCCACCAGGTGGTGAGGTAATGCAGCGAGATGTCGTTCTCGGCCAGCGTCTCGATGCTGCCTTCGAAGACGCCGTAGAAGAACACCACGAAGGCATGATGGCAGAGCGCGCCGGCCTCCCGCAGGCTCTGGGTGAAGCGGATCTTGGATTGCCCGTCGGTCGTCAGATCCTCGACCAGCAGCGTCTCCTTACCCTCGGGCACATCGCCCTCGATCAAGGCATTGCGGCCGAAGCCCTTGGGCTTCTTGCGCACATAGGACATCGGCAGGCCCATGCGGTCGGCGATCCAGGCGGCATAGGGGATGCCCGCGGTCTCTCCGCCGGCGATCGCCTCGATCGTCTCGTAGCCGATATTGCGCTGGATTTTCTCCACCGCGAGCTGGCTGATCTTGGTGCGCGCCTGGGGGTAGAAGATGATGCGGCGGCAATCGATATAGACCGGGGATTTCCAGCCGGAGGTGAGGGTATAGGGCTCCTCGGGCCGGAAGTTGATGGCCTTGATCTCGAGCAGGATGCGCGCCGCCGTCATCGCCGCGTCGCGGTCCCAGTCGCTCGCATGCCCGGCCAGTTTGCGGGACAGTACCGTCATTCTACGCTCCACTTGCACCTCCGCCCGTTCTAGCGGCTTGGGCGTTTCCCGCAAGGACAGCCGCGTGGCTGCCCTGCCGCCGGGCGGCCCTGCCTTGATCGCCCCCCGCGCTGCCAGTAAAAGCGAGACTCACCTTGAGGCTTGGTGGTAAGCCTCGGGAAGCGGCAGTTCGCTGCCGATCAGGGTATGAGAAGGGGTCTGGATCAGGATGGGGCGCGATATCAGCACCATCGCTCGCCGCTGCGAGCGTGCTGTCGTTACCGCCTACCGTGAGCTGCGGGGCTGCGGAAACGGGGATATGGATTCCTTCCGCGCCTGTACTACGCTCTACCGCATCCATCATCCGGAGGCGTCGATCGACGAAGCGCGCCGGCTGGTGGCGGAATGGATCGATCATCATGTCGTGCGCGATGATGACGGCCCCACCCCCGGCTGCGCGTGTGATTGAGCCTTGAGCGTCGAAACCCGCGCCGATCTCTCTCGTTGGGCGGGCGTGGCGCGCCCGGAACCGGTGATGCTGGAGGGCCGCTATTGCCGGCTCGAACCGCTCGATGCCGAGCGGCATGGCGATGGCCTCTACGCCGCCGCGGTGGCCCCTGGCATGGAAGACCGCTTCCGCTACCTCTTCGAATCGCCGCCTGAAAGCAGGGAGGCCTATGCGCAGTCGCTGGCGCAGGCCAGCCGGTCGGAGGATCCGCTCGCCTTCGCGGTGGTCGATCAGCGAAGCGGCCGCGCCGAGGGCCGCCAGTCCTTCATGCGGATCGATCCGGCGCATGGCGTGATCGAAATCGGCAGCATCATGCGCGGCCCGGCCATCGCCCGCACGCCGATCTCCACCGAAGCCGTCTATCTCTTCGCCTGCCATGCCTTCGATACCCTCGGCTATCGGCGGTTCGAGTGGAAATGCAACAACCTCAACGAGCCTTCGAAGGTCGCCGCCCGCCGGCTCGGCTTCACCTATGAGGGGCTCTTTCGCCAGCACATGGTGGCCAAGGGGCGCAACCGGGATACCGCCTGGTTCGCCATGATCGATGCCGATTGGCCGGCGATCCGCGCGGGGTTAGATGCCTGGCTCGATCCCGGCAATTTCGCGGCCGACGGGCGGCAGAAGCGGAGCCTGGAGGCCTGCCGCGCGGCGCCACGGCCCGGCGGGGCATGAGGCGCGGGCCACTGGAACTGCACGGCCACCGCGGTGCGCGGGGCCTCTGGCCTGAGAATAGCTGGCCCGCCATCGAGGGCGCGCTCGCCCTCGGCGTCAGCTTCGTCGAGGTCGATATCGCCCTCACGCGGGATGGTGTGGCCGTGCTCAGCCATGATCCGATTCTCGACCCCGACCTTACCCGGGGCCCGGATGGCGGCTGGATCGCCCCGCCGGGCGATCTCATCCGAGACCTCACCGCCGCCGAGCTTGCCGCCTACGATATCGGTCGCATGCGCCCAGGCAGCGCCAATGCCGCGCTCTTCCCGCGCCAGGCGGGGGCAGACGGCATCCGCCTGCCGTCTCTCGCCGATGTGCTGGCGCAGGCGCCGGAGGCCCGCTTCGCGATCGAGCTGAAAACCTTCCCCGACCATCCGGGCTGGACGGTGCCGCCGGACGAGATGGCCGATGCGGTGCTCGCCGTCGTCGAGGAGGCGGAGGCTTTCGCGCGGTGCCGCTTCATCTCCTTCGATTGGCGGGCGCTCCGCCATCTCGCCAAGCGCCGGCCGGAGCTGAGCCTCGGCTTCCTCACCGATGGCGAGACCTTGGCCGCCGCCCGCCTCTGGTGGGGGGGAATGGCGCCGGTCGATTTCGGCGGATCGGTGCCGCGCACCGTGGCGGCGGCCGGAGGGCGGATCTGGGGCCCTGATCATACGACGCTGACGCTGGCCGAGATCGCCGAGGCGGAAGCCCTCGGCCTGCTCATCAATCCTTGGACGGTCAACGACCCGGCGGATATCGCGCGGCTGATCGATTGGGGCGTCGGCGCCCTCACCACCGATTACCCGGACATCGCGCGGGCGGTCATGGCGGGCAAGGGCATCGGCTGCGCCTGAGGCGCGGTCCTCATCGAAGCGGCGAGCCGGCGCGACGGCGTGACGATCCTGCGACCATGCGGCATCGCGGTGCCTGATTAGCGTTTCGTTCAGACCGTTCACCTAAGGTTTGCCGCGTCATCACAGTTAGGTGAGCGCAATGCGATTTCGGTTGAAGACCGTTTCCGGCAAACTCGTGCTTGCCGCGGGTCTGGCGATGACGGTGTTGATCGCAAGCTACTCGGCTTATTCGGGCTGGGCTGCCAGCAAGCGGGCCAGCCACGAGGTCATGCAACTGGCCGAGCAGAAGGCCGCGACCGTCGCCGGGCGCGTGTCGGTGGAGATCAACACCGCCCTCTCGGCCGGCAACGGGCTTGCCGGCGCCCTCACCAACTACATCGTCCAAGGCGCGCGCTCGCAGGCGGATATCATCGCCTTCATCAAGGGCGTTCCGGGCCAGTACAAGGATGTTTATGGCGCCTGGATGTGTACGCTGCCGGATTACCCGGCCGCGCTGAAACTCTCCGGCACCGCCGGCCTGAACAAGGATGGCGTTTTCACCCCTTATTGGACGAAGGCGGAGGATGGCCACGTCGAATTCTCGACCTGGATCATCAATCCTGCGGAGCAATGGTACGCGGCGCCGGTGAAAACCGGTAAGGGCCTCATCACCGATCCCTATCGCTCGACCACGGGCAGCCTCATCACCTCCGTCTCGCTGCCGATGTGGGTGGATGGCAAGATGATCGGCCTCGCCGGTGTCGATATCAAGCTGAACGATCTGGCGGCGGCGCTTGGCACGATGCATCCCTTCGGCACCGGCCGCGTGATGCTCGTTTCCAGCGATCTCAAATGGCTCGCCAACCCCGATCAATCGCTTCTCCTCAAGGACTATGCCGATCCGGGGCTCGACGCGATCAAGGCTGCGATCGCAGATGGGCAGACGCATGTGATCGCCGACATTCCCGGCGGCTATACACGCATCGCCTATCCCGTCACCGTCCCAGGCATGAACAGCACCTGGGTCACGGTGCTGGACGTGCCGCAGGCGACCTTCACGGCGCCCGTCGTCGCGGCGGTGACCCAGACGGCGATCGGCGGCGTCCTCGAAATCCTCATCGCGCTCAGCATCCTCTATGCGCTCTCGACGATGATCGTGCGCCGCCCGCTGCAGGGCGTGATGGGGTCGGTGCGGATCATGGCGGGCGGTGATTACGGCCACCCCGTCGTCGGGCTCGACAAGACGGACGAGTTCGGCCTGCTCGCGACCTCGCTGGAGACCTTCCGGCATGATCTGGCGCGGGGCCAGGCGTCCCACGTCGAGCAGGAGACGCTTCGCCTCGCCGTGGACAAGGAGCGGGAACGTCAGCAGGAGGCCGAGGCCGCCAAAGCGGAGGCCCTGCGCCTTTTCGTGGCCGAGGTGCGCAAGGGTTTCGACGCGCTGGCGGCGGGCGATCTCACCTTCGCCATGCGCGCGCCGCTCGCGCCCGAGTTCGAGCCGATCCGCGAGACCTTCAACCAATCGGTCGCCGCTCTGGGCGACGCGATGCGCAGCGTGGTCGAGGGTGTCGGGACAATCAATGCGGGGCTGAAGGAAATCTCCGTCGCCTCCAACGATCTCGCCCGGCGCACCGAGCAGCAGGCGGCCTCGCTGGAAGAGACGGTCGCGGCGCTCAGCGATGTGTCGGGGCGGGTAAATGAAACGGCCGACGGCGCCGGCCGGGCGCTGCAGGCGATCGATACCGCGCGCGGCAGCGCGACCGAGGGCGGCAAGATCGCCGAACGCACCATCGCCGCCATGACCGCCATCCGGGACTCGTCGGAGAAGGTCAGCAGCATCATCGCGGTGATCGACGAGATTGCCTTCCAGACCAATCTGCTCGCGCTCAATGCCGGGGTGGAGGCAGCCCGCGCCGGGGAGGCGGGGCGGGGCTTCGCCGTGGTCGCGACCGAGGTGCGGGCACTCGCCCAACGCTCGGCCCAAGCGGCGCGTGAGATCAAGGATCTTATCTCGACCTCCGGTCAGCAGGTCGAAACCGGCGTTGATCTCGTCAATCGCTCCGGCGCAGCCTTGAACCAGATCGTCGAGCAGGTCGTCGAGATGAGCGACACCATCAAGACGATCGCGCAATCGGCGCGCGAGCAGGCGCTCAGCCTCAAAGAAGTGACGGTCGCGGCGAACCAGATGGATCAGGTGACGCAGCAGAATGCCGCCATGGTCGAGGAGACAACGGCCGCCGCCGTCAACCTCACCGGGGAGACTGCCGAGCTTGCGGCTCTGATGAACCAGTTCCGCACGCGGGAGGGTGGTGCGCCCGAACAGCCGCGGGCGCGCCAGGCGGCCAGGGCCGCCGCTTAGCGTCTGGGGGGCGGCGATCGGGCCCGCCCCTCGCCCTCATGCCCGGCTTCATTGAAGCCGGGCATCTGCTTGATGAGGTGGCCGGGCGGGGGGGGGGGACCCGCGGGACGAGCCCGCGAGTGACGCGAAGCGGGGCGGCCCGCCAAGACGTGCCCGCTTGAGGCACGCCCGGCCGGAGCCGGGCTGGGGGCTCAGCCGCGCGCCGTGAGCGGCACGTAATCCCGCTGCGGGGCGCCGGTATAGATCTGGCGCGGCCGGCCGATGCGGTTGGTCGGGTCTTCCACCATCTCCTGCCATTGGCTGATCCATCCGGCGGTGCGGGCAACCGCGAAGAGCACGGTGAACATCGAGGTCGGGATGCCCATCGCCTTGAGGATGATGCCCGAATAGAAATCGACGTTCGGATAAAGCTTGCGCTCCACGAAGTAGGAATCGGTGGTGGCGATATGCTCCAGCTCCATCGCGAGGTCGAGCAGCGGCTCATCCTTGATGCCAAGCTCGTCCAGCACTTCGTGGCAGGTCTGCTGCATGATCTTCGCGCGCGGATCGTAGTTGCGATAGACGCGATGGCCGAAGCCCATCAGCCGGATATGGCTGGTCTTGTCTTTCACTTTCGCGATGAAATCGGGGATATTGTCCTTGTGCCCGATTTCGGTGAGCATCTTCAGCACCGCCTCATTGGCGCCGCCATGCGCCGGGCCCCAGAGCGAGGCGATGCCGGCGGCGATGCAGGCGAAGGGATTGGCGCCGGTGGAGCCCGCGAGGCGCACGGTGCTGGTCGAGGCATTCTGCTCGTGATCGGCATGGAGGATGAAGATGCGGTCCATGGCGCGGGCCAGGATCGGGTTCACCTTATACTCTTCCGCCGGCACCGCGTTCATCATGTAGAGGAAGTTCGCCGCGTAGCTGAGATCGTTGCGCGGATAGATGAAGGGCTGGCCGATCGAATACTTGTGGGCCCATGCCGCGATCGTCGGCAGCTTGGCGATCAGGCGGAAGGCGCTGATGGTGCGATGTTCCGGGTTCGTAATATCAAGGCTGTCGTGATAGAAGGCGGACATCGCGCCCACCACGCCGCACAGCACCGCCATCGGGTGCGCGTCGCGGCGGAAGCCGTCGAAAAAGCGGCGCAGCTGCTCATGCACCATGGTATGATGCGTGACACCCTTGTGAAACTCCTCCATCTCCGCCGCCGTCGGCAATTCGCCATGCAGCAGGAGATAGGCGACTTCGAGGAAGGTGCTCTGCTCGGCCAGCTGGGCGATCGGGTAGCCGCGATGCAGCAGGATGCCTTCGTCGCCGTCGATATAGGTGATCTTGGAGGCGCAGGCGGCGGTTCCGCCATAGCCGGGGTCGAAGGTGAAAACGCCGAGATCGGCATAGAGCTTGCGGATATCGGCAACCGCCGGGCCAAGCGTGCCGTGTATCAGCGGCAGGGTCGTGCTCTTTTCCGCGCCAAGCGAGACCGTCACTGCTTCCTTGGATGCTTCGCTCATTCCGCCGCCCTTCATGCCTTAGGTTTCGCGCATGATCCCCAGCTTCCGCCGCCTTAGGCTCGCCGGCCGACCTTTCCCGCCTTGATAGGCCGGGCCCGCAATCCTGGCAATCTTCGCGGATGCAGCATTGGCTTGCCCCAGGCGGCGGGGCGGCGGCTTAAAAAGGATAGGCTTCGAGCAGCCGCGCCCAGCTCTCGTACACCGCATCGCGGCCGCCCCGCGTGCGGCTGAGGCCGTAGCCATGTACGAGGCCGATCGCCTCGGCGGCCAGCACCTGCTCGCCCACCGGGCTGTGCGGCGCGGGGCGCAGGCTGGCCGCCAGCTCATCGGCGACCGCCCCGTCATTGAGCTTGCCCATGATCTCCTGCGCCTCCGTCAGCTGCTCGATGAGCCGCCGCGCCGCCTTGGGCGGCAGGGCATCCTGGAAGATCTCCACCTGATAGCGGAGCTTCTTGCACTTGATGCGCACGGCATGCAGCGCGGGGAGGGACATCGCCATCAGCTCGCGCACCGGATGGACGGTCTTTTTCCACCGCTTCTTGACGCAGTGGCGCGCGAAGTCGCCGAGGCGGGTCTCGTCGCGCGTCGCGGCGCGGGCGGGTGGGGCGGCAAGCGCGATAGCGCCGCCCATCGCCGCTTCCATCGTCAGCGGTTCGGCGACCGGCTCTGGTGCCAGCAGATGCCGCCACTCCGCGCCATGGCAGAGCCCGACGAGGCGCCACAGCAGATCCCGATAGGCGGGCTCCGCCTGATAGGCGATGAGCGCGGCATAGGCGCTTTCGCGATGGCCCAGGGCAGCCTCGCGCAGCCATTCCACCGCGCCGTCCTCGGCCGGCCGGTCAGCCGCGATCACGGCGACCGTCTCGGAGAGGAACACGTCCCAATCCCGCGCCGGGCCGAGCACTGCCTTGAGCGCCGCCAGCATCGGCTTCAGCACCGCTTCCGCCTCCTCCAGAATAGGGCGGAAGCCGAGCATCAAGGCGCGGATGCGCCGCATGGTGACGCGCGCCTGATGCACCGCCTCCGGCCCGTCGCGGTCGGCGATCTGGCCGAGGCGGGTGAGGAAGGTGGTGACGAAGCCGGAGGCGACGATGGCGAGCGCCTCTTCGGTGTGCATCTCCGGCGTCAGCACCGGGGGAGAGACCTTGATCTTGGCGCCGCGCAGGGCAAGCACGCTCTGCGGCAAGGTGCGGAGCGCGGGCAGTAGCGGCAGTTCGGCCGCGAGCCGCCGCGCCCAGGCCAGCGCCGCGGGGGCGGAGCCCTCGATCTCCAGGCGGAGCAGGGCGCGCGGCGGGGCGGCCGCATCGCCCCCCGGCTCCAGCGCCCGCAACTCACCACGCAGCAGGCGGATGACGACCGGGCCGCTCTCGTCGCTCACGGCCAGGCGGAGGAGCGTGCCGTCGAACCGGCCGATCGCATGCAGCGGGCCAGGCAGCGCCTCGCCCATCGCCTCTTCGAGCCCCGCCGGATGGATCGCCTCGGCCAGGCGCGGCGGCAGGGTTGCCGGCCGGCGCGGCCAGCCGATGCCGAGCCGGTCGAGGCTCCAGCGGCCGGCGGTTTCGCACAAGGCGAGATCCCTTTGGGCGAGTTGCAGATCGGGCGTGTCGTGCCAGGTCAGCGAGACCTTGCGGCCGCGTGCCGGCCGCCGCCGCGTGCCGAGCAGGGCCGGATGCGCGGCAAGCTTCGCCTGCAGCGCCACCGGGGCGGATAAAGAAAGCGTGATGCCGGGTGGCAGGCCGGGGTCGGAAAGCATCATAAGGATGATGTGGTTTGCAGGTCCGAAGGCGTTAGAAAGCGGATGAGGCGGCTGCCTTCGGGCAGGCTCTGCCAGGATCCGGCGACCGAGAATTCCGCGAGCCCCGCCGTCGGGAAGCCGCGGGCGAGGCGCTGGCTGCCAGCCTGGCCGAGGGCGGCGGCATGGGCGCCGAGGAGCATCATGGCGAGGTCATGGAGGCCGGGATTGTGAGCGATGACGAGAACGCTGCCCGTGGTCGGCGGCAGTTCGCCCAGCACCTCCAGGATCTGGCCCGGGCTTGCGAGATAGAGTTCCGTCAGCCGGCGGATTTCCGGCTCCGCCGGCAGCGGTTCCAGCCGCTCCAGCGTCTCGCGGGTGCGCCGGGCGGAGGAGACGAGCACCAGATCCGGCTTGAGGTCGAGTCGCTGAAAGGCGAGCCGCATGGCCTCGGCCGCGGCCTGCCCCTCGCCATCCAAGGGGCGATCGTGATCGTTGAGGGAGGGGTCATCCCAGCTCGATTTGGCATGGCGCAGGAGGAGAAGCTGACGCATGGGCCGATCCTGGCACGAAACCGTGCCGCTGTCGCCAGCCTCCGGCGGGGTCACACGAGGCGAAGCGCCGAATTTTCGGCCAAAGCCGCGCGTGCCGTGCCCAGCCCCCCCGCCTTCGCCCCCCGATCAGCCTGAGGGAGACCGCTATGCCGTATGCACCCTGCTCTTGCACCCGTCAGACGTTCGCGCCCCCGAGCGGCGGTCCCGCCCTCCCGGCACGCGGAGGCCGGGGATGAGGCATGGGCGTGCAGTTGCTTCTCCGTCCTGCTGCGGCCGTCGCTCCCTGCTCGGCCTCGGCGGTGGCGCCGCCGCCCTCTGGGTGCTCCGCGGCCAGCCGGGCTTCGCGCAAGTCATCCCGGCCGACCGGCGGCTCGCCTTCGATCTCATGCGGAACGGCAGCAAGATCGGGGAGGAGACCGTCACCTTCCATCAGGCAGGGGATGATCTGACGGTCACGGTCGAGGCATCGATCAGGGTGCGCATGGCCTTCGTCACCCTCTACCACCTTGAGCATCATGAGACGGAAAGCTGGTCGGGCGGCCGGCTGCTCAGCTTCGCCGCCACCACGCTCAAGAACGGCCGCAACTTCTTCGCCCAGGGCTGGCGGGTTCATGAGGATTTCATGGTGCGCGGCACGGCGGTGCCGGCGCCTTATGTGGCGCCGCCCGGCGCGCTGCCCACCTCGCAATGGAACCATGCGATGCTGCGTGGTCCGATGATCAACACGCAGGATGGCCGGCTGATGCGCCCGGTGGTGACGGATCTCGGCATCGCAGAGGTGAGCACGGCGGCCGGCACCACGATCCCCGCCCGCCACTACAACGCCCGCGGCGATCTGCATTTCGACACGTTTTTCACCCAGTCCTGGGAGTGGGTGGGCTTGTCTTTCCGGGCCAAGGACGGTTCCCTGGTGACCTACGAACTCACCTGAGAGGGCGCCGATGGGGCAGTTGAAGATCGCGATCGAGCAGGTGACGCCGTTTCGGCAGAACTGCGCGATCTTCTGGGATGATGAGACGCATCGCGGCGTCGTCATCGATCCGGGCGGCGATGTTCCCCGGCTTCTGGAGACGATCGGCGCCGTCGGCATCGCGATCGACCGCATTCTCATCACCCACGGCCATATCGATCATGCCGGGGGCGCGGCCGAGCTGCGCGATGCGCTCGCCGCCCGCCAGGGCGAAGCGGTGCCGATCTGGGGGCCGGATGAGCGGGACCGTTTTCTGCTGGAGGATCTACCCGCCGCCGGCCAGCGCTTCGGGCTCACCGGCGCGCGCGCCTTCCTGCCCGATCGCTGGCTCGCCGAAGGCGATGTGGTGCCGATCGGCGGCCATTCCTTCGAGGTTCTGCATGTTCCCGGCCATACGCCCGGCCATATCGTCTTCATCGATCGGCACAGCGGCTTCGGCATCTTCGGCGATACGCTGTTTCGCGGCTCCATCGGCCGCACCGATTTTCCCTATGGCGATGGCGAGGGGCTGCTGCGGGCGATCACTGCGAAGCTGATGGTTCTGGACGACCGCACCGTATTCCTCTGCGGCCATGGCGCGCGCTCGACGATCGGGGAGGAGAGGCGCAGCAATCCCTTCCTGGCCGCGCGTACATGAGCGGGGAGGCGGATCGCTGGCGGGATCGCGGTGTGCAGGTCGTGCCCGGCGACCGGCTCGATCCCCATACCGCGGCGACGCCGGGCATGGCGCGGGCAGCAGCGATCACCGCAGCGCGCAACGGCGCGGAGAAGCTCTGGGCCGGCACCGTCACCATCGCGCCGCATGCCAAGACCGGCGCGCATCATCATGGCGCGCTCGAAAGCGTCATCTACGTGCTGCGCGGCCGGGCGCGGATGCGCTGGGGGGAGCGGCTGGAATATGTCGCCGAGGCCGGGCCGGGCGATTTCATCTACGTGCCGCCCTTCGTGCCGCATCAGGAGATCAATGCCGGCACGGATGAGCCGCTGGAATGCGTTCTGGTGCGGAGCGGCGGGGAGGCGGTGGTCGTCAACCTCGATATCGAGCCGGTGGAAAAGCCCGAGCAGGTCGCCTGGATCGACCCGATCCACCGCTAGGGAACGGCTCCCCTGATCGGGCCATCCGCCATTCTCCCCCCGCGCCGTCCCCGGGCTCCTTTCCGTAACCTTGGCAATAGCTTGCAGAACTGACACGATACCCCTCCGGTCACGGGGGTGTTCCGGCACTGCGCTTTAATCGCCAGAAACTGGGGGATGGATGTCCGATATTCGCAATGCGCGCCATGTGGTGCTGGCCGCCTATCTCGGCTGGACGCTGGACGCCTTCGACTTTTTCATCATGATTTTCGTCTTCGACGATGTCGCCAAGACCTTCGGCGTCGGGCTGACGACGGCGAGCCTCGCCATCACCCTCACCCTGCTGATGCGCGCCTTCGGCGCCCTCATCTTCGGCCGGCTGGCAGACCGCTACGGCCGCCGGCCGATCATGATGTTCAATATCCTCGCCTTTTCGGTGCTTGAACTGCTCTCGGGCCTCGCGCCGACGCTGCTCGCCTTCATGGTCCTGCGCGCGCTGTTCGGCATCGCGATGGGGGGTGAATGGGGCGTCGGCTCCTCGCTCACCATGGAGAGCATTCCGGCGCGCTGGCGCGGCTGGGTTTCGGGCCTGCTGCAGGCGGGCTATCCCTCGGGCTATCTGCTGGCGACCCTCGCCTACGGCATCTTCATGCCCTGGATCACCTGGCGCGGCATGTTCATCATCGGCGCGCTCCCGGCGCTGCTCGTCATCTACATTCGCCGCAACGTGCCCGAGAGCCCGGATTGGCATGCGCGGCAGGTGGCTGGCCCGCGGCCGCCGCTCATGGAGGTGCTGCGCCGCCATGCCGGCCTCACCCTCTATGCCGTCATCCTCATGGCCGCCTTCAACTTCTTCAGCCACGGCACGCAGGACATCTACCCCAAGGCCTTCCTCAAGGTGCAGCACGGCTTCAGCCACGGCACCATCACCGCGATCGCCCTGGTCTATAATATCGGCGCCATCCTCGGCGGCCTCACCTTCGGCTCGCTCTCGCAGAAGATCGGCCGGCGCTGGGCGATCGTCATCGCCGCGGTGCTGGCGCTGCCGGTCATTCCGCTCTGGGCCTTTTCCAACTCCCCCTGGCTCATCGGGCTCGGCGCCTTCCTGATGCAGTTCATGGTGCAGGGCGCCTGGGGCGTCATTCCGGCGCATCTCAACGAGCTCTCGCCCGGGGATATCCGCGCGACCTTCCCGGGCTTCGTCTATCAGTTGGGGAACTTCCTCGCCTCCTATAACGCGACGCTGCAAACCAGGATCGGCGCCGCCAACGGCCATAACTACAGCTGGGCGCTGGCCGGGGTTGCCGGCACCGTCGCCGTCATCATCGCGGTGCTGACGGCTTTCGGGGTGGAGCGCAGCGAGGTGCGCATGGGCCGCGAGGCGAGCTGAGCAGGGCGGCGGCGCGCGCCTCAGGCTTCCGCCCCCCGTTCAGGCGGGCAGGATGATGTCGATACAGGTGGCGGCCGCACCCTCGGCGAGGGCGATGCGGCCGCCATGCGCCTCGATGATGTCGCGCGCCATGACCAGGCCGAAGCTCGTGCTGCCATGGCGATAGCCGCCGCCGCAGAGGGTGAAGGCGCTCGCCCGGCGGTCCGCCCGGAAGGCATGGCCGTCATCGCTGAGGCGGACGCGCAGGCTACGGCTCTCCCGCGCCGCTTCCGCTTCCACCTGCTTCGCCTGGGCGAGGCCGGCCGCTTCGATGAGGTGGCGAAACGCCGCCGCAAGCGCTGCCTCATCGGCCATCGCCACCATCCCCGCCGCCACCCGGTTGGCGATCAGCAGCTGCGGAAAGCGCGCGCGCAGCGCCTGGTGCGCGCCGTCGATCAGCGGGGCGAGCGCGATGCGGGAGAGGGCGAGCCGCGGCGCCGCTTCGCTCGCGAAGGCCGCGGCACTGCCGAGCAGCGCCTGCCCCTGATCGAGCGCCTGGACGATCATGCGGGCGGAGCGGCTCACTCCCGGATCCTCCGAGGTCGCCAGCCGCTCGGCGAGCATCAGCGCTGAACTCAGCGTGTTGCGCAGATCGTGATGCAGTTTCGCCTGGCCTATGCCCGCCTCGATCAGCCGGCGGAGGCGGAAGGCATCGCCGCCCAGCGCTGCGTGCAGCCGCCGGGCCTCATCGAAAAAGCCGCGGTCCTCGGGCGGCGGACCGTCAGCCTGGGCATGCTGTGTCATGGCGGCAAGCATATCGAAGCGGCGCCGGGAAGCGAGGGGGCGGGGGAGCCGGGGCGCGGGCCGCCTGTACAATTCCTCGGGAAGCCGAGGTGCCGGCGCTCGGGGCAGAGGCCCGCGTGGCGCCTCAGCCCCGCCGGCCAGGGTTCCGTGCCCCGCTGGGCTGGCAGCGGATGACGCGCATTGACGCGGGCCGCCCCGCAATCCTATACCGCGCGACTTGCCGGATCCCCTCCCAGGAGGCGCATCCGCTTGATGCTGTTGCAATGGATCATGACGGATCGCGAGGCCGGGCCCCCGGGGTGCCCGGGCGCGGCCGAAGCCGAAGAGACTGGAGAGTATCGTGAAGCGCACCTACCAACCCTCGAAGATCGTTCGCAAGCGGCGGCATGGCTTCCGCGCCCGTATGGAAACGGTGGGCGGTCGCAAGGTGCTGGCCAACCGCCGCGCCAAGGGCCGGAAGCGCCTCTCCGCCTGATTTCCATCCTCCCGGGAATGGTGATGCGGTGGCGACGACCGGCATGAGCCAGCCGCCACGCCTCAAGCGCCGGGCGGAATTTCTGGCGGTGGCCGGCAAGGGCGCCAAGGCGCCGATGCCGGGCCTTGTCCTGCAATTGCTACGGCGGGGCGATGATGCGCCGCTGCGCGTGGGCTTCACCGTCACCAAGAAGATCGGCAACGCCGTCACCCGCAACCGCGCCAAGCGCCGCTTGCGGGAGGCTGTCCGCCTCGGCCTCGATGCCGCGGCCTTTCGCGGCTGCGATATCGTCGTCATCGGACGGGACCGGACGGTCGCGCGGCCATTCCCCGACCTGCTGGAGGATCTCCGCCGCGCCGCCGAGAAGGCTGCCCGCGCTGCCGCAAGCGCCACCGCCGCGGGGGCCGCGGCATGAATGACATGCTGGCGACACTGCTCCGCGCGCTCTTGATCGGCCTCGTGCGGGGCTGGCAAATCCTCCTCCGCCCGGTGCTTGGCGCCAATTGCCGCTTCGAGCCGAGTTGTAGTGACTATGCGCTGCAGGCGATTCGGGAGTATGGGGCTGTGCGCGGCGGCTGGATGGCGTTCCGGCGCATCCTCCGCTGCAACCCTTGGCATCCGGGGGGGTATGACCCCGTGCCGGGCCAGGGGGCCTGCGGCCATCGCCACGACGATGGCCAAGACCATGGCTTGCCGCGAGCCTTATCGCCGGGAAAAGTTGAGGATCAAGTCGGCTGATGGATCAGAAGCGCCTCTTCATCGCGATCGTCGTATCGCTCGCGATTCTGCTCGGCTTCCAGTTCCTGGTGGAGCCGCATCTGCCGCATCCGAAGCCGAGCGTGCCGCCGATCACGGCGAACGAGAAGCCCGGCACCGCGGGCGGCGCCGAGACGGGCGCGAAGCTCGGCCTCACCGCGCATGGGGCGAGCGCCAATGCCGGCGCGCCGGCGGCCGGGCCCTCGCCCACGGTCGCCATCAAGGCCCCCTCGGTCGATGGCAGCATCAGCCTGCGCGGCGCGCTGCTCGATAACCTCGTGCTGACCGACTATCACGAGACGGTCGATCCCAAATCGCCGCTGGTGCGGCTCTTGGAGCCGACGACCGGCCCCAAGCCCTACTATATCCAGTACGGCTGGGCGGCCGATCCGGGCACCACCATCGGCGGCCAGCCGGTCAACCTGCCGAATTCCGATACGCTCTGGACGCCCTCCGCCCAGACGCTTTCCCCCGGCCATCCGCTGACCCTGACCTGGCAGAACGGCCAGGGCCTGACCTTCTCCATCACCTATGCGATCGATGATCACTACATGTTCTCGGTCGATCAGCAGGTCGCCAATCACGGCAGCGGCCAGGTCGCGCTCTATCCCTGGTCCCGCATCCGGCGGGATTACATGCCGCCCACCTCGGGCTATTACCTGCTCTTCGAGGGTCCGGTCGGGGTTTTCCGCAATACGCTGCACGAGATCGGCTACAAGGGCGTGCAGAAGAACGGCGCGCGCCATGACGGCGTCGGCTATACCGAGACGAGCGACGGCGGCTGGCTGGGCTTTACCGACAAATACTGGCTGACGGCGCTGATCCCCGACCAGCATGACGCGATGACCGGCTCCGTCCGCGCCATCAACGTCAACGGCACGGATGGCTTCCAGACCGATTTCATCGCGAGCCACGCCGAGCGTCTGGCTCCGGGCGGCACCATCTCCACCACCAGCCGCACCTTCACCGGCGCCAAGGTCGTGAAGCTGCTCGATCATTACCAGAGCGTCTATCACATCCCGAGCTTCGACAAGGCGGTCGATTTCGGCATGTTCTACTTCCTGACCAAGCCGATCTTCTACGCGCTCGACTATCTGAACACGGTGCTCGGCAATTTCGGCCTCGCCATCATGGTCTTCACCGTCTTCGTGAAGCTCCTGTTCTTCCCGCTGGCCAACAAATCCTACAAATCCATGAGCAAGATGAAGCTCATGGCGCCGAAGATCCAGGAGATGCGCGCCCGCTACAAGGACGATCCGGCGAAGCAGCAGCAGGAGATGATGGCGCTCTACCGGGCGGAGAAGGTAAACCCCGCCTCCGGCTGCCTGCCCATGGTCATCCAGATCCCGGTCTTCTTCTGCCTCTACAAGGTCATCTTCGTGACGATCGAGATGCGGCACGCGCCCTTCTTCGGCTGGATTCACGATCTCTCGGCGACGGACCCGACCAATATCTTCACGCTCTTCGGTCTCATCCCCTGGGATCCGATGGCGATCGCGCCCTTCCTGCATCTCGGCGCCTGGCCCATTATCATGGGCTGCACCATGTTCCTGCAGCAGAAGCTGAACCCGCCGCCGCCGGACCCGGCGCAGGCGCGGCTCTTTCAGCTCATGCCCATCCTCTTCACCTTTATGCTGGCGCATTTCCCGGCCGGCCTGGTGATCTATTGGAGCTGGAACAACCTGCTCTCGGTCGCCCAGCAGTGGTTCATCATGCGCCGCACCCGGCTCGATCGGCCGCGCATGTTGCGGGCCGAGCGCAAGAACGCCAAGGCCTGAGGGAAGGCGCCGATGGCCGCGCGCGAGGAGATGCCGGGGGCGGAGGATCTCCGCCTCGATCCGGCGCCGGCCGGCCCTGAGGAGATCGAGGCGGCGCGGGTCTTCTTCGCCGCGCCCTGCCGCTTCTTCTTCGCCGCCCAAAGCCTCGATCAGCTGCCGCCGCCGCGGGGCCTCGAACTCGCCTTCGCCGGCCGCTCGAATGTCGGCAAATCCTCCTTCATCAATGCGCTGACCGGGCAGAGTGCGCTCGCCCGCGCCTCCAATACGCCCGGGCGCACCCGCCAGCTCAACTTCTTCGAGCTTGGGGCCGAGCGGCTCATCCTCGTCGATATGCCCGGCTACGGCTATGCCCAGGCGGAGAAGAAGGTGAAGGAGGATTGGCAGGGGCTGATGTTCACCTATCTGCGCGCGCGGCCGAACCTCCGCCGCGTCGCGCTCCTCATGGACGGCCGGGTCGAGGTCAAGGAGAGCGACCGGGCGGTGATGGATCTGCTCGACAAGGCGGCCGTCACCTTCCAACTGGTCATGACCAAGGCCGATGGGCTGAAGCCCCCCGCACTCGCCGCCAAGCAGGCGGAGCTGACGGCACTTGCCCGCTCCCATGCCGCCGGCTTCCCGCAGGTTCTGGTGACGAGCGCGCGCACCGGGCTCGGCATCGCCGAGGCGCGGGCCGCTTTCGCGGCTCTGGCGTCGGAGGCGGGGGCAGGTTAAGCCTCTCGCCGCTTCGGCGGGCGGCCGGCCGCCGATTCGCCGGCGCGATGCTGCGTGCAAGGGAGGATGAGGGGATGAGTCTGGCTTCCGAACGCTATCGGGCTGCCGCCGAGCAGGCAGCGACCGTCGCCCGCGCGCTGCCCTATCTCCGCCGCTATGCCGGGGCCACCATCGTCGTGAAATACGGCGGCCACGCCATGGGGGATGAGATGCTGGCCGAAGGCTTCGGGCGCGATATCGCGGCGCTGAAGCAGGTCGGGATCAATCCCGTCGTCGTGCATGGCGGCGGCCCGCAGATCAATACCATGCTCAAGCGCCTCGCCATCCAATCGACCTTCGTGGAGGGCCTGCGGGTCACCGATGCGGCGATGGTCGAGGTGGTGGAAATGGTGCTCGCCGGCTCCGTCAACAAGCACGTCACCTCGCTCATCACCCGCGCCGGCGCGCTCGCCGTCGGCATCTGCGGCAAGGATGGCGGCCTCATTCGCGCTCGCAAGCTCACCCGCACCATCCGCGATCCCGGCAGCAATATCGAGCGCGCGCTCGATCTCGGCTTCGTCGGTGAGCCGGAGAGCATCGATATCCGCGTCCTGCATGCCTTGACGGGCGCCGGCCTCATCCCCGTCATCGCGCCTGTCGGCATCGGCGCGGATGGGCAGACCTACAATATCAATGCTGATACCGCGGCGAGCGCGATCGCCGCCGCCCTGCATGCGCATCGCCTGCTGATGCTGACCGATGTGCCGGGCGTGCTGGACGAGGAGAAGGAACTCATCCCCGAGCTTACCGTGGAGCAGGTGGAGGCCGGCATCGCCAGCGGCATGATTTCGGGCGGGATGATCCCGAAGGTGGAGAACTGCATCGCCGCCGTGCGCGGCGGGGTCAAGGGCGCCACCATCCTCGATGGCCGGGTGGAACACGCTTGCTTGCTGGAGCTCTTCACGGAGGGCGGCGTCGGCACCATGATTCTGGGCTGAGCCAGCGGGCTCGGGTCCGATCTGCGATAGGGAGTGAGGATGCGGTCTTTTCGCCGGGCTGCGGTGGCTATGGGGCTGGCGGCCGCCCTTCTAATGGGGGCGGCTTCCGCCTGGGCCGAGCATTCGATGGTGGGTTTCCCCGGCATCGGCCCGGTGAAGATCCGCACGATCAAGGCGATCGGCGCGCTGCCTTCCGTCGCCCTCGCCACGGCCGATGGCCGGGTGCTGCTCAACGCCACGGTAGGCGATACCCGCTCGCAATATTTCCGCATCTCGCGCGGGCCGAACGGAACCCTCAACCCGACCGTGCATTATGCGGTGCTGCCCGGGCCGGATGCCTCGTCGCGCGCGGTGCTGGCCGTCGCGGCAGCGATGGGCGGGTCGGATTGCACCTACGAGGCGATCGTCTTCGGCTCGGAGCACGGCAAGCTCAGCCTCTGGACGCCGAAGACCCTCGAAACCCAGGCCGAGGGCGGCATGTATGTCGGCGAGCTCGGCGGCCATCATGGCTATGGGCTGGCGGTGTGGAACTTCATCTGGGGGGACGAGCCGCATATCGCGCCGCATCGCTATCGCGTCTGGCTCTATCACCTCAAACGGGGGACGATGAAGTTCGTGCCGGCGGGCGTCTTCACCACCCGGCGCAGCTATAGCAGCGATACCGCCGCGCTGCATGAGCTGGGGCTCGTTTTTCCCAACCAGATCAAGACGATGCCGGAGCTTTCCTGCTGATCGGGCGGGCTTCCCCGCGCGGGCTTGAGATCATGACGAGGATTTCAGAATTCCGCCAGACGGGTGCGAAAGCGGTTTGCGGATAGTTCCGCCGCTTCTCATTCGCTCGGGGAGATTCTCATGCAGCCGATCACGATGCTCGCCCTGGCCGGAACGCTGACCGCGGGGCTGGCGGCAGCGGGCCAGGCGCTCGCCGCCCAGCCGAATACCCAGCCCATCACCTTCACCCCGCCGCCTGGCACGGTCGCCGAAATCACGCTCAGCGGCGGCGGGCCGGTCGAGATTGCGGCGGTGCCCATCTCTGCGGTTCCGGTTTCGGCCGTCCCGGTCTCGGCCCTGCCGGTCGCGATGCCGATGCCCATGCCGATGCCTGCCATGATGATGGCGCCCGGCATGCTGGGGCCGGATCCCTTCGCCGCGCTTGACCGTATCTCGGCCGCGATGGACGCCGAAGGCGCGGCCATGATGCGGGCGATGGATGCGATGATGGCAGCGCCCGCGCCCGCGCTCGGCGCGCCGGTGCCGGCCGCCTTCGGCTTCACGCCGAACGGGCTGCCGGTGGGCGGCAGCGCAAGCTATACCGTCATCTCAGCCAATTCCGGCGCGCCCGGCGCTGCCTGCATGGAAAGCGTCGAAATTCTCGGCCAGGGCCCCGGCAAGGCGCCCAAGATCCTCTCCCGCCGGGCCGGGCAGTGCGGCCCAGCGGCGGCCTTCGGCGCGGTGCCGGCAGGCTTGCAGACGCCAGCCGGCGCCGAAGCCCTGGGCCGGCAGGCGCAGCCTCTGCAAGCGCTGCCTTCGGCGCCCGCCGCCCCGGCGCCGCACCTCATCCGCGTGCGGGATACCATGCCGGCGATGCTGCCGGAGCCCGCCCATACCTGACCGCAGGCCGCTGAGGCGGGGAGACGCCGCCCTGCCTCAGCCCTCTTCTGCGCCTTTGCGGCGAAGCCCACGCGGCTTCATGAGGCTGATCGAGACGAAAGCGCCGATCCAGGAGCCGAGGGCGGCAAAGACCACGTAAAACCAGTGCTGGGTGTAGCTGATCACCGCGAAGGCCGAGAGCAGGTACCAGAACCCGCTCCAATTCGCAGCCTGGAATCGCTTCCGATCCGCGACGGCTGCGGTGAAGCGCACATAAGCCGCATCGGTCGCGGCGGTCGCCACCACCACGCCCAGCGCCGTCAGCGGATCGATGGCGAGATGCATCGTGGCACTCCGTGTGAAAGGGGGTCTCGGCCGCTGACGCCGCTCTTCTGAAGCCGCCCCGGATCTGCCTCAGGCGGCGTGCGGGCGGATATCCTTGATATCGCGGAAGGTGAGCTTCTCGTGGTTCTCCATCGCGCGCTTCAGCATGAAGCTCGATGAGGCGAGGAAGACCGGATCGCCATCCACGTCATCGGCCATCGCTGTGCGCTGGCTCGCCATGAAGCGCTCCATCTCCGCCCGCTCGCCCGAGATCCAGCGCGCCATCGAATAGGGCACCGGCTCGAAGGTGATCGGCGTGCCGTATTCCTGCGCGAGCCGCGCCTGCAGCACGTCGAGCTGCAAGGTGCCGACGACGCCGACGATGGGCGGCGAGCCATCCTGCGGCCGGAAGAGCTGCACCACGCCCTCTTCGGCCAGTTCCTGCAAGGCCTGCCGCAGCTTCTTGGCCTTCATCGCATCCGAGAGATGCACGCGGCGAAGGATTTCGGGCGCGAAATAGGGCACGCCGGTGAAGTTCAGCACCTCATCCGCGGTCAGCGTATCGCCGATGCGCAAGGTGCCGTGGTTCGGAATGCCGACGACATCGCCGGCGAAAGCCTCCTCCGCCAGCGCCCGATCGCGCGCGAAGAAGAATTGCGGCGCATGCATGGGGATGAGCTTGCCCGTCCGCACCTGTTTCACCCGCATGCCGCGGGTCAGCCTGCCGGAGCAGACGCGCGCGAAGGCGATCCGGTCCCGATGGTTCGGGTCCATATTCGCCTGGATCTTGAAGACGAGCGCCGTGAGGTCGGGCTCGGTCGCCTCCACCACGCGGGTATCAGCCGGCTGGTTGCGGGGTTTGGGCCCGAACTCGGCCAGCGCGTCCAAGAGGTCCGTGACCCCGATATCCTTGATCGCCGAGCCGAAGAAGGTCGGCGTCAGATGACCGGCCATGAAGCTCTCGACATCGAATTCCGGCAGCGCCGCGCGCACGAGGTCGATCTCTTCGCCGAGCTGGGTCATCCGCTCGTCGGACTGCGAGAGCTCGCTCGTCAGGTGGTATTCGCGCTTGCGGAGATCGTAGGTGCCGGCGAAATCGGCCGCCCGCCCCACCGGCCAGGTGACGGGCGAAACATCCAGCGCCAGGCTGCTCGAAACCTCGTCCAGCAGCGCGAAAACATCCTGGGCCTCGCGGTCCATCTTGTTGATGAAGGTGATGATCGGGATATCGCGCAGGCGGCAGATCTCGAAGAGCTTGCGCGTCCGGTCTTCGATGCCCTTGGCGGCGTCGATCACCATCACCGCGCTATCGACCGCCGTCAGCGTCCGGTAGGTGTCTTCCGAGAAGTCCTCATGGCCGGGCGTGTCGAGCAGGTTGAAGACGCAGCCGCCATATTCGAAGGTCATGACGGAGGTGACGACGGAGATGCCGCGATCCCGCTCGATCCCCATCCAGTCCGATCGCGTGCGCCGCCGCTCGCCCTTGGCGCGGACATTGCCGGCAAGCTGAATGGCGCCGCCCGCGCGCAGCAGGCGCTCGGTCAGCGTCGTCTTGCCCGCATCGGGGTGGGAGATGATGGCGAAGGTCCGCCGGCGCGCGATCTCGCCCGCAATGTCGTCCGTCGATTGGCTCATGCGCGCCGCTCTAGCAAGAACGCGGCTCCAGAGGAACCGCGCTCAAGCCAGGGCGGGATTGCGGGGCGCCGCGTCAGGCTTGCGGATAGTCGGTGGAGCGGGTCCGGTCCTCCCAGAGGTCGATCTCGCGCGTCACCGCTTCCAGCTTGGCGCGCGCGCGGTCCAGCGCGTCGGTGCCGAGCAGCAGGTGCAGCGGCGGCTTCTCCGCCTCCACGGCCGCGATGATCACCGCCGCCGCGCGGGCCGGATCGCCCTTCTGGCGGCCGTCCATGCCGGAGAAGGCGGCGGCGCTCCGCCCGATCGTCTCGGCATAGGCGGCATCCTCCTTGGCGCTGAGGCGGATCGAACCGGGCGAGAGGAACTCGGTGCGGAAGGCGCCAGGGGCGACGGCCGTCACCTTGATGCCGAGCGGCCCGGCTTCGAGTGCGAGCGCCGCGCTGAAGCCTTCGAGCGCGTATTTCGCCGCGGAATAGAGGGCGGCGCCCACGGTCGGCGCGCGTCCGGCGATCGAGGTGATGTTGACGATATGCCCCGATCCCTGGCGCCGGAGCGCGGGCAGGGCGGCGCGGATGAGGGAGATCGGCGCGAAGACATCGACCTCGAAGAGCTGGCGCATCTCCTCCTCCGAGGCCGTCTCGGCAGCGCCGAGCAGGCCGAAGCCGGCATTGTTGACGATGACGTCGATCCGCCCGGCACGATCGAAGGCGCTGCGGATCGCGCTCTCGGCCGCGCCAGGTGTGGCGAGATCGACCGTCAGCACATGCAGCCGCTCCGCCCCCGCGGCGAAGCGCGGCACCCCCCGCCGCACGGTGCCGATAACGGTATCGCCCCGCGCCAGCACCGCTTCGGCCAAGGCTTGGCCGAGCCCGCGGGTAATTCCGGTGATGAACCAGGTCGCCATGATGGCCTCCTTCAGCTGTCTGTTCTGGCCTGAAGGGAAATAGTTGAGTGGGCCGCCGGACATAATACCACGATTTCTTCGTAGACTTGTTAGAGCACCTTAAAGATGCTGGAATGCCGCCATGGAGAGCGCTCTACCCGGAACCGACTATGCCCAGCTTCGCGCCTTCCTCGCGGTCGCCGAGGCTCTGAGCTTCAGTCGCGCTGCCAAGGCCCTCGGCATCACGCCCTCGGCCCTCAGCCAGACCGTCCGCGCTTTCGAGGAGAGCCTCGGCCTGCAATTGCTGCGGCGGACGACACGCAGCGTCGCCCTGACAGAGGCAGGCGCTACCTTGCAGCGGCTCGCCATGCCGGCGATCGCCGAGCTCGGCGCCGCCCTGGGCCAGGCGCGGCTGGCCGGCGGCCGTCCGGCCGGCACCGTGCGCCTGCACAGCTTCCGCTCCGCCGCGCGGGATTATCTCGCGCCTCTTCTGGGGGAGTTCTGCACGGCCTATCCCGAGATCCTGCTCGATATCACGCTCGATGACAGCGTCGTCGATCTCGTCGCCGGAGGGTTCGATCTCGCGCTGAGGATCGGCGAGGTGATCGAGCGGGATATGGTGGCGCTGCCCTTGGGCCCGGCCTTGCGCCAGGTGCCCGCGGCCTCTCCCGCCTATCTCAGCCGCTACGGGGCGCCGGCTCATCCGCGCGATCTTCTCCAGCATCGCTGCATCCGCTGGCGCTGGCCGGGGCAGGCGCATCCCTATGCCTGGGAATTCTGCGAGGCCGGCCGCTGGTTCGCGGTAGAAGTGAGCGGCCCGCTCATCGTCAACGACAAGGAGATGGCGATCGCCGCTGCTCTGCAAGGCGTCGGCATCGCCTTCTGCGTCGAGGAAGCGATCGCCGAGCATGTCGCGGGCGGGCGGCTCGTCCCCCTGCTGGAGCCGTGGTGCGAAACCTTCCCCGGCATCTTCCTCTGCTATCCGCGGCAACGCCAGATGGCGCCGGCTGTCCGCGCGGTCATCGATGCCTTGCGCCAGGCGGCGCGCCCCGGTGGCAGGCCGGGTGAGGTCAGGGCAGAGGCTACGCTTCCCGCCGCGGCGGCGGGGGTGCTAACCGGAGCCTGAGAGAGGGAAGGAACTGCCCGCCATGCGACTGGACGCCGATAGCTTCACCGATCTGGCCATGGGCGCGGGCGTGATGCGCCTGCATCTGCTGCGCCCGCAAGCCGAGGGCCGCTGGCCGGCGATCCTGCTCTATTCCGAGATCTATCAGGTGACGGCGCCGATCCGCCGCACGGCCGCGATGCTGGCAAGCCACGGCTATCTCGTCGGCATCCCCGAGGTCTATCACGAGTATGAGCCGCCGGGCACGGTGCTCGCCTATGACAAGCCGGGCACCGATCGCGGCAATGCGCTGAAGTTCGAGAAGCCGGTCTCGGGGCATGATGCGGATTGCCGCGCGGCGCTGGACTATCTGCGGGATCATCCGGCGTCCACCGGCGCCCTGGGCACTTTCGGCGTCTGCCTCGGCGGGCATCTCGCCTTTCGCGCCGCCCTGCAGCCGGATGTGAAGGCCGCCGCCTGCTTCTACGCGACCGACCTGCACAGCCATACCCTCGGCGCCGGCGGCGATGATGGCACGCTCGCCCGCGCGGCGGAGATCCGCGGCCGCCTGCTCATGGTCTTTGGCCGGCAAGATCCGCATGTGCCGCTGGAGGGGCGGCGGCTGATCCAGGCGCGGCTCGACGAGGCCG
Organism: Acidisoma sp. C75; assembly: GCF_054665095.1. Classification (NCBI taxonomy): domain Bacteria; kingdom Pseudomonadati; phylum Pseudomonadota; class Alphaproteobacteria; order Acetobacterales; family Acidocellaceae; genus Acidisoma; species Acidisoma sp. C75. The sequence goes on from NZ_BAAFHD010000004.1 coordinate 69,602, forward strand.
GGGTCGATTACGAATGGCATGAGGTCAATGCCGCCCACGCCTTCATGCGAGACGAGGGCCCGCGCTACGATCCGGCGCTCGCCCGCTTCGGCTATGGCGCGGCGCTGCGCCTTTTTCGCGAGGCGCTCGGCGGCGTCTGAGGGCGATCGCCGCCTGGCAGATGGGCTGCGCGCTGCAGGCGCGGCGGCGGCGGCCCCTCATCGCTCCGGCGCCTGGGCGGCGGTCGGACCGCCGCCCAGGTTCCGGCCGTCGCTCAGCGCATGCCGCCGGCGGCGAGGATGGTCTCGCCATTGACCCAGCGGCCATCTTCGGAGGCGAGGAAGACGGCGATCGGCCCGATATCCTCCGGCACGCCGACGCGGCCGAGCGGCGTCTGCGCCACCGCCATCGCCTCGAACTCGCCGTCGATCACGCCGAGCGCGCGGGCGCCTTCGGTGTTGACCACGCCCGGATTGATGGCATTCACCCGGATCTTGCGCGGCCCGAGTTCCTTGGCGAGCGTCGCGGTGATGGCATCCACCGCCCCCTTGGTGCCGTTGTAGATCACCGCCATCGGCGGGGTGATGCGGGTGACTACCGAGCTGATGTTGATGATGCTCCCCCCCGTTTCGGGGAAGTGGCGCACGGCTTCCTTCGTCGTCAGCAGCAGGCCGAGCACGTTGGTGTTGAACTGGCGGTGGAATTCCTCCGCCGTCACCGCTTCGAGCGGCGCGAAGGCATAGACGCCGGCATTGTTCACCAGCACGTCGATTTTGCCGAAGGCCGCGACGGTTTCGGCGACGATCCGCTCGGCGGCGTCGGCGACCGAGCCCTGCACGGCAACCGCGCGGCCGCCCGCCGCCTCGATGGCGGCGACGGTCTTTTCCGCGCCGGCCTTGTCGGAAGAATAGTTGACGGCGACGGCTGCGCCCTCGGCCGCGAGGGAGATGGCGATATTGGCCCCGATGCCCTTGGAGGCGCCGGTAACGAGGGCGACCTTGCCCGAAAGCTTGCTCATGACACTCTCCTTGAAAACCTTGGAAGAAGGCTTCGATAATTAGGCATTCATCTAACTATCGGCGCCACCCGTGCCACGCGCAGAACAGTCATTCAGATCTCGGAGAGGCGCCGCAGATAGGCGTGGAGCACGTCGCGCCGTAGCAGGAGATTGGCGAATTTGCCGTCGCGCCGGATTTCGATCAGCCCGGCATTCTCCAACTCCTTCATGTGATGGGAGATGGTGGCCGCACTCACCTCCTGGCACTGGTTGAGGGTGGTGCAGGCCACCAGCCCATCATGCTCGCCGAGCATCTTGAGGATCTGCAAGCGCCGCGGCTCGGCCAGCGCCCGTGCGATGAGGGTGAACTGGCGGTCGGTCAGGTCGGGCAGGGGTGTCTCAATCATCGTGAGCGGTCCTCCGGGACCGAATATCCGACTTCAGATAGGACGGGGCCGCCGGAAACAACCATGCAGCCCCGAGCCAGGCGAATGCCTGCGCCGTGAGCCGGGCGGGCGGCCCATATCCTCCCGCCGCAGGCGGATCGTCACGTCATAGGCGTCCCCCGGCACCGTCACGCTCAGGGCATTGAGCTTGACGGAAGCGCCGCCGATCCCGACGACCGAGAGACGGTCCGGCGCGGGCGCCGTGTTGAGCAGGCTGCGATGCAGAAACAGGCCGGCGCGGGCCAGGAACACATCCGGCGCGGGCCGGTCCCAAAGGACCGTCAGCTCCTCGCCCTCGAGCGTATAGGTGCCGCGACTGTCATGGCCTCATGGGCCGACCGTATCGTCCGTCAGGGACAGCAGCAGCACGCCGCTCCAATGCGGATGCACGGCATCCACGCGCCTTACTGATGTATCCGCCAGGATCGTGCCGTTCGCACCGGGCGGCCCCGGCGGCCGCGCGCATCATACACCGGGCGCGACCCCGCAGCGGTGGGGCCATCGGGTGGGTGCGCGGGGCGAAACCCACAAGGGCACGGCGCGGCACCCGGATGGGCGCTGCTCCGCATGCGCCTCCTCTATTTATGCCAGCAGCGAAGGTGATGGGGTTGGCACGTAGGTCGCGATCGCCAGTTGCTGTTGTCGAGCCATAATGCCTCAATAGGCATGCTTTATGGAACGTTTCAGTGCGATTTTTACGATGGTGACGCGAGTGCTGGGAGCACTTAACCCGCGATCGAAGAGCTGCGGCCATGACCGGGTGCTGAGACATCGCCGGTATTGGGCTCCACATTGATCCGGTGGTCTGTCACATGCTTCCCCGGCGACGGCAAGATATATGGTTTGCTTCCGAACTATCCACATTGACGCGATCTATAGACCGGGAGGATAGTTGCTCACAAAAATTCCAGGAGAAACTAGTATGCCTTTAAGCCCCGACTTGATCGATGAGCTGAAAGACACCCTTCTAGGAGGTGGCTATAGTCTACTGCTTGGAGCGGGAGCAAGCCGGGATAGCAAGGATCGAAACAATCAGGACCTTCCACTTGGAAATGAACTTCGCCAAACGCTCGTTCGTTTGACGGACCTCAAGGCTGACTCCACCCTAGCGAGGGCCTACGCGCAGCTAACGCCGGGCGAGAAGCAAGTCCATGTTACCGATGCATTCTCTGAGTGCCGCCCCGGACCGACGGCTCGGAAGGTCACAGAATTTTTGTGGAGGCGAATCTATACGCTTAATATTGATGACTGCCTCGAAAAGGCATTTGCCTCAGAGCGATCAAAGCAGAAATGTAATCCGCTCACCCACAGGGATAGCTATCGCCATCCTGACAACCCGAGTGTCGTGCAAACCGTGCACATCCATGGTTGGGTAGGCAAGCCTGAAGACGGATACGTGTTTTCTCTCGCAGAATATGCGGGGAGAATGAGCCCAGGGAATCCTTGGACTGATGTGTTGGCACAGACGCTTGCGAGTGAACCGTTCATCATTGCCGGAACAACGTTGGAAGAATCGGATTTAGAATATTTTCTTTCCCAGCGGAGTCCGGACACCGTGCGACAAGATCGAGGTCCATCGTTTTTGATTGAGCCTAATCCAGACCGCGGAACTTGGCGTGATTGTGAGCGGCACGGGTTAACTTTGTACACTGGGACGTTACTCGAGTTTCTTTCGGAGTTGGATGTAGCGTTACCTTCGCGACCGCTCCCGACGGCGGCTAATACCAGTCTGCAAAGTTCGATGTTTTCTGGGACGATCACGCCGATTGAGATTGCTCTGTTCTGTCGAGATTTTCCTTATCTCGTCCCCAGGAATGTCTCGGAAAACTCCGATCTCGGATTTTTTGTCGGACGGCATCCGGGGTTTGACGACATGGCCTTGGGGCGGGATATCGCCCGAGCTGCTACCGCCCCCACAAAAAGTGCTCTTCGAGCATTTCTTTCTGGGGGCCGCCCAGACGCTGGCTTTTTTCTCTTTTTTGATGATGCAGGAACCGGGAAAAGCACCATCGCATATCGAGCGGCCTATGATTTAGCAGGAGAAGGCTTTCATGTATTTGTCCACCAAAGCACAAGCGCATTTGATTTAACTTTAGCGTGCAAGCTGCTCTCTAACTTGAAACATCCATTTATGATTGTTGTTGACAACTTTGCAGATTCTGTAAGTGCATTTCGAGAGTTATACAGAAAGATAAGTAGAAACGATTTCGTAATATTTGGAGTAGACAGAACGTACCGGCGCGAGCACGTGCAGATAACTCTATCAGGCCTTCCCGCACAGTCGGTGGTACCGCAGAGGTTCACAGAAGACGAAGGTCGCTCTCTTCTCACAAAAATGGACCAGCTTGGCCTCACCACGGACGCATACAAACCGGAAAAACTGGCATCGCACGCTAGGGATATCGCGAATGACTGCATCGCCATATCGGTCTGTAGGGTCTTACAAGATTTCCGACCCCTCTCGCGAATTATCTCATCCCTCGTCAACGATGCCGATTCGTCTTGTCTGGATCGATACCTTGCCTGCAGTATAGCGGCATTGTGCTATCATCAAGGAATTTCTAGATCTATACTTGTAACAGCTTTCGACGCAAAGAAAGTTAATGATCAGTTCAATATCCATGATATATTGCCGCTGACCTATTCAGATCGATATCAAAACAACTATGTTGTTCCGGCCAATCAAGTTCTTGCAGAGCGTGTATTGCGTAATGTGGCAGAGACTGATCCCGATTTAGTATTCGAGATATATAGCCAGTTAGGGACTTCTCTTGCGCCATACGTCGACCGGTCAGCTGTTCAGCGCCGGACCCCAGAAGCTAGACTTATCGGCAGATTGTTTGACTACGACGCAGTCGTATATCCGATAATCGGCTCAAATTCAGAAAAATTCTATATCAGGATGGAAAGATTTTGGAAATGGAATTCTCGGTTTTGGGAGCAGTTTGCACTCATGAAGCTTGACCAATACGTTCGGTCTGCTCCAGAAAAAGACGAGAGAATTCTGGTTCAAGCTATCACTCATGCAAGGCATGCAGTTCGCGTGGAGAAGCACCCCTTACCTTTGACAACTCTAGGCACTGTGCTGCTGGAAGACATGAAAGCTAATCCCGCCAGACGGGTAGCCTCTTTCGCGGAAGCTTATGATGCCTTGAGCGAGGCTATAGTGCTAGAGAGACAGATGAGCAGAATTGCTATCCACCCTTATAACGCTATCATAGGCGGAGCTCTGGCTTTTGCGAAGTCCGGTGGATCTCTGAGCTTCCAGCAGAAAGAGACGCTTCGTAAATATGCAGAGGACGTAGAGCGGTTTTTTTCGAACGAAAAAGGCCTGTTAATAGTTATCGCAAACCTACGACCACTCCTGAGATAAAATCAGGTGGCGGCTATATAGAAGCATTTTCCTCATACTCAGGTGGCTCTACACTAATACTCTGAAATGCTTCCCTAACAGAAACGACAGTAACTCATCCCGAGTTGTCGGCCAGCAACTAGGGCCGGGTCTGGTCCAATCGGCTTGTGACGGGCAGCAGGGAATGAAGGTTTTTTGGTTCTTTTTTCAAAAAAGAACGTGCTTGAACGCTGCCGGCGGTCCGGGATCCATGTCCGGGCGCCGGCGCGCATGGATGCCCGGCACGAGGCGCGGCCGGGCATGACGTGTTTGATAGCGATTCTATCGAAACCGGAACCAGCCTACACCGAAAAATACTTCGCGCGGGCGTTGAGGATGACAAGCGCGCTGGTCGATTGCTCGGGGTGCAGCTGCCACTCGTCCGAAAGCGAAATGCCGATGCGCTCGGCTTCCAGAAGCTTCAGGATCGGGGCCTGGTCCTCAAGCTTCGGGCAGGCGGGATAGCCGAAGGAATAGCGGCTGCCGCGATAGCCTTGCGCCAGCATCTTCTCCATCTCCCGCGCATCCTCGCCCGCGAAGCCAAGCTCGGCGCGGATGCGCTTATGGGTATATTCCGCCATCGCTTCCGCCATCTCGACCGAAAGCCCGTGCAGGTAGAGGTAATCCTGGTAGCGGTTATCCTCGAACCACTGGCGCGCGAGGTCGGAAGGTTTCTGCCCGACGGTGACGACCTGCAGGCCGACCACCCCGCGCTTGCCATCCTCCAGATCCGGCACGAAATCAGCGATGCACTCGCCATCCTCGCGCGGCTGGCGGGGCAGGGTGAAGCGCGCGAGTTCCGTCTCGCCATCCTCGGCGAAGAGGATGAGATCGTTCCCCTGGCCCGCCGCCTTCCAATAGCCGTAGATCGCCTGCGGGCGGAGGATGTCCTGCTCCTCGCAGAGCGTCAGCATACGGCGCATCACGGGGCGGAGTTCCTGCTTCGCCCAGCCGAGGAAATCATCGAGCGAGCGGCCCTGTTTGCGGAAGCCCCATTGGAATTGGTAGAGGCTCCGCTCGTTGAGGAAGGGCACGATCGCCTTCGGCGTTGCCTCCACAATCCGCGCGCCCCAGAAGGGCGGCGTGATCGGCGGCTGGTCGGCAGTCAGCCGCCGGCGGCGGGCCTGCACCGCGCCGATATCGATCGGCTGGAAGGCTTCCGGCTGTGCCTGGCCCAGCGTGCGGCTCGTATTGCGCGCCTTGCCCGAGCGCTTCGCCTGCACGGCGGCGATGTAATCGTCGAACCCGTTGCCGGTGACCTTCTCCATCAGCGAAAGCCCGTCGAAGGCATCGCGCGCATAGGCGACGCGGCCCGAGGCATAGACCCGCGCGCAATCATCTTCCACGAAGTTGCGGGTGAGCGCGGCGCCACCGAGCAGAACCGGCACATCGACGCCGAGGCGCGAGAGCTCCTCCAGATTGTCCTTCATGATGACGGTCGATTTGACCAAGAGCCCGCTCATGCCGATGGCATGCGCCCGATGCTCCCGCACCGCCGCCACCATGTCGTTCAGCGGCACCTTGATGCCGAGGTTGACGACGCGATAGCCGTTATTGGTGAGGATGATATCGACGAGGTTCTTGCCGATGTCATGCACATCGCCCTTGACGGTCGCGAGCACGATGGTGCCCTTCTCCTGGCCCTCGATCTTCTCCATATGCGGTTCGAGATAGGCGACGGCGGCCTTCATCGTCTCGGCACTCTGCAGCACGAAGGGCAGCTGCATCTTGCCGGCGCCGAACAGCTCGCCCACCACCTTCATGCCGTCGAGCAGGATGGTGTTGATGATGTCGAGCGGCGGATACTGCGTCATCGCCTCCGCCAGATCCTCTTCGAGGCCCTTGCGGTCGCCATCGACGATACGGTCCTTCAGCCGTCCCTCCACCGTCTCGGCGCGTTTCTTGGCGCCGGCATCAGCGAGTTTCCGCTCGGCGAAGATTTCGAGCATCTTCTGCAGCGGATCGTAGCCCTCGCGCCTGCGGTCGAAGATGAGGTCTTCGGCAACCGCCACTTCCTCGGGCGGAATCTGATGCAGCGGGCGGATCTTGCTCACATGCACGATCGCCCCCGTCATCCCGGCGCGCAGCGCATGGTCGAGAAAGACCGAGTTGAGCACCGCGCGCGCCGCGGGGTTGAGGCCGAAGCTGATATTGGAAAGCCCGAGGATGATCTGGATATCGGGGAAAGCCTCGCGGATCATGCGAATGCCTTCGAGCGTCCACTGCCCGAGCTTGCGGTCGTCCTCGTTGCCGGTCGCGATGGTGAAGGTGAGGGGATCGATCAACAGGTCCGATTGCGGCAGGCCGTGCTGGCCGCAGGCGAAATCGACCAGGCGGCGGGCGATGCGCAGCTTATCCTCGGCCGTCTTGGCCATGCCGGCTTCGTCGATGGTCAGCGCGATCACCGCGGTGCCGAACTTGCGGGCGAGGATCATGCGGTCCTCGGCCGGCTGCTCGCCATCCTCGAAATTGATCGAGTTGATGATGGGCTTGCCGCCGTGCAGCTTCAGCGCCGCTTCCAGCACCACGCGCTCGGTGCTGTCGATGACGAGCGGCGCATTGACGCTCGCGGTGAAGCGCCGCACCACCTCGTTCATCTCGGCCACCTCGTCGCGGCCGACGAAGGCGGTGCAGATATCGAGCGCGTTGGAGCCTTCGCCCACCTGCTCGCGCCCCATGGCGACGCAGCCATCCCAATCGCCCGCTTCCTGCAGCTGCCGCCATTTCTTCGAGCCATTGGCGTTGCAGCGCTCGCCGATGGAGAAATAGCTGTTCTCCTGCCGCAAACTCACCTGGCCATAGAGGCCTGCGACGGACGGCACCCAGAGCGGCTTGCGCGCAACCGGGGCCGGGCGATGGCCTGCACCCGCACGGCGGCGCAGCATGGCGTCGAGCGCCGTGATATGCGGGGTCGAGGTGCCGCAGCAGCCGCCGATGAGGTTGAGCCCGTCTTCGGCGACGTAGCGCTCCATCCACACCGCCATATCGTCCGCGCCCAGCGGATAATGCGTCTGGCCGTTGACGAGTTCCGGCAGGCCGGCATTGGGCTGCACCGAGATCAGCCCCGGCCAGTTGGCGGCGAGCCAGCGGATATGCTCCGCCATCTCCTGCGGGCCGGTGGCGCAGTTCAGCCCCATCAGCGGCACGCCGAGCGCCTCGATCACCGTCGCGGCCGCGGCGATATCGGGCCCGACGAGCAGCGTGCCCGTGGTCTCCACCGTCACCTGCACGAAGATCGGCGTATCGCGGCCGGCCTCGGCCCGGGCGAGCTTGGCGCCATTGACCGCCGCCTTGATCTGCAGCGTGTCCTGGCAGGTTTCGATGAGGATCGCGTCCACCCCGCCGGCGATGAGCCCGCGGCATTGCTCGGCAAGGGCGGCTTCCAGCGGGTCGTAGGCGATATTGCCGAGCGTCGGCAGCTTCGTGCCGGGCCCGATGGAGCCGACGACGTAGCGGTGCCGCCCGTCGGCGAAGCTCTCGGCCGCTTCGCGGGCGAGTTCGGCGGCGGTCTTGTTGATCTCGAAGGTGCGCTCGCCGAGGTCGAACTCGGCGAGCGTGATCGGGCTGCCGCCGAAAGTATTGGTCTCCACCATATCGGCGCCCGCGGCGTAGTAGCCGCGATGGATTTCGCGCACGAGATCGGGGCGGGAGAGGTTGAGCACCTCGGTGCAGTTCTCGCGGTTCCAGAAATCCCGCTCGATATCGAGGGTGAGCGCCTGCACGCGGCTGCCCATGCCGCCATCGCAGAGGAGAACCTGGTCACGAAGAGCGTCGAGAAGATGCGGGCGGCTGGTCATGCTGGGGCCTCTTGATGGTCGGGCAGGCGGGGCAGGCCGGCGCTGCTGGCCGGGCGGGCGGCAACCGTGCCGGTCCAGATCTCGACCGGGATCGGGCCGCAGATCGTCACCGTCCGGCGGAGCGACAGGCCGAGACTTTGGAGCATGGCCCGCATCCGCTCGGGAAGGAAGCCGCGGTGGCGATGGGCGAGCCGTTCGGCCAGCGCATGCTCGGTGTGCGCGGCAAGTTCCACCACGATCAGCGTGCCGCCGCTGCGGGTCACCCGCACGGCTTCCCGCAGGGCGGCTTCCGGCTCCTCGGCGTGGTGCAGCACCATCTGCAGCAAGGTGAGGGCGAAGCCGGAGCTGCCGTCCCCATCGGGCAGGGGCAGGCGATACATATCGGCCTGGCGGAGCGCGACATGGCCGAGGCCGGCCTGCGCCAGGCGCGAGCGGGCGAGGCGCAGCATCTGCGCGCTCGCATCGATGCCGAGGGCGGTTTCCGCGCGTGGGCCGAGCAGTTCCAGCGCGCGGCCGGTGCCGGTGCCGATATCGAGGATGGCGGGGATGCGGCCGGGCCCGGCGAGGCTGAGAAGCGCTGCCTCGACCTCGGCCGCCGGCAGGCCGAGGGCGGTCATCTCATCCCAATCGGCGCCTTGGGCGCGAAAGCTCTCCGAGGCGGTGCGGGCTCGCTCGGCGAGGGTTTGCACGGCCAGCCGGCGGTCCGCCGCCAGCACCAGATCGTCTTCCGGCAGGCGGGAGACGAGCAGGCGGGCAAGCTCGCCCAGGGGCTGGCCCGGCTCGGCCAGGGTGAACCAGGAAAAGACCCCCTCCTGCTGGCGGCGCAGCAGCCCGGCTTCCACCAGCAGGCGCAGATGGCGCGAGAGCCCCGGCTGCGAGCCGCCGAGGATGGCGACGAGTTCGCTCACGCAGAAGGCGCCGCGCGCGCAGAGGGCGAGGATTCTCATCCGCGAGGGTTCCGCCGCGGCGCGCAGGGCAGAGAGAAAAGCGTCCATGCCTTGAACATAGATCAATATATGTTTATGTCTAGGGGGTCATGAGCGCCGATCCTCGCATCCCCGTCTTTCTCGCCAGAACCGCCGAGCCGGGGGAGGACGGCGTCTTCTGGCTGCGGGCGGAAGAAGGCCGCGCCGCGCCGGAGGCTTCGCCCCACGGCTTCGGCTGCGCCTGCTGCATCGCCCGCAGCCCGCTCGCCAGCCGTCTTCAGGCCCTCATCCGCGCGCGGGCGGTGGGCGAGGTGCCGTTCTTCCACCGTGTTGGCATCATCCTCGAAGAGCCAGGCGATGCGGCGGCGATCCTCGCCCTGGTGGAGGCTGACTTATACCTCTCGCGCCTTTATCGCCACGAGGCCCGAGGCGCGTAAGCCTGGCGCACGGGCCGCGTCGCGGCTGGCGGATATTTGCCGCAGCATCCGGCTCATTCGGAGGGTTCTGCCGTGCCGCCGCGCGGCTCCTCGCCACCCATTGCCGAGACCGCGGCCTGCGCCGCGGCGGCAAGCCGGGACATGGCGCTCCGCGCAGCACGGGATGCCTCCTCCTCGCCCAGCGCTTCGGCGAGGCGTGTGCGGGCGCGCTCCCAGGCGGCGATCGCTTGCTCCATCACGTGAAGACCCTCGTCGGTGAGCACCAGCCGCTTGCCGCCCCGGCCCCGGCCGCCAAGATCGCGCACGAGATTGCTTGCCTGGAGGCTCTTGACGCTGCGGCTCAGCGTCGTGGCGTCCACCCCGGCGCGCGCCGCCAGTTCAGCGAGGCTGGGTTCCCGGCTTCCGGCAATCCCCACCAGCAGGCTGAACTGCTCGGCGGTGATCCTCAAGGGCCGGAAGCAGGCATTGTAGTAGCGCGTGAGCGCCCGCGCGGTGACCCTGGCCTGGAAGGCCGGGCACTCGGTCTCGACGCGACGATAGAGATCGGAAGCTTCTGTCATGGCGAGGTCTCGACACTCTGCGACGGCGGTAATACTGTATATGCAGTATTGAGGGGAGCGACGCCATGCCGGCCTATGTCCACGTCAATCTGCGGATCAAAGATCCTGCCCGGCAGGCCGCATTGGCGCCGCGCTTCCAGGCGGCGCTCACGGCGGCGGGCGGCCGCATCCTCCATTTCGGACCGGTGGCCCAGCTTCTGGAAGGGGAGGTGACGCCACTGCCCTTGGCAGGCGTCTTCGAATTCCCGACCCTCGCGGAGGCGCTGGCCTTCTACCACTCCCCGGAATATGCGCCGCTCAGGAGCGAGCGTGATGCGGCGCAGGAGGCGCGCATGTTCATCGTGGACGCAGGCTGACGCCCCAGCGGCGCCGGGCGCGGCCGGGAAGGCGCGGCCGGCGAGGCGCGGCCGGCGAGGCGCGGCCGGCGAGGCGCGGCTAATCGCCGAAGCTCAGCTGCACCTTCATCGCGCTGCGGCGGTCGCCCGCCTTCTCGAAGGCAGCGACCGCCTGGTCGATCGGATAACTGCCGGTCAGCAGCGGTGTCAGGTCCACCCGGCCACCGTCGATGAGGCTCACCGCGAGGGGGAACTCCTCATGGAAGCGGAAGGAGCCGGTGATGAGAAACTCCTTCGCCACCACCATGTTCTGGGGCACCGACATATCGCCGCCGAGGCCAAGCTGCACGATGGTGCCGCGCGGCCGCACCACCTCCATCCCGGCGCGCAAGGCGCGTTCATTGCCCGAGCATTCGATCATCACATCCACCTGGCCCTTTTCGGCCGCATAAGGCGCCAGCGCCTCGGGCTCGCGCGCCGTGTTGAAGGCCTGGGTCGCGCCCAGCCGCCGGGCGATCGCCAGCGGCTCGTCCACTATGTCGGTGACAATGACCTCGGCCGCGCCATGGAAGCGCGCGGCCGCCACGGTAAGCGCCCCGATCGGCCCGCAGCCGGTGACGAGGACGCGCGCGCCGAGCAGCGAGCCCGCGCGGGAAAGCCCGTGCAGCACGACGGAGAAGGGCTCGGCCATGGCGAGTTCGGCGAGGGAGGCGCGGCGGCCGACGAAGCATTGGCTGGCCTCGCAGACCAGTTCCTCGCGGAACGCACCCTGGATATGCGGCATCGGCATCGCGCTGCCGTAGAAGCGCATGTTGAGGCATTGGTTCGGCAGGCCGCCGAGGCAGAAGCGGCAGGCCCGGCAGCGGCGGCTCGGGTTCACCGCCACCCGGTCGCCGATCGCGAGGCCCGCCACCTCGGCGCCGAGTTCGACGATCTCGCCAGCCACCTCATGGCCGAGGATCATCGGCTGGCGCACCCGCACGGTGCCGAAGCCGCCATGGCTGTAGTAATGCAGGTCCGATCCGCAGATGCCGCCGGCGCGGATCCGCACCCGCACCTGGCCCGGGCCGGGCCGCTCCTCCGCGCGCTCCTCGATGCGCAGATCATGGGCGGCATGAATGACGACGGCGCGCATGGCCTTCCTCCCTCAGGAAACCGGGGTGAGCAGCGGGCGGCCGGCGAAGAAGGCGGCGAGATTATCCCGCACCACCTGGCCCATGGCCCGCCGCGTCTCTTCCGTGCCGCTGCCCTGATGCGGCATGAGAACGACGTTTTCGAGCGCGGCGAAGCGCCCATCGATATGCGGCTCGTTATGAAAGACATCGAGGCCGGCGCCGGCGATGCGGCGGCCTTCCAGCGCCTCCAGCAGGGCCGCCTCGTCCACCGTGCTGCCGCGGGAGACGTTGACGAGGTAGCCGCGCGGGCCGAGTGCCGCGATCGCCGCCGGGCCGAGGATGGCGCGGGTGCCGGCGCCGCCGGCGAGGGTCACGATCAGCACATCCGCCCAGGCGGCCAGCGCCTCGACCGTTTCGAAACGCTCATAGGCGAGGCCGTCCTTCGCCGAGCGGTTGTAATAGCCGATGGCGCAGCCGAAGCCCCGCGCCCGCTCTGCGGTGGCGAGGCCGATGCGGCCCATGCCGAGAATGCCGAGCTTGCAGCCGAAGAAGCGCCGCGCCGGCGGCAGGCCGCCCTGCGGCCAATGGCCGCCGCGCACCAGCCTGTCCCCGCGCGGGATCTCCCGCATCACGGCAAGCGCGAGGGCGATCGCCAGATCCGCGACATCGCCCGTCAACACATCCGGCGTATTGGAGACCTGGATGCCACGCGCGGCGGTGGCGGCGAAATCGATCGCATCGACGCCGACGCCGAAATTCGCGATCATCCCGAGCGCAGGCAGGGCCGCGATGAGGGCGGCATCGGCGCCGATCTCGCCCTTGGTCAGCATCGCCCGCACACCCCGGCAGGCGGCGAGGAAGGCCGCCTTGTCCGCCGCTTCCCAGTATTTATGCAGCCGGTAGGTCGCCTCCAGCGGCGCCATATCCCAGGCGGGCAGGGCGCCCATCATGATCAGCTCAGGCCGGCCGTCTTCCTCGCTCGCGCTGCCGCTCATGCCGCTTGCCTCCTCCGCCGTGATCTTGCTGTCACTGTTATCGGTATCATGAGCGGCTGCGGCCCGGCGGTCAATAGCCGCGGCGGGCCACTTCCGCCCGCACGATAGGGGCGACGCGCGTGCCGAAGAGTTCGATCGCCTTCATGATCTCGGCATGCGGCATGACGCCGACGGCGAGTTGCAGAAGAAAGCGGCGATGGCGAAAGATCTGGTGCTGGAACAGGATCTTCTCGGCGATCTCGGCCGGGCTGCCGACGAAGAGGGCGCCGGACGGGGCGCATTGCTCATCATACTGCGCCCGGCTCATCGGCGGCCAGCCGCGTTCGGCGCCCAGACGGTTCATGACCGAGGAGAGCGCCGGGAAGAAGGCATCCGCCGCCGCCTGTCGGCTTTCGGCGATGAAGCCATGGCTGTTGATGCTGATCGGCAGGCGGGCGGGATCATGCCCCGCGCGGATCGCCTGATCGCGATAGTAATCGAGCAGCGGCGCGAAGCGCACCGGCTCGCCGCCGATGATGGCGACCGCCATGGGCAGGCCGAGGCGTGCCGCCCGCGCGGCGGAAGCCGCCGTGCCGCCGACCGCGACCCAGATCGGCAGCCTGTCCTGAAAGGGGCGGGGATAGATCGGCTGATCCTGCAAGGAGGCGCGATGCCGCCCCGCCCAGCTCACCCGCGCCCTGTCCCGCAGCGTGAGCAGCAGATCGAGCTTTTCGGCGAAAAGCTCTTCGTAATCGTCGAGATCGTAGCCGAAGAGCGGGAAGGATTCGATGAAGGAGCCGCGCCCGGCGGTGATCTCGGCACGCCCCTCGGAGATCTGGTCCAGCGTCGCGAAATTCTGGAAGACCCGCACCGGATCGTCCGAACTCAGCACCGTCACCGCCGAGGTGAGGATGATGCGCCGGGTGCGCGCGGCGGCGGCGGCGAGCACGATGGCCGGGGCGGAGACCGCGTAATCGGCGCGGTGATGCTCGCCGATGCCGAAGACATCGAGGCCGACCGCGTCGGCCAGCGCGATTTCCTCGACCAGATCGCGCAGGCGCTGCCCGGCGGCGGGCGCGGCGCCGCTCGCCGGATCGACCGCGGTTTCCCCGAAACTATAAAGGCCGAGTTGCATGGCGCGCGCTCCCGCTCAAGCCTCGCCCGCTTCCGGCGGCAGCCCGTCGGCGGCCAGAAAGGCGATGAGGTCCGTCATGTTCCGTTGCAGCCGCGCCATGCCGCCATGCGGCTCGATCCGCCGCTCATCCATGTAGAGGGCGCGGGCGATTTCGATTTGCAGCGCATGCACGCCCTCGCGCGGGCGGCCGTAATGGCGGGTGACGTAGCCGCCGGCATAGGGGTCGTTCCGGCGGACGCTGTAGCCGAGGCGGCGGAGGCAGGTCTCGATGCGCAGCAGGATGGCGCCGCCGCAGGCCTTGCCATAGGCATCGCCGAGCACGAAATCCGGGCTCCCCTGGCCGAGGCCGGAGGGCATCGAATGGCAATCGATCAGCAGGCAGAAGCCGAAGCGGGCGCGAGTGGCCGCCACCAGGCGGCCGAGCGCATCGTGATACGGCTCCCAGCAGGTCTGGACCCGCGCCTCGGCCTCGGCGAAGCGGAGCTTGCGGGCATAGATCGCCTCGCCCGAGGCGACGATGCGGGGGATGGTGCCGAGCCCGGCGCCGATCCGCGGGCTCGCCGTATTCACCCAGGGCGGCAGCGGATCGTCGAACATCGCGGGGTCCAGCTCCCAGGCCTCGCGGTTCGCATCGCAAAAGGCGCGGGGGAAATGCGCGCGCAGCAGCGGGGCGCCATGCTCGGGCGCGGCGGCGAAGATGCGGTCGATGGCGAAATCTTCGCTGCGGCGGAGGGTGAGCGCATCGAGCCGGCTGGCGGCGAGGAAATCCGCCGTGTAATCGGCCCCGGAATGGGGCGAGGAGAAAACCAGCGGTGCGGTCTGCACCGCTGGCATGAGCAGGCTGAGCGGCGGCGCGGTGGCGGCGAAATCCATACCGCCATTCAAGCGCCCCGCGCAGCACCTGTCATCAGCCAATCATGGCAGCCACGCAGGGCAGCCGATCATGGCGCGGAAGCGAGCGCCACCGCGATCGCCGCGGCGAGCCGGGCATTGTTCCGCACCAGCGCGATATTGGCGGCAAGGCTGCGGCCGCTGGTGAGCGTGAGCAGACGGTCGAGCAGGAAGGGGGTGACGGCCTTGCCGGTGATGCGCGCGGCCTCTGCCTCGGCAAGCGCCCGGTCGATCCAGCCTGCCATGGCGGGGAAGGGGATTTCCTCTGCCGCCGGAATAGGATTGGCGACGAGCAGGCCATTTTCGAGGCCGAGAGCGCGCTGCCCGGCGATGACGGCGGCGATTTCGGCCGCGCTTTCGGCCCGCAAGGTCAGCGGCCAGGGGCTCGCGGCGCTCCAGAAGGCGGGAAGCTGCCCGGTGCGATAGCCGATCACCGGCACGCCCTGTGTTTCAAGATATTCGAGCGTGCGGGGCAGATCGAGAATCGCCTTGGGCCCGGCGCAGACCACGGCCACCGGCGTGCGCGCCAGCTCTGCGAGATCGGCCGACACGTCGAGGCTCGATTCGCCGCCGCGATGCACGCCGCCGATGCCGCCTGTGGCGAAGATGCGGATGCCGGCGCGGGCCGCCGCGATCATGGTGGCCGAGACGGTGGTGCCGCCGGAGCGGCCGAGCGCCGCCGCGAAGGCGAGATCGGCGCGGGAGAGCTTCATCGGCGCCGGCTCTTGGGCGAGTTCCTCGCATTCCGCGGCACTCATGCCGACCAGGATGCGGCCGCCGAGCACGCCGATCGTCGCCGGCACGGCCCCGCCCGTCCGGCAATCCGCCGCCACATCCCGCGCCATGGCGAGATTCTGCGGATAGGGCATGCCATGGGTGATGATCGTCGATTCGAGCGCGACAACCGGCCGCCCGGCCTGTAACGCTTCTGTCACCTCTTCAGATATTGTAACACCTGCGCCGCGCGCGACATCGCCGGCAGGGCGCTGCCGGGGCGGCGATGCCGCGGAAGCGGCGGGGTGGTCTGCATCCGCAGGGGTTGGTTTGGGGTTAGGGAGTTGCATCGGTTCGAGCACCGTCAGAAAAGTGGACGACGGGAGAGGCCATGAGGCCGGCGGGGGATCTGCATCGCATACTGGCGGCAGCTTCCGCGCGGGACAATGGTGGTAAGTGTGGCATAAGCGCGGTGAGGCCGTGCAGGGTGGAATAGGAAGTATGAAGGCGCTGAATGCGATCCGGATGGGCGGGGTGGAGGTGCTCCCCCTCGTCGAAGGCGGCAAGGGCGTGGCCGTCAGCGACGGCGCGAGTTGCGGCCATTGGGCGGCCTCGGGCGGGGTGGGAACCTTCAGCGCCGTGAACGCCGATAGCTACGATGCCGAAGGCCGGCGCATTCCGCAGGTCTATCACGGCCGCACCCGGCGGGACCGGCACGAGGAACTCGTGGACTATGCGATTCGCGGCGGCATCGCCCAGGCCCAGCGCGCGCATGAGATCAATGCCGGGCGCGGGCGCATCCACGCCAATATCCTCTGGGAGATGGGCAGCGCCGAGCGCGTCATCACCGGGGTGCTGGAAGGCGCCAAGGGGCTCATCAATGGGCTGACCTGCGGTGCCGGCATGCCGTATCGGCTGTCCGAGATCGCGATGAAATTCGGGGTCCATTACTACCCCATCGTCTCCTCGGCCCGCGCCTTCAGTGCGCTCTGGAAGCGCGCCTATCACAAGGCCTCCAACCTGCTCGGCGGGGTGGTCTATGAAGACCCCTGGCTTGCCGGCGGGCATAACGGCCTGTCGAACAGCGAAGACCCGACCAAGCCGGAAGATCCCTTCCCGCGCGTGCTCGCCCTTCGCCAGCAGATGCGCGCCTTCGGCCTGGGCGAGACGCCGATCATCATGGCCGGCGGCGTCTGGTGGCTGGAGGAGTGGGAGGACTGGATCGACAATAAGGAACTCGGGCCCATCGCCTTCCAATTCGGCACCCGGCCGCTGCTGACCCAGGAAAGCCCGATCGGCGAGGGCTGGAAGCAGAAGCTGCTGACGCTGAAGAAGGGGGACATCTTCCTCAACCGCTTCAGCCCGACCGGCTTTTATTCCAGCGCGGTCAACAACGAATTCCTGCGTGAGTTGCGCGGCCGCAGCGAGCGGCAGGTGGCTTACACCACCGAGGCGGTGGGCGAGCACACGGCGGAATTCGGCGTCGGCCCCCGCAAGCGCATCGTCTATCTCACCAAGCCTGATCTGGCGCGCGTGCGCCAATGGGTGGCGCAGGGCTTTACCGAGGCGCTGCGCACCCCCGATACCACGCTCATCTTCGTCACCCCTGAGCGCGCGCAGCAGATCTACCAGGACCAGGTGGATTGCATGGGCTGCCTCAGCCAGTGCCGCTTCTCCAACTGGAGCCAGGAAGCGCCGGAATACACCAACGGCAAGAAGGCCGATCCGCGCAGCTTCTGCATCCAGAAGACGCTGCAGACGATCGGGCATGAGGCCGAGGGCGAGGACATGACGGAGCATAACCTCATGTTCAGCGGCCATAACGGCTTCCGCTTCGGCCTCGATCCCTTCTATTCCAACGGCTTCATCCCGACCGTGAAGCAGCTGATCGAGCGGATCAAGACCGGCCGGTGAGCCGGTGAGACGGTGAGCCGGTGAAGCGGGGCGGCGGCGCGGGCGAGGCGGCGGTTCGGCCGCCTCGGCTGCCTGCGGGCGATGCCGCGCGCGCGGCCCCCGTGGCTGAGACCATCGCGCTCCCCGGCGGTGGCCAGGCCCTCATCCGCTGGCGGCGTAGCCCGCGCGCGCGCCGCCTATCCCTCAGGATCGACGCGGCGGAGGCGGCCGTAATCGTCACTTTGCCGAACCGCGCTTCGCGCCGGGCGGGGCTCGCGCTGCTCGACGAGAATGCCGGCTGGGTGGCGGCGCGGCTCGCGGCCCTGCCGCCGGGCATTCGCTTCGCGCCGGGCGCGCTGCTGCCCATCGAAGGGGTGCCGCATGCCATTCGCCATCTGCCGCGGGCGCGCGGCGGCGCCTGGATCGCGGAGGGGGAAGTGTGCGTCGCCGGCGAGGCCGCCTTCCTGCGCCGGCGGGTCGCCGATTTCCTGCGGGCCGAGGCGCGGCGGCGGCTATCGCCCTTGGCCCTCGGCCATGCCGCCGGGCTCGGCCGCCAGCCCCGCCGCATTCTTATCAAGGACACGCGCAGCCGCTGGGGCAGCTGTGCCGCCGATGGCACGCTTGCCTTCAGTTGGCGGCTGGTGATGGCGCCGCGCTTCGTGCAGAGCTACGTGACGGCGCATGAGGTGGCGCATCTGCGCCACCTCCATCATGGGCCCGCCTTCTGGGCGCTGGTGGAGGTGCTTTGCCCCGGCTGGCAAGCGGCGGGGGAATGGTTGCAGGTGGAAGGGCCGGGGCTGCTGCGCATCGGCGCCAGCCTGGCGGCGGATGGGGAAGGAGGCTGAGGCGGAGCATGCAGGCGGATCGTCCGGGCGATACGGTCGTCCTCGTCACCACCGGGGGCACCATCGCCTCCCGCCACGATGCGGCGGCGGACGCCTTCGTGAGTTCCGTCTCGGCCGAGGAACTGGCCGGCGGCTTGCGCGATCTGCCGCCGGGCCTGCGGCTGCGCACCGAGGCCTTCTGCAACCTCAACAGCTTCCGCATGGACCTGCCGATGGCCCATGCCCTCGCCCGGCGCCTCGCGGCGATCCTGGCGGAGCCGGGGGTGCGGGGCGCCGTCGTCACCCATGGGACGGATACGATGGAGGAAACCGCCTTCCTCGTGGCGCTCATGCTCGGCGCCGGCAAGCCGGTGGTCTTTACCGGCGCGCAGCGCAATGCCGATGCGGCGGATACCGACGGCCCGCGCAATCTGAGCGACGCGGTGCGCCTCGCGGGGGATCGGGCGGCGGAGGGCTTGGGCGCCGTCATCCTCTTCGATGGCACGTTTCACGCCGCGCGCGATGCCCGCAAGACCCACACCTCGCGCCCCGGCACCTTCAGCTCGGCCGATCACGGCAAGCTCGGCGTGGTGGATGAGGGTGCGGTGCGGCTCTACCGCCGCCCGGCGCAGCTGCCGCGGATCGCGGCCGAGCGGGTAGAGCCACGGATCGACCTCATCAAGATGGCGATGGGGATGGACGATCGCTTCATGCGCTGGGCGATGGCGGATGGCAGCCGCGGCTTCGTGCTGGAAGGCTTCGGCCGCGGCAATTGCCCGCCGGCCTTCGTCGGCGCGACGGCGGCGGCGGTCGCGCAAGGCCTGCCGGTGCTTGTCACCTCCCGCTGCGGGGAGGGGCGGGTGAAGCCGGTCTATGGCAATGGCGGCGGGGTCGATCTCGCGGCGGCGGGGGCGATCTTCGCCGGCGATCTGACGGGCCAGAAGGCGCGCATCCTCCTCGCCCTTCTGCTCGGACGGGAAGGGGCGGGCAGCCCGCTCGCCAGCCCCGCGGCGATGGCGTGCCTCGCGGAAGCCGTCGCCGCCGTCGCAGATTGACGCCGGCGCCGGCGCCAGCGCCCGGGGCTCAGCTGATGAAGAAGCCGCCGATGCCGCCCAGCACGCCGAAGGCGCAGGTGATGGTGCAGACGATCGCCGTGAGCCAGAGATACCAGCCCTTGAGGCGCTGCGCCTCGGGCAGGGTTTTCATCGCCAGCCGCAGCAGGAAGCCCAGCACCACCGGCAGCAGCAGCGCGTTCATCACCTGCACGCCGACATTGAGGCTGACGAGGTTGGGCGCGATGCCGACCCCGGCTGCCCCGCCGATGACGCAGACGGCATAGACCCCGTAGAACCACTTGGCCGCCATCGGCCGGTATTCCAGCGAGCGGCGATAGCCGGAGACCTCGCCAAGCCCCCAGGCGAGCGCCAGTGAGGCGACGATCGCGGCGATCATGCCGGCCCCGAGCACGCCGAGGGCGAAGACCACGCGCCCGACCTCGGGGCCCAGGAATGGCGCCATCGCCTGGCTCATCTGCCCGACATCGGCGAGCGAGGCAGAGGGGTTGTGCGGGCGGATGATGGCCGCCGCGGCGATCAGGATCGCCGCCATCACCAGCTGGGTGACGACCGCGCCGATCGCCGTGTCCCAGCGTGCGGCGGTGAAATGCTCGGGTTTCAGCCGCTTATCGGCCACTGCCGACTGCTGGTAGAAAACCATCCACGGCATGATGACCGCGCCGATATTGGCCGCGACGAGATATTCGTAATGCGCATCGAAGAGCGGAACCCGCACCGCATCCCGCAGCATGGTGCCGAGATCGGGATGCGCCGCCCAGGCGACGACGAAGAAGGCGAGTTCGAAGAGGCCGATGGCGATCGCCAGCCGCTCCACCCGCTTGTAGGAGCCGGTGACGACGATGGCGAGCAGGGCCGCGGCCGACAGGCCGAGCGAGGCGACATGGGGGATGCCGAAGAGATCGCCCACGCCGGCGACGCCCGAAAATTCGGTGAGCAGCGCGCCGACCGTCGCGATGGCGAGGCCCGCCGCCGAGACCCAGGCCCAGGCCGGCCCGAAGGTATCGCGGATCAACTCGCCATGGCCGCGGCCGGTGAAGATGCCGAGGCGGACGGTCAGCTCCTGCACGATATAGAGCACCGGCATGAGGATGAACTGCGGCAGCAGCAGCTTGTAGCCCCATTGCACCCCGCTCTGGCCGGCGGTGATGATCGAGCCGACATCGGTATCGGCCAGCATGACGACGAGACCAGGCCCGAAGACGGCGAAAAACGCGGCCGCCCGGTGGGAGCGGAACCGCTGGGCGAGTTTCGGCGAGGCAGTCATCATCGTCATTCCACGCGATCCAGGAGTTGAAATTGCGAATGATTTGCAAATGGCCGCAAAATCACCCCCGTGTAAAATGAAATCTCCCCGCGCGCTGCGGGTGTCAGGCCTTCCCCAAAGGCGGGCTGAAGCCGGCGAGGGAGGCGCTCGCGCCGAGGCTATCGCGGTCGGGGCTGGTTACGGCGGTCGCGTTGAGCTGGATGTAGTGGGGCAGGTCGATCATCGCCACGAGGTCGATCTGATGGTCGAGGAAGCTGAGGTGCCGCTCCTCGTCCTGCAGGATGAGGGTAAGGAGATCGCGCGAGACATAGTCCCGCATGATCTCGCAATAGGCGATCGCCTCGCGCAGATCCTCGATCGCGCGGGTCTTGATGGTGCGGTCCGCCGTGAGGATGGCATCGACCCCCTTCGGCCGCGGCGAAAGCGTGGATCCGCTGCAGGTTCGGAATGCCTTTGAGGACGAGGATGCGGCGGGTCAGCCTGTCCGCATGCTGGGTTTCCCGCTCGATCCGGCTCGCCGCATAAGCCGCGAGCTTGCCGATGCCCCAATGGTCCAGCATGCGGGCGTGCAGGAAATGCAGGTTGATGGCGCTGAGCGCATGGGTGAGCTGGAGATTGAGGAATTCGATCACCTTGGGGTCGCGCAGCATGGCCTCTTCTCTCCCTCACGCCGGCTGCGCGCCGCGGCTTCGAGCCGCCCGGGTCTCTATCGCCGCCGCGCGTCATATCCGATACCGTTTATCAGACGTAAAGACGCGCCCTGTCGAGACCGAAGATGATGAGGCATAAGGCCGCGCCGCCGGCTGCCAAGGCAGCGTGGCCGACTGCTCCAGGAGCCCGGATCAGACCTCTGGCGCCATGCCGGCGGCCGTAGGCTGCGGCCGCCCTCCGCTACTCGGCGAGGGCATCCGGGGAGAGCACCATGCAGGCCGCATGCTCGCGCAGATCCTGGCAGGCGGTCACCGCGCTGTTCTGCGACAGGCCGGCGAGACGCGCCCGATAGAGCGTGTGGGCGGAAACCTGCACCGGCATGACGATGGAACGGGCGGCGGCGAGGTGGATCCGGTCGCTATGCCGGGCGAGGCTGATGGCGTGCCGCGCATCCCCCGCACTGCCGAAGGCGCCGACCTGAATGCCCCACCCGCCAGGCCCAGGCGCGCTGGTGGCCGGCAGCGTATCGGCCTCGGCCGGGGCGATCAGGTGAAGCCCGTGCTGCACGGGCGGCTGGTAGCTGGCGTTGACCGGCTGGCCGATCTCGGCGGCGAGGTTCTGCATGCCCCCCGGCCCGATGACGGCGGGCGCCGCCGGCCGATAGGTAGCGGGGGCGAAAGCGGCCGCCCGGGCGGCATTTTCGGCAAGCCGCGTGCCCGCCGGCACCGGCGCCGCAGGGGCCTTAGCCGATTGATAGGCGGGTGCCACCTGGAAGACGGGCTGGCGCGCGGGCAGGGGCGCCGGGGCCGCGGCCGCCGGGCTCGCTTCGACGACGGCCGGGCGATAGGCGGGCTGCGCCGGCACCACCACGGGCGGCGGCAGGGCGGCGGAGGCGACCACCACCGGTGCGGCGGTGGCGGCGGGCGCCGTGGCCTGCTGCTGGCTCATGATGAGGTCCGCCGGCACCGCGCCGCCGCCATTGGCGGCAAGCGTCGCGGCATGGGCGGCGAACTGCTGGTCGTTCAGCGCCTCGGTCGCCGATTCGCCGGAAGCGGCGGGGCTCGCGACGGCGCCGGCGATCGGCGCCGAGGGGGCGATCTGGTTCATGGCGACGAGCGTGCCGCCGCCGCGCGCGCCGCTGCCCGCGCCCATGCCGTTGAAGACGCCGGGGCTGCCGACGAGGCCGCCCCCGGTCTCGGCAAGGCTCGGGCCGCTGCTCTGGCTGCCGCCGCCATAGGGTGCCGCGCTCGGCGCCGTCATGCTGTTCATGGCGAACTGGTCGGCGGGGGAGCGGCCGCTCGGCATGTCGCCCTGAATATGCGGCTCGATCATCGCCAGGTAATGCGTCGTCTCGGCGGGCAGCGGCCGCCCATCCGTCAGATATTCGTTGAGGCGCTGCGGCCCGGCATTATAGGCGGCGAGGAAGCCCGGCGAGCCGAAGAGATCGTACATCTCGCGCAGATAGGCGGTGCCGGCCATGATGTTGTCATGCGGGTTGAAGGGATCGTCCCCCAGCCCGTACTGGGCTTCCAGCTCCTGATAGGTCTGCGGCATCAGCTGCATCAGCCCCATGGCGCCGACATCGGAGGTGGTCAGCTGGCCGTTAATGTATTCATGGCCGCCGGATTCGACGTGGATGACGTTGCGGATCCAGCTTTGCGGCACATCAAAGCGGCGCGAAGCCTCGGCGATATAGGGGCCCCAAGGATCCGAGGGCGGGCCGGGCGGGGCGTAATCGCCCCTGGCGCTCGACCGGTAGTTGACTGCCTGCTGGCTCGCCGAGATGTGGGAATTATGGGCGGCGCAGGCGGCGAGCAGCGCCATCGCGCCAATTCCGCCCGCCAGCCGCAGCGGGCGGCCGAGCCGGCGTGCCCAGCCCCGCGGCGCCCGAACAAGCTTGGCGCTCATCACATCTGCGGGCGTTTCAGGCGGGGTCACGGCAGCCTCCGTCGTGGCGCGGCCCGGGGGCCGTTGAGTCACGACGGCTGTGATGCCGTCGCTTTCCTAAGATTGCTTAAACCTCGTGGGCAGCAAAACCGACTAACCCATTAGTGCAAGGTGAAGTTTTGCGCAACACGAACCAGCGGTTTTGCGCTCGTGCCTGTCCGAAAGATTGCCTAGAGTGTAAGACGCTCCGGCTTTGGTGAGGTCTCCGAGGAATGGTCACGTTTTCGCGCGCCGCCTGGCGCGGTTTCTGCCGCCCTGGGCTCGCGGCGCTTCTGCTGCTCGCGCTTTCAGGCTGCGCCGGCGCGCCGCGCACGGTGCTGGTGCCGGCAGCAGCCCCGAGCCCCGGCGCGCGCCTCGCGACGGTCGCGGCGATCCGCCCGGTGCCTGGCCCGGCGGCGCAAAGCGGCGGCGCCCTGCTCGCAGCCCTCGGCCTCGGCGGGCAGCAAGCCGCCCCACCGCTCGCCGAGGTGCTGGTGCGCACGGATGATGGCGAGACGCTCTCCGTCGTCGCGCCCGCCGGCAGCGCGCCGGCGCTCGGCAGCCGCGTCGTCATCAGCGCGGGCGATCGGCTGAGCCTGGTGCGGCCGGGCTTCGCGGCGCCCGCGAGCTAGGGGGCGAGCGAAGGCGGTTCATCCTCGCCCTCAGCCCCCCCCAAGGCCGGACCGCCCGCGCGGCTGGCTTCGGCGGACAAGAGTTGCAGCGGCGGGGCGGATCGGCTATCGGCGCCGCGCATGAACGCCATCTCGGGTTCCCCCACGATCATTAGCGCCGAGGCCGATGCCGGCTTCGCGATCGATCTGCGCCACGGCCTCGGCTTCTGGGCCCGCAACGGCATGGCGGCGCGGGACGTGGCGCGCGGGCTCAGCCTCTGGCGGCTCGCCCTCATGCTGAGCTGGCTCGATATCCGGCTGCGCTATCGCGGCTCGGTGCTGGGGCCGCTCTGGCTCACCCTCTCCACCGCCGTCATGGTCGGCGCCCTCGGCTTCCTCTATGCCTATCTCTTCAAGACGCCGATCCGGGACTATCTGCCCTTCCTCGCCCTGTCGCTGACGCTGTGGAATTTCCTCTCCGCCATCGTCACCGACGGATCGACGGTCTTTACCCAGGCCGAGGGGATGATCCGCTCCATGCGGGTGCCCTTCTCGCTCTACATCTTCCAGCTCTTGGCGCGGAACGTGCTGATCTTCGCGCATAACATCGTGGTCATCATCGTCGTCTTCATCGCCTTCCAGACGCCGGTGAACTGGTCGGTCTTCGCGGCCGTGCCGGCGCTGCTGCTCTGGCTGGTCGATGGCGCCGCGGTCTGCCTCATGCTTGGCGCGCTCTGCGCCCGCTTCCGCGATATCCCGCCCATCGTGAGCAGCCTCATGCAGGTCGCCTTCTACGTCAGCGGCGTCATGTTCAAGCCCGGCATGCTCGGCCAGCGCAGCCATTTCCTGCTCTACGATCCGTTCTATAGCATCCTCGAAGTGCTGCGTGCGCCGATCCTCGGCGCCCTGCCTTCGCAGGCGACCTATATCAGCGCGCTCGGCTTCTCCGCCGCGCTCTGCGGCCTTGGCTGGCTCTGCTTCCTCCGCGTCCGCCACCGCATCGCCTTCTGGGTCTGATCGCCATGGCCGCCCGTATCGAGGTTCAGAGCCTTCGCATCGAATTCCCGCTCTATCATGGCCAATCCCGCAGCCTGAAAAAGAGCCTGCTCGCCGCCGCCACCGGCCGCCGCCGCCTGCAGGAAAACGCCCGCCACCGCCTGGTGGTGGAGGCGCTGCGCGACCTCACCTTCACCCTCCAGCCGGGCGAGCGGCTCGGCCTCGTCGGCCATAACGGCGCCGGCAAGACGACGCTGCTGCGGGCGCTCGCCGGCGTTTACGAGCCGGTGGCGGGCTCGGTGCGCATCCAGGGCACGCTCAACGCGCTGCTCGACCCCAACCAGGGCATGAACCCCGAGCTGACGGGCCGCGAGAATGTGGCACTCCGCGGCCGCTACCACCGCATGGGTGCGGCGGCGGTGGAGGCCTTGCAGGAGGATGTGCGCGCCTTCGCCGAGCTGGGTGACTTCTTCGATCTGCCGGTGCGCATCTACAGCTCCGGCATGATCATCCGCCTCGCCTTCGCCATGGCGACCGCGATCAGCCCGGAGGTGCTGCTGATGGACGAGTGGTTCCTCGCCGGTGACGCTGCCTTCCGCGAGAAGGCGCAGACGCGGCTGGAGGCGATGGTCCGCGGCGCCGACATCCTGGTGCTCTCGACCCATCTGAACGATATCGTGCACGCCTGGTGTACCCGCGTGATCTGGCTGGAGGATGGGCGCGTGCGCGCCGACGGGCCGACCGCCGAGGTGATGGAGCTTTTCGCCCCCGGCAGCGGCGGTGGCAGCGGCGGCATCACGCCGCTCTTCCCCGAAACCGCCCTCACCTGAGGCGCGCTTCGCCTTTTCACCTCGCCCGGCCTTGTTCGCCGGCTCAATTTCGCTCATCACACTGCCATGCGCCATTATCTGGATTTCGAAAAACCTCTCGCCGAGCTTGAGCAGAAGATTGACGAGCTGCGCCGCATGCCCGGGCCCGAGGGTATGAGCATCGCCGACGAGGTCGCCCGCCTGTCGGACAAGGCGGACCGGCAGCTCCGCACCCTCTATGCCAAGCTCACCCCCTGGCAGAAAACGCTCGTCGCCCGCCACCCCGAGCGGCCGCGCGCGCTCGCCTATATCCGCCAGCTCATCGAGGACTATACCCCCCTCGGCGGGGACCGGGCCTTTGCCGAGGATGCGGCGATCGTCGGCGGCCTCGGCCGCTTCCGGGGCCGGCCGGTGGTTGTGATGGGCACCGAGAAGGGGACGGATACGGAGAGCCGCATCAAGCATAATTTCGGCAGCGCCCGGCCGGAGGGCTACCGCAAGGTGCGCCGCCTGATGGAGATGGCGGGCCATTTCCGCCTGCCGATCCTGAGCTTCATCGATACCTCCGGCGCCTATCCCGGGGTGGATGCGGAAGCGCGCGGCCAGGCGGAAGCGATTGCCCGCGCGATCGAGGCGGGGCTCGCCGCGCCCGTGCCCTTCGTCGCGACCGTGATCGGCGAGGGCGGCTCGGGCGGCGCCATCGCCATCGGCACCGCCGACCGGGTGCTGATGCTGGAGCACGCGATCTATTCGGTGATCAGCCCGGAGGGCTGCGCCTCCATCCTCTGGCGTGACGCGGCGGCCGCCCCGCTCGCCGCCGAGGCGCTGAAGCTGACGGCGGACGATCTCCGCCGGCTCGACCTCATCGACGCCGTGATCCCCGAGCCGCAGGGCGGCGCGCATCGGGACCCGCAGCAGATGATCGAAGCGGTGGGGGAGGCGGTGAGCGCCGCCCTCGCCCCGCTCGCCGAGCAATCGCCCGAGGCGCTGCGCGCCCGGCGGCGGGAGAAGTTCCTCTCCATGGGCCGCGAGGGCTTGGGTTAGTTCTTTCCAAACGTGTTTAGAACATTATAACTAGCCCGTCCTATCGTCTCTCCGGTTTTCCGGTACCCGCACCGAAGGCAGCGTAATGAAAGTTGACGTGGCGATTTGCGTGTACGGGAAGCCATACCAGACGGCGATGACCCTTGCGTCGCTTCTGCATCACAGCGGGGATCGGATTGATAGGATTTTTTTGCAGATTGATCCTGTGCAGCCGCACGGGATTGACATCTCTCCGATCCGCAAGGTCTTCAGGCACGAACGCTTCGTCTACCATGAGCCGGCAACCCACATAGGGCTTGAGTTCTATCACGGGCAGAGCCTGGACGATGCCGCGCACCGGCAGTCGATTCGCTACCAATACGCCTGGGAAAACACCGATAAGGACTTTCTTCTGATCGCGCACAATGATTGCGTGTTTTCCGCCGATGTTGTGGGCGGGATGCTGGAGCAACAGGCGGCGGGCGACTTCGCGGGCGTCGGCTGGATCGGGCAGTGCTGGAACTGCCCTGCTGCGAAGGCGGGGCGGTGCGATGGTGATCGCTATGCGTCCTTCAATCCGAGCTATGAAGAGGCGCTGGCGATCGTTCAGGCCCATCCTGGGCCGCGCACGGTGCCCGAAGGCATTGATCGGGCGCATCCGATGCCTTTTCCCGAATGTCGTCTCAACGAATTTGCTTGCTTGATCGACATGCGCAAGGCGCGGCCCGTCACGATTCCGCAAGGAAGCATCTATCCGTTCGGGGTTATGACGTTGGATATCGGAACGCAGTGGTTCCGGGATATGGTTCTGCGTGGCTTTCGGTTCAAAAACTGGTTTCAGGGCGTTGTGCACGCGCCGTTCAGCCCCGGGGGCAACGGCTTTTCGGCCGATCGCGACAGAGAAATCTACGAACGGTCGGAAGCTGCCGCGGCGCAGGCGCTCAAAGCGCACTTTCCCGGAGTCCACGACGCCTTAGCGGTGCTGCAGCCGCCATGACATGCGGCTGCGGCTGCGGCTTGGGCGAAGGGTGAGGCAAAGTCTCAGGTGGACGAGTGCAGGCTGGCGGTGGTCAAGGGGTCAAAGCTCAACTCGTCTGTGGGCTTTATCGCCATGTGGTTGAAGATGCTTATCAATCCCGCATCACCGCCCCGTTCCAGTTCAGCATTCCAGCCTTTCCAGTGATCGCCGCCGACTGATTTCCCTCGTTCGCGCTCTGCGGCCTGTAGTGCGCGAGCGCCGTTGACAACCTTTGACTTAAATTGCGCGTAGCTTCGGAACTGGAACTCGCGATAATAAAGCCCCAAGTCAAGCCCGCTTTTATAGCGTAACGGATTGCCAGGGCGGGATATGATGTCGTGGTTGCCTTGCCATATTACGAATTCTGTTGATGCCCTGACCGCCACTTTCGGAGGCATTTTCCCCAGATGAGTGCGCATCGGCATTCGACTGAGAGGATTGCCGATATCGAGCGTTAGACTAAACTCAGTGAAATAGTGGTTCACTTTCTGAAGCACAATGGCATCGATGTCCGCGGGCAGTTGGGACAAGCCTTCCAAGCTTGTCTCCGCACAAAGAAATTCATCCGCGTCGATCGGAAAGATCCACTGCAAGTCCGGCCAGAAGGAGGTTGCCATCCACATCAGGCCCGTCGTTTTCTCCGACTGCGTATAGCGAACGGTCGAATCATCGACGATGATAAGCTCGCCGTCGTGAAATGCCTCGCGGCAGCGTCGTAGCTCAGCCTGCGTCTCATCTGACGAGCCGTTATCGAGAATCAGAAACCGGCGAAATCCAAGGTGATACAAATGCCTTAGATTGAGTCCCACGATATCCGCCTCGTTTTTCACCATCATGACAACGCAGGCGCTGATCACCACGAAGCTTTTCAGGGATTGCCGGAGTGCCATCCCGGCAGAGACGTAATGGCGCATATCGGCTTGCGTGGCGCCCTCCCAGGAGGCTGGATCGAGGTTTTCGTGCTCTACAAGATCGAGCGCGCGTCCCGACCAAATCAGGGCTGACGGGTCCATCTTATCTCCAGATCAAGCGGCGAAAACTGAGGCAATGCCTGCCTAACTGACGGGTACTCTTCATGCAAGGGCCTCCGCCAGACGCGGGCAGGGAGCATAGCCTCGGCTCTGACCCTTCAGAATGTAATGATCCCTCAATGTCGTGAAGCGGCCCTGGCCGACATCGATGGCCGCGTCGAGATAGGTCTGGGCATACCATTGCTCATCGAAGTCGAAATGATTGTGGATTTCATCTTCATTCAGGGCTTTGTACTGCTCGAAGGACGGGCGCTGCGCGCGTGCCGCGGCCTCTATGAGCGAACGAAGCGCTCCGGGCCCGATTTGAACCCATTGCTTGTCCAACTTGCGGTGGGCGTCCTCAAGCTTCTGTGGCGGGACGGCAAAGTTTACCGGGAAGAGATGAAAGATGTAACGCGGGTCGTCGCACGGAACAAGAAAGGGCTCACGATCCTGAAAAGGATTAAAGAATCCTGTCAGCGGCATGTAGATACGCTGTGCATTCGAGAGCCATCCAGCCAGCCAGGAAAATGTGCTGACGCATAGAACCAGATTCTTGGAGTTGCGCAGCGTCTGAAAATCCCTGATCGGTTGGGTGCCATTGATGAATGTCGCGTCTGGAAAATGCTTCTTTAAGTATTCGTGATAGGAGTTGTTGGAGAGTTGGCCAAAAAAGACCGGGCGGAGCTTGGTCGTTTCGATGATCTCCCGGTAGTAGTTTACCGGAATCAGCGTGTAGTGCCGATGCAGGCCGGACAGGATGTCATCCGATCGGATGTTGATGACAAGAGTGTCGTCGCCGAACCCTTGGGCATCGGTCTCAGGCTCGCTGAATATTAGCCGGCTTTCCTCCACGGAGGGAAGCTGGCTTAGCCGCTGGAAATAGCCGCTCAAAACCACAGCGGTAAGTGAGCGCTCATTAAGTCGTTGCGCGGTCTTCCCCAGAGGAAGATCATGCCAGGTAAAACGCTCGGCCATCAGAGGTGAGTCAAAGCGTTGCGGGAGTGCATCAAAGCGATTCCACTGAGGCAGGGAGTGGCCTGTGATGTACGCTCCTGGCACGCGGGCGCGGAGGGCTTCGGCCGCCAGATACTGGATCATCTGGTTGCCGAGGTTTCCCTGTGGCAGGATCTGGATGATCGGTGCGCCGTGTGGCCGCCGCCGCTCCGGGTGGAGGTGCTCATCAAACACGAAGTCGTCGCCGCATTTGATGAACAACTCCGGTGGAAACCGGTGCCAGTAAACTTGGAGATGATCTCCCTTGAGAACGTAGCGCGCCGTTTCTCCGCTGAAATCCAGCGTGAGCGTCTGGCCGTCGTCGGAAAGGATGAGGTCGCCTTCCCAGCCGCTATGGATTGCGTGAAGGCGGCTCACGGGGTTCGGCCCGCCCAGAACTGAATGTTGATGACAGGGCGGTCTCTGGCGGTGCAAGCCTCGTCCAATCCTTCAGTCAAGGTAAACCCCAATATCCGCCGGCCGCTGAAATTATCCCACCTGCCTGTCCGGAAGCGAACCGTGTCTCTAAGCGTCAGGGTCATGATGCAGCCTTCTGGATGGGAGCAAGAGCGCGAGGCTAACTCTCATCGACCAACGGGCGGCAGGCAAGGGGAGGCGGGCCAGATTTCACCGGCCCGCCCCAAGGCTGCGAAGGATCAAGCCGCCTTCGGCAGGGTCGCCATGTCGATCACGAAGCGGTATTTCACGTCGCTCTTGAGCATGCGGCTATAGGCCGTCTCGATCTCTTCCATGCGGATCATCTCGATATCGGCCGTGATGCCGTGCGCGGCGCAGAAATCGAGCATCTCCTGGGTCTCGGGGATGCCGCCGATGAGCGAGCCCGCGAAGCTGCGGCGCCGCCAGATCACGCTGAAGGCCGCGATCGCGAGCGGGTTCTCGGGCGCGCCGACCTGGCAGAGCGTCCCCTCCCGCTTGAGGAGGTTCATATAGGGGTCGAGCGGATGGTCGGCCGCCACCGTATCGAGGATGAAGTCGAAGCTCTCATAGTGCTTCGCCATCTGGTCCGCATCGCGGGAGACGATCACCTCATCGGCGCCGAGGCGCTTGGCGTCCTCCGCCTTGCCCGGCGAGGTGGTGAAGAGCACAGTATGCGCGCCCATGGCGTGCGAGATCTTCACACCCATATGGCCGAGCCCGCCGAGCCCCACGATGCCGACCTTCTTGCCCGGCCCCACCTTCCAGTGCCGCAGCGGCGAATAGGTGGTGATGCCGGCGCAGAGCAGCGGCGCCGTCGCCGCGAGGTCCATCCCCTTCGGCACCGTCAGCACGAAATGCTCAGGCACCACGATGCGATCGGAATAGCCGCCGAAGGTCGGGCCGCCGATCACCGGATCGACGCCGTTATAGGTGCCGTTGAGGCCCTTCTCGCAATACTGCTCCAGCCCTTCGCGGCAGGCCGAGCAGCTGCGGCAGGAGCCCACCATGCAGCCGACGGCCGCCGTATCGCCCGCCTTGAAGCGGGTGACATTGGCGCCCACCGCCTCGACATGGCCGACGATCTCGTGCCCCGGCACGCAAGGATAGACGGTGTTGCGCCACTCGTTACGGGCCTGGTGAAGGTCGGAATGGCAGACGCCGCAATAGGCGATCTTGATGAGCACATCATCGGGGCCAGGATCGCGCCGCGTGATGGAGAGGCGCGAAACCGGCGTGTCTGCCGCCGTCGCGCCGAAGCCGACACATTCGAGCATGGGAAGTCCTCTTGATTTCGGAAACGCAAAAAGAGCGCGGATCGTGGTAGCGCTCTCTTCGGTCAGGATCTAACCACGCCGGCAGCGGGGTTGTGAAGCGGCACCACCCTCACGGTTTCGGGAGGGCCGCGCATAAGTGTTAGGCGAAGCCCGCGGCTTTTCAGCAGTTCACGCGGCCGGTCGCGATGCAATCCTGCCGCTGCATGAAATGGGTGAGGGTGGGGAAGAGCAGCCAGCCGCCCACCATCACCAGCGCGATGGCGACGAGCAGAATGAGGGCCACGATCGTGCCGCGCTCGCCCATTCTGCCCGCCCTCCTGTTCTTGCCGCCGCCTTCAGAAGCTCAGCGCCGTCGCCTGCATCACCAGCGGCAGATGGCGCACCTGCTCCAACACCACTTCGGGCACCTGCTCGTCCACCGAGACGAGGCAGATCGCATCCCCCCCGGCCGCCGCGCGGCCGAGATGGAAGGTCGCGATATTAATGCCGGCGGCTGCCAAAGTCTCGCCAAACCGGCCGATGAAGCCGGGCTTATCCTTATTCGTGACATAGAGCATGTGGCGGCCGAAATCGGCCTCGACGGGAATGCCCTTGATCTCGACGAGGCGCGGCTTGGAGCCGGCGAAGAGCGTGCCGGCGACCGTGCGGGTCATCGACGGGGTGGAGACGGTGAGGCGGATCAGCGTCTGGTATTCGCTCGCTCGGTCATGCACCGCCTCCGTCACCTCGATGCCGCGCTCGCGGGCGAGCACCGGGGCATTGACCATATTGGCGCCCGTGATCATCGGCGCCATGAGGCCGGCGAGCGCCGCCGCCGTCAGCGGCTTGTGGTTGATATGGGAGACGGCGCCTTCGTATTCGATGGTGACCTGGCTCACCACGCCGTCCTTCGCCTGGGTGAGTTGGCCGGCGAATTCGCCTAAGCGCCGGGCGAGGTCCATATAGGGCCGCACGCGCGGCGCATCCTCGGCCGAGATCGCCGGCACGTTGATCGCATTGGCGACCGCGCCGGTGAGCAGATAGTCGCTCATCTGCTCGGCGACCTGGAGCGCCACATTCTCCTGCGCTTCGAGCGTCGCCGCGCCGAGATGCGGCGTGCAGACGACGTTTTCAAGGGTGAAGAGCGGGCTTTCCTTTGCGGGCTCCACCTCGAACACGTCGAGCGCGGCG
Source organism: Acidisoma sp. C75 (assembly GCF_054665095.1). NCBI lineage: Bacteria > Pseudomonadati > Pseudomonadota > Alphaproteobacteria > Acetobacterales > Acidocellaceae > Acidisoma > Acidisoma sp. C75. Next base: position 102,278 of record NZ_BAAFHD010000004.1, read on the forward strand.
CCAGCCACGCGGCCGGAGACGAGCCCGTCATAGAGGGCCGCCTCGTCCACCAGCCCGCCGCGGGCGCAGTTGATGATGCGCACGCCCGGCTTCATGGCGGCGATCGCCTCGGCATTGATGATGTAGCGCGTGCCGTCCACCAGCGGGGTGTGGAGCGTGATGAAATCGGCGCGCGCGAAGATCTCTGCAAGCTCCACCTTCTCGACGCCGAGTTCCACCGCCCGCTTGTCCGAGAGGAAGGGATCGTAGGCGATGACCTTCATATGGAGGCCGACCGCGCGATCGGCGACGATCGAGCCGATATTGCCGCAGCCGATGATGCCGAGCACCTTGGCGGTGAGTTCGACGCCCATGAAGCGGTTTTTCTCCCACCGCCCGGCGCGGGTGGAGGCGGAGGCCTCCGGCAGCTGGCGGGCGAGGGCGAACATCATGGCGATGGCATGCTCGGCCGTCGTGATGGCATTGCCGAAGGGCGTGTTCATGACGACGACGCCGCGCTGGGTCGCCGCCTTGATGTCCACGTTATCGACGCCGATGCCGGCGCGGCCGACCACTTTAAGACGGGCCGCCTCGTCCAGCAGCTCCTTCGTCACCTTGGTGGCCGAGCGGATGGCGAGCCCGTCATAGCCGCCGATGATGGCGCGAAGCTCGGCCGGCGAAAGCCCGGTCTTGACGTCGGTCTCGATCCCGCGCGCGCGGAAGATCTCGATGGCGGCGGGGGAAAGCTTGTCGGCAATCAGAACCTTGGGGGCCATCGTGGCTTACTCCGCCGCCTTGAGGGTGGAAAATTCGGCTTCAACCTGGGCTTCCGCCCAATCGAGCCAGGGGAGGAGGGCCGCGATATCGGCGGTCTCCACCGTCGCCCCGCCCCAGATGCGCAAGCCCGGCGGCGCATCGCGGTAGGAGGCGATGTCGTAGGCGACGCCCTCGGCTTCCAGCAGGCCGGCGAGGCGCTTGGCCGCCTTCGCCTGGGCTGCGGCATCGAGCCTGCTGAACCAGGGGGATGCGATGCGGAGGCAGATCGCGGTGGAGGAGCGGGTGGCCGGCTCTTCCGCCAGGAAGCGCGCCCAGCGGCTCTGCTCCACCCAGCCGGCGATGGCGGCGAGGTTCGCTTCCGACCGGCGGATGAGCGCCGGCAGCCCGCCGATGCCCTCCGCCCAGCGCAGACCATCGAGCGCATCTTCCACGCAGAGCATGGAGGGGGTGTTGATCGTCTCGCCCAGGAAGATGCCCTCGCTGAGCTTGCCGCCCGAGGTGAGGCGGAAGATCTTGGGCAGCGGCCGCTCGGGCTTGAAGCTTTCGAGCCGGGCGACGGCGCGGGGCGAAAGGGCGAGCATGCCGTGCGCAGCCTCGCCCCCCAGCACCTTCTGCCAGGACCAGGTGACGACATCGAGCTTGGCCCAGGGCAGATCCATGGCGAAGGCGGCGGAGGTCGCGTCGCAGATCACCAGCCCCTCGCGGCGATCCGCGATGAAACCGCCATCGGGGAAGCGCACGCCGGAGGTGGTGCCGTTCCAGGCAAGCACGAGATCGCGCGCCGGATCGACCTGGCCGAGATCCGGCAGCTTGCCGTAGGGCGCCGTCAGCACCCGGGCATCGGCGAGCTTGAGCTGCTTGACGATATCCGTCGCCCAAGCCTCGGAGAAGCTTTCATGGGCGATCACGTCCACCGGCCGCGGCCCGAGGAGGGACCAGAGCGCCATCTCGACCGCGCCAGTGTCTGACGCCGGGACAATGCCGAGCTTCCAATCGCTCGGCATGCCGAGGATCGCGCGCGAGCGGGTGATGACCTCGGCGAGGCGGGCTTTCGGCTCCTTCGCGCGGTGGCTGCGGCCGAGCAGCGCGCCGTCGAGGGCGTCGAGCGTGAAGCCCGGGCGTTTGGCACAGGGGCCGGATGAGAAATTGGGATTGCGCGGACGGATATCCGGCTTCGATGCGAGCGCCATTGATGGCTCTCCCTTTCAGAAGAGAAGCACCCCGGTGGGGGGGTGTGACCCGCTATCGCCTGTAGAGGATGGCTTGGCGAAGGGCAATCGTCAGAAGCGTTGGCTGGCCTGCGCGGGCGTGATGATTGCGTGACGGCCGAGCCCAGGCGCCCCCCGCTTTGGCGGCCATCGCGCTTCTGCTAGGCTTGGGCCACGGGCAAGACGGCGGATGCTCCGCCGCGCGACGCCGATGACCGCGCCTTCGACGCCTGGGCGAACGAGATGGAGGCCGAGTTCTGGCCGAACTGACCGACTATCTGCGCGGCCCCTGGCGGCTGACGCGGCGCATTCAAGATCTACGGCGCGGTGAGATCGGCCGCCTGAGCGGGGAGGCGCGCTTCGTCCCCGCAGCACCGGGCGTGCTCGCCTTCTCCGAACGCGGCCTCCTCACCCTGCCGATGATGCGGAGCGAGGCGAAGCGCGACTATCGCTTCGAGATGACGGCGCATGGCTTTCGCGTGCTGTTTCCCGATGGGCGCTTCTTCCACGAGGCGGCCTTCGCGCAGGGGCTTGCCCATGTCGTGCATGAATGCGCGCCCGATCTCTATCGCGGCCGCTACCGCCTCGCCGGGCCCGATCGCTGGTGGCTGTCCTGGCGCGTCACCGGGCCGCGCAAGGATCTCGTCATCACGTCGCTCTTCTCGCGCGGCGCGCTTGCCCCGTCTTTACCTTTGCCCGCATAGAATGGAGACTGGTCAATCCACGCGGATCGATACCGTCTCCGGGCTTGAGGACGAGTATCGCTTTGAGCAGTATGTCCCATCTCCCGACCCTGCCGGCATCCTCGAACCCGCCGCCTGGTGATCTGCCCGGGCCCGGCCTCGCGAGCGCGCCGGTCTTCGTGCTCGGCTCCCCCCGCTCCGCGACCAGCCTGGCCGCCCTTCTGCTCAACCATCTCGGCTGGCACGGCTACGAGGAGGGGCATCTCTTCGAGCTTCTCGCCGCCTTACAGGCGGATGTGGAGCGGCACGAAGGCGATCTGCGGTTGACGGCGCCCAACAACGCCTGGGCCGTTTCGGAATTCCCCTTCCTGGCGCTCAAAGCGGGAATGCTGCGCTTGTTCGAGCAGTTCATGGTGCAGCGTTTCGGTGAGCGTTGGGCGGACAAGACACCGGGGCCGGCGGCGGTACGGGCGGCGCCTGCGCTGCTCTCCTACTTCCCCCGCGCCAGATTCATCTTCTGCAAAAGACGCGGGATCGACGTGATCGAATCGGCCCGCCGGCGCTTCGGGCGGGATGGCGGTACGGTGAGGGCCATCTGCGACCAATGGGTCGAGACGATGATGCAGTGGCGGCGCCTCGGCCCGCGCCTCGGGCGCGTGGCGCTCGAGATCGATCATCGCGATCTCGTCGAGCGCCCGGAGGAGATCGCGCACCAACTGGCTGCCTTCTTGGGCGAGCCGGCGCGCGCAGCCGAAATCCGCGATCTGCTCGCACGCTGCAAGCCGGAGCAGACGCAGGCCGAGAGCGTGAGCCTGCGCCTCTCCGAGGCCGACTGGCCGGAGGACGAGAAGGCCTATGTCTATGAACGATCCGCCCATTGCATGGCGCTCTTCGGCTATGGCTTCGAGGATCCGGGCATTGTCGCCGCGCCGCAGCGGCCGATCACCTATACGGTCGATCCGCGGGCGGTCGATCTCTCCGCGCTTGCCGACCCCTCCTATTTCGTTCCGACAGGCTGGAACCGCTTTCTGCTGCATCCGAACGAGCTTCACGGGAAGCCCTCCGCCGTCCGCTTCCGAGCGGTGGATCTCGCAGGCGCCCGCTTTATCGGCTGCCGGCTGGAGCATGGGCACCCCGAGGGTGCTGCCGTGTGCGGCAGGATGGAGCTGTGGCAGGGCGATCTCCTGCTTGCGGAGACGGCGGGCAGTTGCAGCTTCGGCGCGGATTGCGAACTCGCGCTCGCCGTGCCGCCCGGCCTCGCCACCGCCGATCTCGTGCTGCGGACGGAGATGGCCGATGCGGCGCGCACGAACTACTTCGCCTGGGCCAATTTCGTGGGCCTCGCGGTCAGCGGGTAGCGGGGAGCGGAGGGGCGCGTGGCGGGCGCCTCTGTCAGGCGCGTCAGGCCGGAAGCGCGCCGAGGGCCGCGATGCGCTGCGGATCGACCGTGATGCCATGGCCGAGCGGCCCGTGGCCCTGGCCGAGGCCCGGCGCCTGGCGGATCGCCTCCGCCACATAGGCGCGCGCGCGGGCGATCGCGGCTTCGAGCGCCATGCCTTGCGCGAGCCCCGCCGCGATCGCCGAGGCGAGGGTGCAGCCGGTGCCATGGGTGCTGGTGGAGTCGATGCGGGGGCCGCTGAAGGCGATGATGCCGCGATCGGTCGCCAGCAGATCGGTGACGACGGCGCCCTGCAGATGCCCGCCTTTGACGAGCACCGCCCGCGCCCCGGTTTGCAGGAGTGCCTGCGCCGCCTCCCGCTGCGCCGGCTCATCGGTGATGCGGCGCCCGAGCAGCAATTCGGCTTCCGGGATATTCGGGGTGATGAGGGTGGCCCGCGGCAGCAGCAGCGTCTTGAGGGCCGAGAGCGCCTCGGCGTTTTGCAGCCGGTCCCCGCTGGTTGCCACCATCACCGGGTCCATCACGAAGGGCAGGCCGCGCGCCGCACCCTGCAGCATGCTGGCAACCGCCTCGATGCTCGGCGAGTCGGGCAGCATGCCGGTCTTGATCGCGTCTGCCCCGATATCGGAGAGCACGGCCTCGATCTGGGCGCGGAGAAAGTCCGGCGGCACCGGCAGCACAGCCGAGACGCCCCGCGTGTTCTGGGCGGTGAGCGCTGTCAGCGCCGTCATGCCATAGCCGCCCAAGGCCATGATCGCCTTGATATCGGCCTGGATGCCGGCGCCGCCGCCGCTATCGGACCCGGCGACGACCAGCACGCGGCCGGGCGCGCCCATCAGGCGGCGGCTTCCGGCATACGGGCGACGGCTGCGATGATCTCGCACAATTCACCGACGATTCGGCTGATCAGCTGATCGTCATCCGCCTCGGCCATGACGCGGATGAGCGGTTCGGTGCCGGAGGGGCGGATGAGCAGGCGGCCTTCCGGTCCGAGCGCCGCTTCGGCGCGGGTGATGGCGGCCTGCACCCGCTCATCGCCGAGCGGGGAAGCGCCGGCGAAGCGGACATTGCGGAGAAGCTGCGGCGAGGGGCGGAAGACGCGGCAGACGTCGGAGGCGGGCTTGCCTTGCCGCACCAGCACGGCGAGCACCTGCAGGGCGGCCACCAGCCCATCCCCTGTGGTCGCGAAATCCGAGAGGATGACATGGCCGGACTGCTCGCCGCCGAGATTGATGCCGAGCGCCCGCATCCGCTCCGCCACGTAGCGATCCCCCACCTTGGTGCGGTGCAGATCGAGCCCCATCTCGCGCAGGAAACGCTGCAGGCCGAGGTTGGACATCACGGTCGCCACGATCCCGCTGCCGGTCAGCCGTTCCGCCTTGGCCCAGGAGCGGGCGATGAGCGCGAGGATCTGGTCCCCGTCGATGATCTCGCCATGCTCATCGGAAAGGATCAGGCGGTCGGCATCGCCGTCGAGCGCGATGCCGATATCGGCGCCATGCTCGACCACCGCGGCGCAGAGATGATCCGGCACGGTGGAGCCGCAGCCCTTGTTGATGTTGAAGCCATCGGGCGAGACGCCGAGCGGGATGACCTGCGCGCCCAATTCCCAAAGCGCGGTCGGCGCCACCCGATAGGCCGCGCCATTGGCGCAATCGAGCACGATCTTCAGCCCGTCGAGCCGCAGGCCGCGCGGGAAGGTGCTCTTCACCCCCTCGATATAGCGGCCGGCGGCATCGTTCAGCCGCCGGGCGCGGCCGAGCGCATCGGGGCCGGCAAGGGCGAGGTCGCCGCGCGCCATCTCGGCTTCGATCCGCGCCTCATGCGCGTCCGATAACTTCACGCCATCGGGGCCGAAGAGCTTGATGCCATTATCTTCGAACGGGTTGTGCGAGGCGGAGATGACGACGCCGAGATCCGCCCGCAGGCTGCGGGTGAGCATCGCGATCGCGGGCGTCGGCAGAGGCCCGGCGAGGACCACGTCCATCCCGGCGGAGAGGAAGCCCGCGGTCAGCGCCTGTTCGATCATATAGCCCGAAAGCCGGGTATCCTTGCCGATGAGCACCTGGTGGCGATGGTTGCCGCGCGTGAACATCACCCCGGCCGCCTGGCCGAGGCGGAGCGCGGTCTCGACCGTCATCGGGTGGAGATTGGCGCGGCCCCGGATGCCATCCGTGCCGAAGAGCGCGCGGGCGGGCGCGGCCTGCTGGCCGCCAGTGCCGTTGCTCATGGTGTTCAGCCTCTCGTCATGCAGCAGTCACGCTTTTGCCGTGTAGCGACATGCCGCGGGCCAGGCAATTCAGGGCTGGTATCAGCGTGTTTCGAGGAGAGGCAGGCGGGCGGCCCAAAACCTCCTCTGCCGGCAGCATATTATCCTCCGCCGTGCCCCGGGGTCTCGTCTGCCAGCGCCTGCCACACCCGCACGGCCTGCACCGTCTCGGCCACGTCATGCACGCGGAGGATCGCGGCCCCTTGGCTCAGCGCGAAGAGCGCGGCGGCGAGCGAGCCGCCGAGGCGGCGCTCGGCGGCGGCTTCGCCCGAAAGCTGGCCGATGAAGCCCTTGCGCGAAAGGCCGATGAGCATGGGAAAGCCGAGCGCCCGCAAGGGCCCGAGGTTGCGCAGGAGCTCCACGTTCTGCGCGCCGAGCTTGGCGAAGCCGAAGCCCGGATCGGTCACGATCGCCGCGCGCTCCACCCCGGCGGCAAGCGCCCGCGCCACCGCTTCGCCGAGTTCGGCCGCGACCTCGGCGCCGATCGCGCCATAGGTGTTGAGGCCGTTCATCGTCTCCGGCGTGCCGCGCATATGCATGAGCACGACCGGGCAGCCCCGTGCCGCGACCAGCGGCAGCGCCGCCGGATCATGCGTCAGCGCCGTCACGTCGTTGGCGATGCGTGCCCCGGCATCGAGCGCCGCTGCCATGGTCGTGGCGTTGCGGGTATCGGCCGAGACGACGGCGCCTTCGGCGGCAAGCGCGCGGATGACGGGGATGATCCGCGCCTGTTCCTCGGCAGGCGGCACGGCTGCCGCGCCGGGGCGGGTGCTTTCACCGCCGATGTCGATGATATCGGCCCCGGCCTCGCGCATGGCGCGGCCGGCGGCGATGGCGGCGGCCGCGCCATGATGCCGGCCGCCATCGCTGAAACTATCCGGGGTGACGTTGAGGATGCCCATGACGAGCGGGCGGCCGAGGCTGAGGCCGGCCCATTGCCGGCGCGGGTGCTTGTCCATACCGCCAGATAGCAAAACCCCCGGGCCTTGGGGACCCGGGGGTTTGCGTAGAAGCGGAAGGCGGCGCGTTCAGGCCGGGTTCGGCGTCGGGCCGATGCCGCCGGCGAGCGGGGGCACCGGTCGCCCGGCGGTCGGCACCGAGGCGCGGCGGTTCTCGGGGGGCGGCTGATCGTCCACCGGCTTGCGGACGACCGGCTCCCCGCGCATGACGCCGCGCACCTCATCCCCGGTCAGCGTCTCGAATTCGAGCAGCGCACGGGCGATGGCATGCAGCGCGCCGATGTTCTCGGTCAGCAGGCGCTTGGCCTTGGCATAGGCGGCATCAATGATCGACTTGATTTCGTTGTCGATCTCGCGCGCCGTCGCTTCCGACACGTTCTTGTGCTGCGTCACCGAATGGCCGAGGAACACCTCCTGGCCGTTATCGCCATAGGCGATCATGCCGAGCTTGTCGCTCATGCCCCATTCGGTGATCATCCGGCGGGACTGGTCGGTCGCCATCTTGATGTCCCCCGCCGCGCCGTTGGAAACCTTGTCCGGCCCGAAGATGATCTCTTCCGCCGCGCGGCCGCCCATCGCCATGGTCAGCTCGCTCAGCAGCTTGGACTTGCTCTTCGAATAGCGGTCGCCCTCCGGCAGGCTCATGACGAGGCCGAGCGCCCGGCCGCGGGGAATGATCGTCGCCTTATGCACCGGATCGCATTCCGGCTCGAGGATGGCGCAGACCGCATGCCCCGCCTCGTGATAGGCGGTCATCTTCTTCTCATCCTCGCTCATGACGAGCGAGCGGCGCTCCGCCCCCATCATGACCTTGTCCTTCGCATCCTCGAATTCGAGCATGGAGACGACGCGCCGCCCCCGCCGCGCCGCGAGCAGCGCGCCTTCGTTGACGAGATTGGCGAGATCGGCGCCAGAGAAGCCGGGGGTGCCGCGGGCGATCGTCTTGGGGTCCACATCCGCCGCGAGCGGGACTTTGCGCATATGAACGCGGAGGATGCGCTCCCGCCCGTTCACATCCGGGTTCGGCACCACGACCTGGCGATCGAAGCGGCCGGGGCGCAGCAGCGCCGCGTCCAGCACGTCCGGCCGGTTGGTCGCCGCGATGAGGATGACGCCCTCGTTGCTCTCGAAGCCGTCCATCTCCACCAGGAGCTGGTTCAGCGTCTGCTCCCGCTCGTCATTGCCACCGCCCAGGCCCGCGCCGCGATGGCGGCCGACGGCGTCGATCTCGTCGATGAAGATGATGCAGGGGGCGTTCTTCTTGCCCTGTTCGAACATATCGCGCACGCGGCTGGCGCCGACGCCCACGAACATCTCGACGAAATCCGAGCCGGAAATCGTGAAGAAGGGCACATTCGCCTCACCGGCGATCGCGCGGGCGAGCAGCGTCTTGCCGGTGCCGGGGGGGCCGACGAGCAGCACGCCTTTAGGGATCTTGCCGCCCAAGCGCTGAAATTTCTGCGGGTCTTTGAGGAATTCGACGACCTCGCTGAGCTCGACCTTGGCTTCATCGATCCCTGCGACATCGTCGAACGTCACGCGGCCCTGCTTCTCCGTCAACAGCCGCGCGCGGGACTTGCCGAAGCCCATGGCGCGCCCGCCGCCCGACTGCATCTGGCGCAGGAAGAAGATCCAGACGCCCACGAAGAGCAGCATGGGGAACCAGGAGAGCAGGTAGTGGAGCAGCGGGTTGCTGTCCGCTTCCGGCGGCTTGGCGACGATCTCGACATTCTTGCCCATCAGCGTCTGCACGAGCGACGGATCGTTCGGCGTATAGGTCGCAAACGCGCGGCCATCCTTGAGATCGCCGGTCACGTTGCGTTCCTGGATGACCACGTCCTTGACGTTGCCATCCTTCACCTGGGTGAGGAACTCGGAATAGGCCATTTGCGTGACATTCGCGGAATCATTCGTCCCGCGCAGCCCACCGGGCTGGAAAAGGCTGAAAAGCACCACCAGGAGGAGGGCAATGATCACCCACAGCGCCAGGTTGCGACCAAAATTGCTCATTCCGTCATCCAGTTCCTAACCGGCCTAGAAGCATCGCGGGCGGCGCCTGACCCCCTCCGAGAGCGGGGCCGAGCGCTGAGAGTGCCAGACGATCTCCATCAGCGGAACACTTCACCAGAACCAATCCGCGATACAAGCCTAACATAGGAAGTCTTGACGCAAAGCGCATCCTCTATCTGGACGGGGCATCTCATGCCCGCTCGCCGCGCGCGGCATGCATCTGGGCGGCGCCACGGCCGTAGTGACATGGGAAAAACCTCAGGCCAGAGCTGGGACGGAGGTGAAGCGGGCGGCGCTCGCGGGCTGCCGCGGCGCGAAGAGCAGGCGAGGGCCGCCCGCGGGCAAAGCAGGGCACTGGGCCGCGCCGAGCCCGGCGACGGAGCACAGGCTGCCATCCGCGCCGCGCAGGCAGCCGATGGTTTCGAGCACGGCGCGCGGCAGGCCGAGGGCCGCGCGGAACAGCGGTGCATCCCGGCCGAGCGGGCCGAGCCGGCTGCCGGGCGGCAGCTCCATCACATCGGCCAGCGGCCCGTCATCCCTATCGGCCTGCGGCGGCCTCGAAAGGGCGAGCCGGAAGCGGCCATCCCAGACCGCGCCGGCCGTGGCGGGAATGGCAGGGGCCATGGCCACCGCTTCCCGGCAGATCAGAAAGCCGGGGCCGAGTCGCCCGGCCGGCATCAGCCGCACTCCGGCGAGGGTGATGCCGCGCCCGATCGCGGCTTCCGGGTCCGCCGCGATCCGGGCGAGGGCCCGCCCCGGCGGCGGATAGGCGCGCCCGCCGACCATGCCGATCACCTGGGCGAGGGCGCGCGGCGGCCAAGGTGTGGCCCAAGCCCCGGATGAGCGCGGCAGCAGGGCGAAGCCGAAGGGCGAAAGGGTCGCGTGCCGCGCGAGCCAAAGAGCGGCGGCACGATCTTCCTCCGTGCTCGCCGCGGCATGAGCGGCCGCGGCCGCGCCGAGCGCCACGGTCGCCACGCCCATGCCGGCGTGATCGGCGCGCAAGGCGCGCAGCCGCGCGCGGGTGAAATGGGGGCTGCGGTTGCTCGGGTCTTCCACCCAGCCGAGGCCGAGGGCCGCGAGGGTGGCGCGTAGCCGCCCGGGGGGAAGCGTCAGCAGCGGCCGCAGCAGCCGCAGCGCCTGCGTCTCCACCAGCGGCGCCATGCCGGCGAGGCCGTGCGGCCCGCTGCCGCCGAGCGCGCGGAGCAGCACGGTCTCCGCCTGGTCGGCACGGTGATGGCCGAGCATGAGGTCGAGGATGCCGGCCTGCTGGCAGGCCGCTTCCAGCGCCGCGTAGCGCGCCGCCCGCGCCCGGGCCGAGAGGGCAGGGCCCGGCGAGAAGTCTCTGAGGCGGAGGATCTCGGCCGCGAGGCCGAGGCTGGCGAGGCGCCCGGCGGTCTCCGCCGCCTCGGCGCCCGAGTCCGGCCGCAGCCCGTGATCGACGATGAAGGCCTGCAAGGCGATCTGCCGGGGTGGCGACCAGCCGGCGGCGAGCAAGGCGAGGCATAGGCTATCGGCCCCGCCCGATACCGCGAGGCCGAGCCGCGCGCCTGGCGGGAAAGGGCCGAAGGGCGCCATCAGCGCCGCGAATTCAGAGGCCGAGACCGGGCCGGTCTCGGCCTCTGCGGCGGAAGCGGGGTGCCCGCCTCTCAGCAGCCCAACCGCTTATGGGTATTGGCGATCGCCCCATTCAGATAAGCGGGCGGCTTCGGGAACTGGGTGTGCAGGGTTTTAAGCGTGCTGCACGCCGCCGCGTTCTGGTTGATGGCGCCGAGGGTCATGGCGAGGCCGAGGAGCGCGTTCGGCGCTTTGGAACCCTTGTGGTTGCGGTTATAGGCATCGTCGAAGGCGAGCGCCGCTTCCTGATAGCGCTGCTGCCCCTGGAGCGATTGGGCGAGCAGGAACTGCGCCTCATAGGCGCGGGGCGAGCGCGGATATTTGGCCATGATCTCGCGCGCGATGCCTTCGGAGAGCTTGTAGTTGCCCTGATGGAGCGCGAGGTTGCCCTGCTGCAGCAGGGTCTCGGGCGTGGGCGCCACCACCGCCTGCGGGGGCGTGGGTGTGGCGACCGCGGCGCCAGAACCGGCCGGCGCACCGCCCTTGCCGCCATTCTGCATCTGGAAGGAGAGATCGCCGATCTGCTTGGTGAGCTGCGCGTTCTGGGTATTCACCTGGTTCTGCAGCTGCTGCAACTGGCCGGTGAGATCGCGCACCTGCTGCTCAAGCGTGCCGACGCGCTGGAGGAGCTGGGTCGTCAGCGCGCCATTGCCGCCATTGCCCTCGCTCACCGGGGCGCTGTTGCCGCCGCCCCCGCCGCCATTGGCCTGGATCTGCTGCACGCTCGCCTGCAGCTGCTGCAACTGGTTTTGCAGGCCGAGGATCTGATTCTGCAAGGCGATGCCCTCCCGGCTGGTGACACCCGGATCCTGGGCGCGCGCCAGACCGGTGGAGAGCATGAGGCAGAGGAGGCTTGCTGAAAGCCCAGCGAGCAGGGACTTCTTCATCAGGGGGTGTTTCTCCACGGCAAGGCAGCCTGCGCTTCTAGCATCAGCGCGGCGCCGCGTCATGATGACAAGCTTGCCAAATGATTGCATCCCGCCGGGCGCGGCAAGCCCTGCTGCGGGACGCCCGAGCCTTTATCAGAAGACTGCCGGGCACAAAAAGAGGCGGGCACGTTGCCGCGCCCGCCTCTCTCGTTCGTCTCGCAGAGAGACCGACGGGGAGGTTTCGCCCCGCCGGCCCTGCTGAGGGCCGAGGCCTCGCGGCCCGCGGCCCGCATCCTATCCTCAGGAAGAGGGCGACATCGCTTCCTGCGGGTTGTGGCCCTGCACGGAGGTGATCGCATTGCGATCCTGCGCGTAGTCAGCCTCGGTCTGGCCCGGGGAGATCGGCCGGTCCTTGCCGTAGCTGATGGTCTGGATGCGGCTGCCGCTCACGCCCTGCGCGACGAGATAATCACGCGCGGCGTCGGCGCGGCGCTGGCCGAGAGCGAGGTTGTACTGCTCCGTGCCGCGCGGGTCGCAGTTGCCGGCGACGAGAACGGCGACGCTCGGATACTTCTGCAGCCAGGCGGCCTGCTTGCTGAGGGTCGCGCTGGCGTCGGCGTTCAGGTTGGACTTGTTGAAGCCATAGAAAACGCGATCGCCAACATTGGCCACCAGGTCTTCCTCGCTGCCCGGAGCGGGGCCCGAGGTGACGTTCGCGCCGGTGCCGGTCGCCATGCTCGTCTGAGCGGGCTTGGCGCAGGCGGCGAGAAGAGCAACGGCGGCAAAAGCGCCGAGCAGCTTGATGTTCATTTCGGTCCTATCCCTATGGAGGGGTTCAAGGTGAGAAAGACAAAACAACTAAAAAAAGCGAGCCAACCGGAAAATCGACCTTGCAAAGCGGGATTATCAGGCGGAACCGCGCTTACAGCCTGCCGAGGTTATCGGTCAAGCAATGTGGAGTTCATTCTCGGAAATGCAGCCCCTCGTGAGAAAAATGCAACGCTTTTAGGAGAGTAGCGGAGACCATGACGGGTCGGAGGCGCTGGTCGGCGTTTGCACCGCCTGCTCGTTGAAGCCGGTGATGTCGATCGTGACGAGGCGCGACCCGATGCCGCTGCCGCGCTGGAACATGATGACCCGGCCATTGGGGCAGAAGGTCGGGCTTTCAACGTCATAGGCTTCGGACAGGATGCGCTCGCCCGACCCGTCCGGCGCCATCACGCCGACCGCGAAGCTGCTGCCGAGGCGGGTGAAGGCGATGAGATCGCCGCGCGGGGACCAGACCGGATCGGCATAGCGGCCGGCGCCGAAGCTGATGCGCCGCACGTTCGAGCCATCGGCCCCCATGACGTAGAGCTGCTGATCGCCACCGCGGTCGGATTCGAAGACGATCTGGCTACCGTCCGGGCTGTAGCACGGATTGGCGTCGATCGCGCCGGAATTCGTCAGCGTCTGCACATCGCCGCCGCTGAGATTGCAGGTGATGATGTTCGCCCCGCCGTTCTGATAGAGCGACATGATGATCCGGTTGCCATCGGGCGAGAAGCGCGGCGCGAAGGTCATGGTGCGGAAATTGCCGACGAGCGAGCGCTGCCCGCTGCCGAGATCGAAGAGATAGACCCGCACCACCTTGTTCACATAGCTGATGAAGGCGAGCTGATCACGCGTCGGGCTGAAGCGGGGGCCGAGCGCCGTCCAGCTGCCATCCGTCAGGAAGCGGTTGTTCGCGCCGTCCTGATCCATGATGCAGAGCCGCTTGATCGGATGGCTGTTCGAGCCGGTGGTCGAGATATAGGCGATGCGGGTGTCGAAATAGCCCTTCTCGCCGAGCAGGCGCTGGTAGATCACGTCCGCGATGATATGGGCGATGCGCCGCCAGTTGGAGGCGGAGGTGGTATAGGCGGTGCCCTGCAGCTGCGTGCCGGGCAGGACATCCCACAGCCGGAATTCGACGCGCAACTGATCGCCGGACTGGCTCACGCTGCCGGTGACGAGCGCCTGCGCGCCGGTGCCCTTCCAGGCGCCGAAATCGGGCGCTGCACCCGGCGCCGTCGCCGGGCCCGCGGAGGCATCGACGATGCGGAAGAGGCCGCAGCCGCTGAGATCGTTCGAGATGACGCTCACGAGATCGCCGGCACTCGCCGTTCCCTGGAAGGGCGGGATTGCGATCGGGATCGGTGCCGTCCGCGCGTGGCTGACATCGATCACGGCGGAATCGGGCGCGCTGCCGCTGGCCGCGGCAGGCGGCGCCGCGCTTTGGGCGAAGGCGGGCGCGGCGAGGCCGGTCGCGAGCGTCGTGCCGATCAGGCCGCGCCGGGTGATCCGGCGGATAAGGCCGGGCTCGCGCGGGGCGACATCCTCAAGGGCGCTCGGGAAGCGGGAGATCTCAGTCATCTTAGCTCTGCTTTCTTCCGTGTCACGGCTTGAACCGAATGGTGAAGGTCTGCGGCGCATTTGAGAGCGACGCCGGCAAGGGCAAGGGGTTGCACTGGGCGTTCTCGGCGGCGTTGATGGCGCGCATCGCGAAGGCTTGCAGCACCGGATTGGCGTTCACCCGCGCCTGATCCTGGGGCGCGACCCGCGCGTCATACACCTCGCCACCCGGCCGCGTCTTGACCTGGAGGATGACGGAGAGTTGCTGCACGTTCGGCGCGCCGCCGTCGATGAACCAGCAACCTTCGATCTTCTTGCCGATTTCGCCACGTTGGGCGGCGGTCAGCAACGAGGTGGAATCGCCAACCCGCTGGCCGCCGGCATCGGGCGCGCCGCCTTGGGCCGGATTGTAGCGCGATGTCGGCTTCTGCTGCTTCTGGTTCAAAGACCGCAGCTTGTCGAGCGTGTTGAGCACGCTCTGGCTGAGTGCCGCCGGGTTCTGCGTCGGGTTCGGCTGCGTCGTCGGGCTCACCGGCGCGGGCGGCGCCGGGGGAGCGGGCGGCGGCGGCATCGGCAGCGCGGGCGTCGCCTCCGCCGTCGTCTGCGGGGAGGGCGGGGCGGGCGTCGTCGTCTTGCTCGGCGGCGTCGGCGTCGCTGGCGTCTGCGGCGTCGTCGGCTGCTTGGGCGGCGTGGGCTTGGGCGGCGTCGGCTTCACCAGGGGCTTGGCCGGCTGCTGGGGCTGCGGCGGCGTCGGTGCTGGCGGCGGCGGTGGCGGCAGCGGTTCGGCCGAGGGGCTCGGCGTCGTCTGCGGCGCGGGCGCGGTCGTCGGTGCCGGCGGAGTTGGCGTCTGCGCAGGCGGCGGCGGGGTCGCCGGCGCTTGCGGCTGCGGCGGCGCGGGTGCGGGCGGCGGCGGGGTGGGCACCGGCGGCTGGTTGGCCGGCGTCTCCGAAGGCGGCGGCGGCGGCGGGGGGGGCGGCGGCGGCGCGTCGCTCAAAGGCTGCGGGGTCGGCGCCTGGCTCGCCTGCGGCGCATTGGTCGTCGCCTGCGTCTTCTGCGGTGCTGCGGTCTTGCCCGTCACGTCCGATTGCCGCACCTGCGATGCGGGGCCCACGAAATCGACGGAGACGGCGGTGAGATCCGGCGCCTCGGGCGGCTTGCTGGACGGCAGCGAGATGATGAGGGCTGCCAGCAGCAGGAAATGCAGGACGACCGAGACGAGGGTTGCGCGACGCATCGGGGGATTCATCGGCGCAATCCCCGGAGGCGGCCGCGCAGCGCGTGGGCGATGGGCAAGGCGTTATTCATGATCTGTGCGGCGCCAGGGCGATCAGCGGCCTATGGGCCGCTGGGGGAGGAGGTGCCGGTCGCGCTCGTGCCACCGGGGGCGGTTGTGCCAGGGGCCGCGGCGGCGCCGGGCGGGGGGCTGCTCGGCTGCTGGGCCAGAAGCGCGACCTTGGTGAAGCCGCCGGTCACGATCGTGCCCATGATCTGCATGATCTGGCCGTAGGAGATCGACTGGTCGCCGCGCACGAAGATGCGCCGATCGGTCTTGCCCTGCGTCACCTGCTGGAGCTTGGCCACCAGATCGGCCACGGCCACCTGATCGTTCTGGACGAAAACCTTACCTTCGGAATTGACCGAGATGGTGATCGGCGTGCTGTCGGTATTGACCGGATTGGCGCTCGTCTTCGGCAGATCGACATTGACGCCGGAGGTCATCAAAGGCGCCGTTACCATGAAGATGATGAGCAGCACGAGCATCACATCCACCAGCGGCGTGACGTTGATTTCCGCGAGCGGGCGGTAGCGGCCGCGCCGCCCGCCAGTGCCGCCGCCGATCGGGCCCATGGCCATGGTCAGGCTCTCTCTTCGGTCTGGCGCGAGAGAATCGCGCTGAATTCGGTGCCGAAAGCTTCGAGCCGGGCTGCGAAGCGGGCGAGATCGGTGCTGATCGCGTTATAGGCGAGCACCGCGGGGATCGCCGCGACAAGGCCGATCGCGGTGGCGAAGAGCGCCTCCGCGATGCCGGGTGCGACCACCGAGAGGTTGGTGTTGTGCATGGCGGCGATCGCGGAGAAGCTGTGCATGATGCCCCAGACGGTGCCGAAGAGGCCGACGAAGGGTGCTGTGGCGCCGACCGAGGCGAGGAAGATCATCCAGCGTTCCAGCCGCTCCATCTCGCGCTGGATCGTCATGTTCATCGCGCGGTCCACCCGCTCGCGCACGGCGGTATGGCCGATCTCGGCCCCGGCGACGCGCGCGGTGCGCCGCCACTCCCCCATCGCCGCGCCGAAGACGGCGGCCATCGGGTTGCCGGGCTTCTGCCCGTCCTGCTCGTAGAGATCTTCCAGGCTGCCGCCGGACCAGAAGCGATCCTCGAAGATATTGGCCTCGCGATTGGCGCGCCGCAGGCTGGACCATTTTTCGAAGATGATCGCCCAGACCCAGATGCTGGCCGCCAGCAGGGCGAGGATCACCAGCTTGACGACGATATCGGCTTGCAAAAACAGGCCCCAGAGCGAGAGGCTGGCACCGGGTGCCGCCAACTGCGTGGCATTGACTGCCTGATCCAAATCACGAAACCCCTTATCTGTCGCCCGAAGCCCGGCTGCTCTCCGGGGCCTCGGCCATAGCCGTTAATGCCGCGCGCCATTCGGCCGGGATACGATCCGCTCGCCCGGTTTCCTGCCGCACGCTGACCAGCGTCACATCCACGATCACCAGCACCTCATCGCCGCGCCGCACCGTCTGGCGCAGCGTGGTGGAGGCCCCGCCGACCGCCCGGGGCGTGGTTTCGACCACCAGCCAGTCATCGAGCCGCGCAGGGCGCTGATAATCCAACTCGGCGCGCCGCACCACGAAGATCATGCCGTGTCGCAGCATCATCTCGGAATGGGGCAGGCCCATGGCACGCAGGGCTTCCGTCCGCGCCCGCTCGGCGAAGCGCAGGTAGCTCGCGTGATAGACGATGCCGCCGGCATCCGTATCCTCGAAATAGACGCGCAGGCCGTAGCGATGCGCGGCGGCGCCAGCGCCGGCGCCTGCGCTGGGGGGCGGGGCGGCAGGTGCGGTCATGCGCCTTCCTCCGGGCTGCGCGGGGCGAAGAGATCGGGCGCCGCCATGGGGCTTGCCGGCGGCGGCGTGAGATCGAGATGCCGCCACCCCGGCTCGCCCAGCATGCGCCCGCGGCTGGTGCGGAGCACGAAGCCCTCCTGGATGAGATAGGGTTCTATGACATCTTCGAGCGTATCCCGCGCTTCCGCGAGTGCGGCGGCCAGCGTCTCGACGCCGACGGGCCCGCCGGCATGATGCTCGGCGATACGCCTGAGATAGCGCCGGTCCATCGCGTCCAACCCCCGCTGATCGACTTCGAGCCGCGTCAGTGCCGCATCCGCGATCACGCGATCGACCGCCGCTTCCCCCGCGACGGCGGCGAAATCCCGCACGCGGCGGAGGAGGCGCCCCGCGATGCGCGGCGTGCCGCGGCTGCGGCGGGCGATCTCCCGCGCGCCATCCTCGGTCAGCGTGAAGCCGAGCAGCCGCGCCCCGCGGGCGACGATGATGGTGAGTTCCTCGGGCGTGTAGAGGATGAGCCGCAGCGGTATGCCGAAGCGATCCCGCAAGGGCGTTGCCAGCAAGCCGGAGCGGGTGGTCGCGCCCACGAGCGTGAACGGCGGCAAATCGATTCGTAGGGAACGCGCCGCCGGACCTTCGCCGATGACGAGATCGAGCTGGAAATCCTCCATCGCCGGGTAGAGCACTTCCTCGATCGCCGGCTGCAGGCGATGGATCTCGTCAATGAAGAGCACGTCCCGCGGTTGCAGGTTGGTGAGAATCGCGGCGAGATCGCCGGCCTTCTGGATCACCGGCCCCGAGGTCGCGCGGAAGCCCACTCCGAGTTCGCGCGCCACGATCTGCGCGAGCGTGGTTTTGCCGAGGCCCGGCGGCCCGTGCAGCAGCACATGGTCCAGCGCTTCGCCGCGCGCCCGCGCCGCCTCGATGAAGATGGCGAGGTTCTGCCGGCTCGCCTCCTGGCCGATGAAATCGGCGAGCGTCTGCGGGCGGAGGCTCGCTTCGCCGGCATCCTCGAAAGCACGGGCGGGGGAGAGCGGGCGCTCCTCCGTCTCCGCCTCGGGCGCGGAAGCCGCCGGCTTGCGGCCGCGGGGGCGGGCGGTCATCGCGCAAGCTCCCTGAGGGCGGCCGGGATGAGGGCCGCGACATCGGCCCCCTCGCCGAGCTTGGCCTCCGCCCGGCCGAGCGCGGCGAGAGCCTCGGGGCGCCGGTAGCCGAGGTTGACGAGGGCGGAAAGCGCATCCTCCATCGGCCCGGCGGCGAGCGGCGCGGGGGCTGCGATGCCTTCGGCGAGGGAGACGGGCAGCGGCAGGGCGCCCGCCTTCTCCTTGAGTTCAAGGGCGAGGCGGGCGGCGAGCTTGGGCCCGACGCCCGGGGCACGGCCGAGCGCCGCCCGGTCGCCGGCGGAAATCGCCCGCGCGAGATCATCAGCCGACAGCGCCGAGAGGATCGCGAGGGCCACTTTCGGCCCCACCCCCTGCACCGTCGTCAACAGCCGGAACCAGGCGCGTTCGGCATTGCTCGCGAAGCCATAGAGGGTGATCGCGTCCTCCCGCACGAAGGTCTCGATCAGCAGCCGCACCTCGGCCGGGGCCGGCGGCAGGCTGCCGAGCGTGCGGGACGAGGCCTGCACGAGATAGCCGACGCCGCCCGCCGTCTCGATCACGCAGTGCCCTTCATCCTGGGCGCTGAGGATGCCGCGCAGGCTGCCGATCATCCCCGGCCTCCCATCACCGCCGCGGCACTCCAGGCGCGGCGGCTGGCGCGATGATGGGCGTGGCAGATGGCGACCGCCAGCGCATCCGCCGCATCCGCCCGCCGCAGCGTCGCCCCCGGCAGCAGGCGGCGCACCATGAGGCCGACCTGGGTCTTGTCCGCGCCGCCGGTGCCGACGACCGAGAGCTTGACCGTCTTGGCGCCATATTCAGCGACGACGAGGCCGGCCACGGCGGGTGCGAGCAGCGCCACCCCGCGCGCATAGCCGAGCTTGAGCGTCGCCGTCGCGTTCACATTGACATAAGTCTCCTCGACCGCCGCCTCCTGCGGCCCGTGCTCGGCGATGAGGGCGAGGAGGGCGGCGTGCAGCGCCCGCAGCCGCTCAGGCACCGAGGCTTCGCCATCGGTCGTCACCACCCCGTCCGCGATATGGCGCAGGCGGTTGCCATCGGCTTCCACCACGCCCCAGCCGGTGAAGCGAAGCCCGGGGTCGATGCCTAAGATGCGGATCAAGGGTCGGGCGACATCCTGCGCGGGGCTTGAGGATCAGGCGGAGAGTTTCTGCAGAACCGATTCGGGCAGGTCGAAGTTGGCATAGACATTCTGCACGTCGTCCGATTCGTCCAGCACTTCGAGCAGTTTGAGCACCGAGCTTGCCGCTTCTTCATCCAGCGGCACGGTGGTGCGCGGCCGCCAATCGAGCTTTGCGCTCTCCGCCCCGCCGAAGCGGGCTTCGAGCGCCTCCTGCATGGCGACGAGGCTTTCCGGCGCGCCGGTGACCTCGTGCCATTCCTCGCTGCTCTCGACATTGTCGGCCCCGGCCTCGATCCCGGCTTCGAGCATGGCATCGGCCGAGGCGGCGGCCGCCGGATAGCGGATGACGGCCAGACGCTCGAACATGAAGCTCACCGAATTGGTCTCGCCGAGCGCCCCGCCGTGCTTGTTGAAGGCGGCGCGAACCTCGGAGGCGGTGCGGTTGCGATTGTCGGTCAGCGCCTCGACGATGACGGCGACGCCGCTCGGCCCGTAGCCCTCGTAGCGGATCTCCTCGTAATCATCCCCGCCGCCGCCGGCCGCACTCGCCTTCTTGATGGCGCGATCGACAGTGTCTTTCGGCATGTTCTCCTTGCGTGCGGCGAGGATCGCCGCCCGCAGCCGCGGGTTGGAGGCGGGGTCCGGCAGGCCCTGGCGCGCCGAGACGGTGATTTCGCGGATGAGCTTGGCGAATTGCCGGGCGCGGCGGGCATCCTGCGCGCCCTTGCGGTGCATGATGTTCTTGAACTGGCTATGGCCGGCCATGGCGAGGCTCCGGAAGGCAGGTGATCTCGTTTCGTGCGATGGTGTCTCCGCCAAGCCGGGCCGCGGCGTCAAGCGCCGTTACACCGCGGCGCCGGGCAGGCGAGACAAGGCGCAACCCGGTTGATCGCGGCGGACCGGCCGGTTCAGACCTGTCCGCATGTCCAGACGATCGGGTCTCGCCCCTCAGTAACTCCGCATGAGGCCGACGAGCCGGCCCTGCACGCGCACCCGTTCGGCCGGGAAGATCCGGCTTTCATGGCGCGGATTGGCGGGCTCCAGCGCCACCGAATTGCCCCGGCGGCGGAGACGCTTGAGGGTCACTTCCGCGTCATCCACCAGGGCGACGACGATCTGCCCGCTCTCGGCCGTTTCGGAGCGGCGGATGATGACGGTATCGCCATCCCAGATGCCGGCGTCGATCATCGAATCGCCTGCGACTTCGAGGGCGTAATGCTCCCCCGGGCCGAGCATGGCGACCGGCACTTCCAGGAAGGTCGAGGTATCGCGCAGCGCCTCGATCGGCAGGCCGGCGGCGATGCGGCCGTAGAGCGGCAACTGCACCGCCGAGGCTTCGACGGCGGTGCGCAGGCCGGGCAGGCGCGAAGTGAAATCGCCTTGGATGACGCGGGGGGCAAAGCCGCTTTCCCGCCTGCCGGGGGCGGCTGGCAGCGCGGGCGGGCCCGCGGGTGCGGAGAGGGGCGCCGGCTCCGCGCTCAGCGGGACGAGCGCGATCGCGGCCGGCGCTTGGCCCGGCAGGCGCAGCACTTCGAGCGCGCGGGCCTGATGGTGGCGACGGCTGAGGAAGCCACGCTCCTCCAGCGCCGAGATGAGGCGGTGGATGCCGGATTTGGAGCGGAGGCTCAGCGCCTCCTTCATTTCATCGAAACTCGGCGAATAGCCCGTCGTTTTCAGGTGACGGTCGATGAACATGAGCAGTTCGTGCTGCTTGCGCGTCAACATGCGGAACCCCTCGGGCCATGACAGGCGATGCCCCTGCCGCGCTTGCGCCGAAGCCTCGGAACGAGAACGGAGCGCAGACCTTGCCCTACGCTTCCGTAATGTTCAGGGATCGGATCACGAACAAAGCAGAAACCATTGGCGTTCTAGGGGTTAGCTCCGCGCCGCGTCAAGCGCGGCGTGCGGCGACGAGCGTGGTGAAGCGCCGCAGGCACCAGCAGCAGCCGGCCGGGGCAACCCGGCCTCGGGCTGCGCGCCGCTTCAGTCCTTATCGTCGTACGGATTGACGGTGCCGCGGAAATCGAGCCGGATCGGCGTTCCCGGCAAGTGGAAGATTTCGCGCAACTCGTTGATAAGATAGCGGCGATAATCCTCCGGCGTCGCTTCCGCACGCGTGCCGAAGACGACGAAGGTGGGCGGCCGGGCGGTTGCCTGCGTGACGTAGCGCAGCTTGAGCCGGCGCCCCTGCACCGTCGGCGGCGGATGGCGGCTGACGGCATCCTCGAACCAGCGGTTGAGCGCCGAGGTCGTCACCCGCTTGTTCCAGGTCTCGTAAACCTGGCGCACGGCGGGGAAGAGGCGGCGGAGATTGGCGCCGGTCAGCGCGCTCATGGTGACGACGGGAATGCCCTTGAGCTGGGCGAGGCTGCGCTCCAGCCGATCGGAGACCGCCTTGCGGGTCGCGTCGCGATCTTCCACCGCATCCCACTTGTTGAGGACGACGACCATGGCCCGGCCTTCCCGCTCCACGAGGCGGGCAAGCTGGAGATCCTGATCGTGCATGCCGTCCACCGCATCGACGACGAGAACGACGACCTCGGCGAAGCGCATCGCCTGCAGGCTGGCGCCGGTGGACATGCGCTCGATCTCGTCCTGCACGCGCGCGCGGCGGCGCAGCCCCGCGGTATCCACGAGTTCGTAGGCCCAGCCCTCGCTATCGGTCATCCGTAGCGTGATCGCATCGCGGGTGATGCCGGGCTCGGGCCCCGTCAACATCCGCTCCTCGCCGAGCAACTGGTTGACGAGAGTGGATTTGCCGGCATTCGGCCGGCCGAGGATGACGAGGCGGAGCGGCTTGCGCGGTTTGCCATCGGCGCCGAGGGCGTCTGCCTCCGCGGCCTCGGCATCCGGATCCGCGGCCGTCCCATCCTCGCCCGGCGCCGGGGGCAGCGCCTCGGCGATCCCGCTCATCAGCGCGCTGATGCCCTCGCCATGCTCGGCCGAGACCAGCAGCGGCTCGCCCAAGCCGAGCGCATAGGCATCGAGCGCATTGTTGAAGCCGGCCCGCCCCTCAGTCTTGTTGGCGATGAGCAGCACTGGCCGGCCGAGCCGGCGGAGCCAGGTGCCGAAATGTTGATCGGGCGGCAGGATGCCGGCGCGGGCATCGACCACGAAGAGGATGAGGTCCGCCTGTTCGAGGATCGAGGCGGCGCCCGCCCGCATGCGGCCGGCGAGGCTCTCGGGCGGCGCTTCCTCCAGCCCCGCGGTATCGGCGAGGCGGATCTTGCGGCCGCCCACCGTGCAGGTGGCCTCCAGCCGGTCCCGCGTGAGGCCGGGCTGATCGGCGACCAGCGCCTGGCGCCGCCCGACGAGACGGTTGAACAAACTGCTTTTGCCGACATTCGGGCGGCCGGCGATCACGACAAGCGGGGTTTCCATGCGCTAGGGGCAATACTGCCGGAGGCCGCCCGCGGTTAAGAGAAATATGGGCATGCGTGCCCGGCGTCGGCCGAGCTTGGCCGCGCGGCCAGACGGGGCAGCCCGCAATCCGCTGATCATAAGCGAGAAAGGTAACGGCATGAGCACGACGACAGGCGCGCAACGCCCGGCAGCCCCGGCGGTCGGCGGCGAGGGGCTGGTGCTCGCGGTGCTGCTCGCGGTGAGCTTTTCCCATTTCCTCAACGACACGATGCAGTCCCTCCTGCCGGCGATCTACCCGAACCTCAAGACGGCCTTCCACCTCAACTTCGTGCAGATCGGGCTCATGACCTTCGTCTTTCAGGTCACCGCCTCGCTCTTGCAGCCGCTCGTCGGAATGGTGACGGATAAGCGCCCGCAGCCCTATTCCCTGCCCGTCGGCATGGGCTTCACCATGTGCGGCCTGGTGCTGCTTTCGCAGGCGGCGAGCTTTTCGATGCTGTTGGTATCGGCCGGCATGATCGGCATCGGCTCCTCGATCTTCCACCCGGAATCCTCGCGCGTCGCCCGCGCATCCTCGGGCGGGCGGCACGGGCTCGCGCAATCGGTCTTCCAGGTGGGTGGCAATGCCGGCACCGCGATCGGCCCGGTGCTCGCCGCCTTCATCGTGGTGCCGCACGGGCAGGGCAGCATCATCTGGTTCTCAGGGATCGCGCTGCTCGGCATGGTGGTGCTCGGCGGCGTCGGGCGCTGGTATCAGCAGCGCATGGCGAGCGCCCGGCGGCGGCCGCGGGCAGCCATGCATCCGCATGACGCGCTGCCCCGCGCGCGGCTCGTCATCACCATGGCGATCCTGGTGGCCCTGGTCTTCTCCAAGTTCTTCTACCTTGCCAGCATCTCCAGCTACTACACCTTCTACCTCATCCATCGGTTCGGGCTGCCGGTGCAGACGGCGCAGTTGCTGCTCTTCGTCTTTCTCGGCGCCGCGGCGCTCGGCACCGTCTTCGGCGGGCCGATCGGGGATCGGATCGGCCGCAAGCTCGTCATCTGGGTGTCGATCCTCGGCGTGCTGCCGTTCACACTTGCGTTACCTTATGTCGGGCTGACAACGACGGTGGTGCTCTCCTTCATCATCGGCTTCGTGCTCTCCTCCGCCATGCCGGCGATGATCGTCTATGCGCAGGAGCTGGTACCCGGCCGCGTGGGGTTGATTTCGGGCCTGTTCTTCGGCCTCGCTTTCGGCATGGGTGGGCTGGGGGCGGCGGCCATTGGCGTCATCGCAGATCATTTCGGAATAGTAACCACATACGAAATCTGCTCCTTTCTCCCGGTGATCGGCCTGCTTGCGATGTTTCTGCCGCATATCAAAACCCCGCGCCCTGGCTGAGGCGGCACGGGGCCGCGCTCCGCTGATCTTGAAGAGAAATAAGGGATCGGCGCTGAAAAGCGCCGCAAACTCGGGGTTGATTGCCATATGATTGAGTGCTCTCTCTTGTCGCCGGTGGTCAGCATAGGAGATGGATCATATGGCTCGTGAAACGGCTCTCACGCCCAAGGCGCGGCGGGGCAGCGGGGTGGCGGGCTCCGCTAAGGCGCCGGCAGCGGCCAAGCCGCGTGGTATGGCCAAGGGCAGCAGCAGTGGATCGCGCGCCCGGGTAGGGCGTAGCCTAACCCCGGCCGCCCCGGCCTTCAGCAAGGAAGAACTCAAGCTGCGGGTCGAGAAGCTCGAGCGGGCGAATGCCACGCTCCGCGTGAAGAACAAGGAATTGCGCGTGGCTTATGTGGAAGCGGCCGAGCAGCTCGATTCGCTCACGCTGCGCCTGCAGAGCATGGAACGGCGGGCGGAACGCCAGGCGCGGCAGGAAGAGGGCGGGCAAGCGCCGGGTGCGCGTGGCGGCCGGGGGGAGCGGGGCGCCCGACCGCGGGCGAACCATGTCGCCGGCACCGATCAAAATTCCGCCGAGGGCGTCGGCTGAGGGCAGCGCGGCTCCGCCAGGCGGCGGAGCCGGCCGGCCGGTCATCAGCTGAAAGGCTAGGCTTCAGCCTCCTGCGGATCATGCGGCTGCTCGGCAGCCGGCCCAAGCGGCTCCGGCTGCTCCTCCGCCTGCTCTGCCGCGCCCGGCGGGCCGAGCGGCACCAGCCTGATCCGCTTGCCGCGGGCGGCAAGGGCGATCCGCCCGCTCTTCAGCGCCATCGCATCCTCGCCGAAAATCTTCCGCCGCCAGCCATGGGCGGCTGGGATATCGGGAGCATCTTCGCTCGCCAGACGGTCGATATCCTCGGCCGAGGCGAGAAGCTTGGGTGCCACGCCGTGCTCCTCGCTCTTGGCGGCCAGGAGCACGCGGAGCAAAGCGACGAGGCCGGGAGAGGGCCGCGGCCCATCCCGATCGGCGCGCGGGGCGAGCACGGGCAGCGCCGCCTCGGGCAGTGCGCGGGCCTCGGCGATGGCGGCGAGCAGGGAGGCGCCGCTCTTGCCCTCGGCGAAGCCGCGGGTGATGCCGCGGGCGCGCGCCAATGCCTCGGCATCCTCCGGGGCAAGGGCCGCGATTTCCGGGATCGCGTCATCCTTCAGCAGGCGGCCGCGCGGGATGTTCACGCGCTGCGCCTCCCGCTCCCGCCAGGCGGCGATCGCGCGGAGAACCGCCGCCTGCCGCCGGTTGCTCGGGCGGAGCTTGAGCTTCAGCCACATCGCCTCGGGGTCGGCGCGGTAGAGGGCAGGGTCGGCAAGGCCGGCCATCTCCTCCTCCACCCATTCCGCCCGCCCCTCGCGGGCGAGGCGCGCGAGGAGCTTCTCGTACACCAGGCGCAGATAGGTCACGTCCGCGGCGGCATAGGCGATCTGCGAGGGCGAGAGCGGCCGGGCCGACCAGTCGCTGAAGCGGTGGGATTTGTCGATCTGTGCGCCGGTGAGGGAGCCGACGAGCGAATCGTAGCCCACCTGATCGCCGAAGCCCGCGACCATGGCGGCGATCTGCGTGTCGAAGATCGGCCGCGGCGGGGCGCCGAACAGCAGCAGGAAGATCTCCACATCCTGCCGCGCGGCATGAAACACCTTCACCACCGCCGGATTGGCGAGCAGCGCGCCGAGCGGGGCGAGATCCAGCCCCTCGGCCTGCGCATCGATCACCGCGACATCGGCGCGGCCGCCGAGCTGGACGACGCAGAGTTCCGGCCAATAGGTGCGCTCGCGGATGAATTCGGTATCGATCGTGACGAAGGGCTCCGCCGCCAGGCGGGCGCAGAGGGCCGAGAGCGCCTCGTTATCCGAGATGAAGACGGGGGCGGGAAATTCGGTGCGGGGCGGGCGGGACATAGACCCTTTCTACCGGGGCGGGCTTGCCTGTCAAAGCCACGGCGGCCGTGCCCCCTTGCAAAAAACCGCGGTTCGGCCAATTCCCGGGCATAGCCCGCGCGCCGCGGGCGGGACAGCGCGCCGCTTCGGCGGCACGCTTCAGTGAACAGGAGTACACGTCATGCGATTGAGCACGAAATTCGGCAAGCTGCTGCCGGCGGCGGTTCTGGCCGGGGGGATGATGGCGGGCGGCGCGGCCTTCGCGCAGACCGCCTCCCAGCAAAGCCTCGACCAGGGGGCGACCACCGGCCTCGGCGCCCATCATCGCTTCACCAGCGTCGCCGCCGCCCAAGCCCATTGCCCGGGGGATACCATCGTCTGGTCGAATGGCGTGAACCTCACCTACCACGTGGTGCAGTCTCCCACCCAGGCCAAGGGCCGCGGCTTCTTCGCCTGCAAGATGGAAGCGGATACCGCGGGCTTCCACGAGGTGCCGTAACCGGCGCCCGCTCCGGCCGAGCACAGGAAAGGCGGCCTTCCCGGGCGGGAGGGCCGCCTTTTTGCTGTGCCTCGCGTCCCCTCGTCACGTCCCCGCCGGCCGCCCCGGCCTCCGGGCCTCGCGGCCAGCGCGGCGCCCGGTCAGACGCGGCGGCCTGACCGGGTGCTTTGCCTCTAACTGCCGACCACCTCACGCTCAGGCTTCCTGGCCGGGGTTTCCGCCGCCGGTTGCTTCTGCGCGGCTTCCGCATCCGCCTGCTTCCGCTCGGCGGCCGGCGCATGCTTCGCCCGCTGCCTCGTGCGGGCGCTGCCATAGCTCGGATCCAGCACCAGTTCGAAGAGCAGGAGCGAGCGGGCGGTGACGGCATAGGCGTGTTCGAAGGCGAAGAGCGGCTCCGCCTCGGCCGCCGCTTCCTCCTGGTTGGTGTCGATCAGCAGCCGCCACTCGCGGCCGCCCAGCACCTCGGGGAGCTGGAACTCCACCATGTCGTGATGCGCGTTGACGATGAGGAGCAGCGTCGCATCCCGGCCGCGCTGGTAGATGCCGGTTTCCTGCGCCCGCCCGTCGAGCAGCACGCCCATGCAGCGGGCATGCCCCTCGCCCCATTGCTCGTCGCTCATCTCCGTCGCGTCCGGCCCGAGCCAGGTGACATCCTTGAGGCCGAGCGTCTCGTCCCACTGGCCGTTGAGGAAGCGGCCGCGGGTGAGGAGGGGGAAGCGGCGGCGCAGCCCGGTCAGCCGGGCGGTGAAGCGGACGAGCGCATCGCGCCGCGCGCCCGGCTCCCAGTTCACCCAGCTGATCTCGTTATCCTGGCAGTAGGCGTTGTTGTTGCCGCCCTGGCTGCGCGCCATCTCGTCCCCCGCCAGCAGCATCGGCGTGCCCTTGGAGAGGAGGAGCGTCGCGAGCATGTTGCGGATCTGCCGGTCCCGCAGCGCATTGACCTCCGGATCGTCGGTCTCGCCCTCGGCGCCGCAGTTCCAGCTGAGGTTGTTGGAATGCCCGTCGCGGTTGTCCTCGCCATTCGCCTCGTTGTGCTTGTCGTTGTAGCTGACGAGATCGGCGAGGGTGAAACCATCATGGGCGGTAAGGAAGTTGATCGTCGCCCAGGGCTTGCGGCCGCGCCGGCCGAAGAGATCGGCCGAGCCCGTGATGCGGGAGGCAAGCTCCGCCATCTTGCCGTCATCCCCCTTCCAGTAGGCGCGCACGGTATCGCGGTACTTGTCGTTCCATTCGGCCCAGCCGGGCGGGAAGCCGCTCACCTGATAGCCGCCGGGGCCGCAATCCCAGGGTTCTGCGATCATCTTGACGGCGCTCAGCACCGGGTCCTGCTGCACCGCCTTGAGGAAGCCCGATTGCTCGTCGAAGCCATGCGGCTCGCGCGCGAGGATGGTGCCGAGGTCGAAGCGGAAACCATCGACATGCATCTCCGTCACCCAGTAGCGGAGGCTGTCCATCACCAGGCGGATGGCGGCCGGGTTCGAGAGGTTGAAGGTATTTCCGGTGCCGGTATCGTTGATGTAGTAGCGGGGCTGGTCCGGCATCAGGCGGTAATAGGTTGCGTTGTCGATACCCTTGAAAGAGAGGGTGGGCCCGAGCTCATTGCCTTCCGCCGTGTGGTTGTAGACCACGTCGAGGACGAGTTCGAGGCCGGAATCATGCAGCCGCGCCACCATTTCCTTGAACTCGGAATAGGCCGTCTCGGCGAATTGGGCGTAGCGGCGGGCAGGCGCGAAGAAGCCGAGGGTATTGTAGCCCCAGTAGTTGGTGAGGCCTTTTTCCACCAGGTAGCTGTCATCGACGAAGCGGTGGATCGGCAGGATCTCGATGGTGGTGACGCCGATCCGCTTGAAATGGCGCAGCAGCGGCGGGGAGGCGAGGCCGCGGAAGGTGCCGCGCGTCTCCTCCGGCAGTTCGGGATGCAGCTTGGTCAGCCCCTTCACATGGGCTTCGTAGATGATCGTCCGCTCCCAGGGCGTCGCCGGCGGGCGGTCCTGCCCCCAGGTGAAGGCCGGGTCGATCACCCGGCAGCGCGGCATGAAGGCGGCGCTGTCCCGCTCGTCATAGGAGAGGTCGGCATCCGCATGGCCGATCGTGTAGCCGAACAGAGCGGGGTTCCAGGTAATCTCCCCCACCACCGATTTCGCGTAGGGATCGAGCACCAGCTTGTTCGGATTGAAGCGGTGGCCGGCCTCGGGCTCGTAGGGCCCGTGCACGCGATAGGCGTAGAAGGTACCGGGCCGCAGATCGGGGATGAAACCGTGGTAGATTTCGTTCGTGTATTCGGGCAGCGGGATGCGCTCGATCTCCCGCTCGCCCGACTCGTCGAACAGGCAAAGCTCTACCTTGGTCGCGTTGGCCGAATAGAGGGCGAAATTGACGCCAAGCCCCGTCCATGTCGCGCCCAGTGGATAGGGCAAGCCCTCTCTGATCGTGCTGCCGTACATGCCCATCTCCATTGTGCCTCGCCTGCCTTGGGATGCAGCCGAGATGGGGATGCGAGGCGCAACTGCAATGAAGCGCGCCGCGCCTCAGCCCGAAGTTCCGCGGTAGCGCATCACTTTCAGCGCAGGGCCGGCCCGCAGGACGCGGGCGATCGGGAAGCGCCGGGCCCGGCCGGCGGCATCGTGGAAGCTCAGCTCGTCCCAAGCCGCGTCCGGCAGCGGCTGCTCCGGCACGCCGGAGACGAGGAAATAGGAGTCCGCGACGCCGTTCCAGGCCTGGACCAGTTCCACCCAGCGGCAGGGCAGGGTGATTTCGGCCGGCGCCTGGCCCGCCGCCTTGGCCGAGAGGGTGATCTCCCGCGCGGCCCAGCCGGAATCATTGTCCATCGACATTCCTCGCATGGCGGTTGCGGCCAGGATAGACGGGGCGGGCTGCCGCGGATATGGCGGCCGCCGGCGCGAGGCCTGCGATGCGGGCAGACGCGCCATCCCCAACTGCTGCCATGCTTTCTCCGCCCGCCCGCTTGACAGAGCGGCGGCGGCGCGGCCCTTGTTGCCGCCCCCAAAGGCGTTGTCGATCGTCAGGACCAGGCTCATGCATACCTATCGGACCCATCACTGCGGCGCGCTGCGCACCGCCGATGCCGGCACTACCGTGCGGCTTTCCGGCTGGGTGCACAGCAAGCGTGACCATGGCGGCCTGCTCTTCATCGACCTGCGGGACCATTTCGGCCTTACCCAATGCGTCTTTCCCGCAGGCTCCGAGGCTTTCGCGGCGGCGGACAGCTTGCGCGTCGAAAGCGTCATCACGATCACCGGCGAGGTGGTGCTGCGGGAGCCGGCGACCGTGAACCCCCGGCTGCCGACGGGCGGGATCGAGATCCGGGTGCGGAGCCTCGCCGTGCAGTCCGCGGCCGATGTGCTGCCGATCCAGGTGGCGGGGGATCAGACCTACCCGGACGAACTGCGCCTCAAATACCGCTTCATCGATCTGCGGCGCGAGCGCGTGCATCGCAACATCATGCTGCGCGCCGAGGTCATCGCCTCGCTTCGCCGGCGGATGACGGAGCAGGGCTTCGTCGAATTCCAGACGCCGATCCTGACGGCCTCCAGCCCCGAAGGGGCCAGGGATTTCCTGGTGCCGGCACGCAACCATCCCGGCAAGTTCTACGCGCTGCCCCAGGCGCCGCAGCAGTTCAAGCAGCTCGCCATGGTCGCCGGCTTCGACCGCTATTTCCAGATCGCCCCCTGCTTCCGGGACGAGGCGGCGCGGGCAGATCGTTCCCCAGGCGAATTCTATCAGCTCGATTTCGAGATGAGCTTCGTGACGCAGGAGGATGTCTTCGCGACGCTGGAGCCCGTGATGGCCGGCGTCTTCGAGGAGTTCGGCCAGGGCCGGGCGGTCACGCCCGCACCCTTCCCGCGCATCCCCTATGCGGAGGCGCTGCTGACCTATGGGTCGGACAAGCCGGACCTGCGCAACCCGCTCCGCATCACCGATGTGACGGGGCATTTCGCGGGCTCGGGCTTCGGGCTCTTTGCCAAGATCGCGGCCTCGGGCGGCATCGTCCGCGCGATCCCGGCGCCGGGGGCCGGCGGCAACCCCCGCAGCTTCTTCGACAAGCTCAATGAATGGGCACGCGCCGAGGGTGCAGGCGGCTTGGGCTATATCACCTGGGATGCCGAAGGGCCGAAAGGGCCGATCGCCAAGAATCTGGAAGCCGAGCGCGCGGCGGCGATCGCAGCCGACTGCGGCCTGAAGCCAGGCGATGCCGTGTTCTTCGCCGCCGGCAAGCCGGACGTGACGCCGAAATTCGCGGGCGCGGTGCGGACGAAGCTCGGCACCGAGCTTGGCCTCATCGAAGAGAACGCCTTCCGCTTCTGCTGGATCACTGATTTCCCGATGTATGAGCTGAACGAGGAGACAGGGCAGATCGATTTCAGCCACAACCCTTTCTCCATGCCGCAAGGCGGGCTCGAAGCGCTCAATGGTCAGGACCCGCTGACCATCAAGGCCTTCCAATACGATATCGTCTGCAACGGGATCGAGCTGTCCTCCGGCGCCATCCGCAACCATCGGCCGGATATCATGCTGCGCGCCTTCGAAATCGCGGGCTATCCGGCGTCCGAGGTCGAGGCGCGGTTCGGCGGCATGTTGCAGGCCTTCCGCTACGGCGCGCCGCCGCATGGCGGCTCGGCACCCGGGATCGACCGCATGGTCATGCTGCTCGCCGATGAGCCGAATATCCGCGAGGTCATCCTCTTCCCGCTCAGCCAGGGGGGCGAGGATCTGATGATGGGAGCGCCCGCCGAGGTGCCACCCGAGCGCCTCCGCGAGCTTTCGCTGCAAATCGTGCTGCCGCCCAAGGTGGTGAAGAGCTGAGGCGCGGCCGGCGAGGCGCGGCCGGGCGCGTCCCCGCCGGGCCTCCCGCTCGTCTCTTTTTGCAAATCGTTACCATCCTCGCCCCCCTGCTGCTCCCGGCCGGCTGTGGTGCTAGGCTGGCGGCTGCGATCGTGTATCGTTTCACCCAGGGGTAAAGTTCCCGCGTCCGGCGAAACCGGCCTCAGGGATCGAAGGGCCGGCGATGAGAAGACTGGGCATTGTGGTCGGGATGCTGGCGGAGGCGCGGATCGCCCGGGCCAGCGGCTGCGCCGTTGCGATCGGCGGCGGGCTGCCGCTCGGCGCGCGCCGCATGGCCGAACGCCTGGTCGCCGATGGCGCGACGGGGCTGGTGAGCTTCGGCCTCGCCGGTGGGCTCGATCCGGCGCTGAGGCCTGGGGCGCTGGTGGTGCCGCGCAGCGTGATCTACGGCGGCAAGGAACTCCCCTGCGATCCGGTGCTGCGAGAAGCGATCGGCGGCGGCGCGGTCGGGATCGAGCATATTCTGGCAGCCGAGAGCGTGATCGCTTCGGCGGCCGAGAAGCGGCGGCTGTGGGAGACGACGGCGGCCGGCGCGGTCGATCTCGAAAGCGGCGCGGTCGCCGTGGTCGCCGCGGCGGAGGGGATTCCCTTCCTCGCCCTCCGCGCCATCTGCGACCCTGCGGGGCGGAATCTGCCGCGTACGGCGGTCACGGCGCTCGACGAGGCGGGGCGGATCGCGCCGATGAAGATGGCGGCCAGCCTCGCCCGCCATCCGCGCGACATCTTTGGCCTCATCGCGCTCGGGCGGGATGCCGCCCGGGCGCGGCGCGCCTTAATCCGCGGCGCCGAAAGCCTCGCTGCCTTTGCTGCGGGTGACGCGAACCTTCGCCGGACCTTTGGCCTCTAGCTCGCGCATCTTCTCTTCGACATGGCGGGAGAAGACCTCGTAATCGGCCGGGCGCTGCCGGTCGAGCGGGATCTCCTTGGCCATCGCGCCCTCGGTCTTCGGGCCGCGGAAGGCGACCGCGGCCATCTTGATCGGATGGCGGATCGCTTCCATCACCGCTGTCGCCTCATAGCCGGAATGGACCATGCAGTCGGCGCATTTTTCATAATTGCCGGTGCCGTATTTGTCCCAATCCGTCGTCGCCATCAGCTCGGTGAAGGTCTTGGCATAGCCCTCGCCGAGCAGGTAGCAGGGGCGCTGCCAGCCGAAGACGTTGCGCGTGGGCTTCCCCCATGGCGTGCAATGGAAGGTCTGGTTGCCGGCGAGGAAATCGAGGAAGAGGGCGGACTGGTTGAACTTCCACTTGCGGCCCTTCCCATAGCGGAAGATGCCGCGGAACAGCTCCTTGGTCTTCTGCCGGTTGAGGAAATGCTCGCGATCCGGCGCGCGCTCATAGGCGTAGCCGGGGGAGATCATCACCCCGTCGATCCCGAGGCCCATGGCATCGTCGATGAAGCGGCCGACGCGCTCGGGCTCTGCACCGTCGAACAGCGTCGTATTGATGCAGAGGCGGAAGCCGCGCTTCTTGGCGTCCTGGATGGCGCGGGTCGCGACATCATAGGTGCCTTCCTGGCTCACCGCATGGTCATGCATCTCGCGGTCGCCATCGAGATGGATATCCCAGGCGAAGTTCTTGTGCGGCTTGTAGAGATCGATCTTCTTCTCGAGCAGCAGGGCATTGGTGCAGAGATAGACGAACTTGCCCCGCTTCAGCAGCCCTTCGACGATCTGCGGCATCTCCTTGTGCAGCAGCGGCTCGCCCCCGGCGATGGCGACGACCGGTGCGCCGCACTCGTCCACCGCTTCCATGCATTCCTCATAGGAGAGGCGCTGGTTGAGGATCGGTGCCGGGTAATCGATCTTGCCGCAGCCGTTGCAGGCGAGGTTGCAGCGGAACAGCGGCTCGAGCATCAGCACCAGCGGGTAGCGCTTGCGCCCCATGAGATGCTGCTTGACGACATAGGCGCCAACGCGGATCGCCTGGTTGAGTGGAACACCCATCAGTGGTCAGCCCCTCTATCTTTAAGCGACGTCAGCGACTTCGGGCGGCAGGCGGAAGCGCACGTCTTCCGGCACGCCTTCGAGCAGCCCGACCTCGACCTCGCCAAAGCGGCGCAGGCCGGTCAAGACATTTTGCACCAGGACTTCCGGTGCGGAAGCCCCGGCGGTGACGCCGACGCGGGCGACGCCTTCGAACCATTCGGCACGCAGGCCCTCCTCATCGTCGATCAGGTAGGAGGGGCAGCCCAGCTCCTCGCCCAACTCGCGCAGGCGATTGGAGTTCGAGCTATTGCGCGAGCCGACGACGAGGATGACATCGACCTGGCGCGCGAGATCCCGCACCGCCTGTTGGCGGTTCTGGGTCGCGTAGCAGATATCGCGTACATCCGGCCCCATGATGCTCGGGAACCGCTCCTGCAGCGCCTGGATGATGCCGCGGGTATCGTCCACCGAGAGCGTCGTCTGCGTGACATAGGCGAGCTTCTCGGGGTCGGCGACATCGAGCGCCGCCACATCCTCGACCGTCTGCACCAGATGCACCTTGGCGGGGATCTGGCCGACCGTGCCCTCTACCTCGGCGTGGCCGGCATGGCCGATGAGCACGATCTCACGGTCCTGCGCGGCGTAGCGGCGGCCCTCGGCATGCACCTTGGCGACCAGCGGGCAGGTGGCGTCGATCACCGGCAGGCCGAGGGTCACTGCCTCGTCCTGCACCTTCTTGGCGACCCCGTGGGCGGAGAAGACCGTGATGGCGCCCTCCGGCACCTCGTGCAGTTCGTCCACGAAGACGGCGCCGCGCTGGCGGAGGTCTTCCACGACGTGGCGGTTATGCACGATCTCATGCCGCACATAGATCGGCGGGCCGTATTTCTTCAGCGCACGCTCGACGATATCGATCGCGCGCACCACACCGGCGCAGAAGCCGCGCGGCTGAGCCAGGAGGACAAGCATGCTGTCTGGTCTTCTCCAATTCGTCGGGCAGGCATTCGCGCGGTTCGCGAGCCGCGGGAAAACCCTCATCGCCCGCACTTCATTCATACCAGCGGATAAGCAATTGGCCGGGTAAGAGCAAGGTTTTGCTGCATTGCGCCGTGCGGATCACGCAAGCCTGTCTTGGCGGCAGGGCTTGCCCGGTGCGCCGCACACTTGTTTTCAACTTCCCGTTCTTTACAAGGCCGTTCCATCGCGGCCCGCTTGCCCCCGATCGGGGGCGCCGCCGCCCCCATGGAAAGCCCGGGGGCGGACCCCAGATAGCCTGCCGAGACGATACTGGCGCGGCAAGTGGCGCAGGTGAAACATGGAAGGTGGCACATTGCCCCAAAGGATTGGACATATGGCCTCTCGGCGGATGGTCATCGCCGCGCTCGGCGCGGCCGTGCTGCTTCCGGCCCGAGGATGGGCCCAGGCGGCCCAGGGCTCCCCGATCGCCCCGATCGAAACCCTTAACCAGGCGCTGATCGCGGTGATGAAGGCGGGGGACGGCACGCCTTTCGCCAAGCGCTACCAGATGCTCGCGCCGGTCGTGGACCAGGTCTTCGATCTGCCGCGGATTCTGCGCTTTTCGGTGGGCGCCTATTGGGGCACGCTGCCCCCGGCGCAGCAGCAGAAGCTCCTGCAGGTCTTTCGCAGCTTCATCGTGGCAACCTATGTGGCGAACTTCCATAGCTACAACGGCGAGGTGTCGAAGGTCTCGCCCACGACGCGGAGCGTGGGCCAGCAGGTCGTCGTCACCAGCGCGCTGGCCAAGCCCTCGGGTGACGACCTGCGAATCGACTATGTCATGGGGCAGACGCCGAGCGGCTGGAAGATCCAGGACATCCTGCTCGACGGCACGATCAGCCGCGTCGCCGTGCAGCGCTCCGATTTCGCCTCGCTGCTCTCGGCCGGCGACGCATCCAGGCTCATCGCCAGCCTGGAGCAGAAGGTCGCGACGCTTTCCTCCGGTGCCATCACCTCCTGATCCAAGGGGCAGGCCTTGTCTCTCCTCGCGCATCTGACGGCCGCTTTCTCGGTGGTGGGGCTGGTGCAGGCCCGGGCCGGGCTATCGGCGCTCAAGGCCTTCAACCGCCGGCCGCGGCCCGAGAGCCTCAGCCTGCCGCCGGTCTCCATCCTCAAGCCGCTCAAGGGCGACGAGCCCTTGCTGGAGGCGGCGCTCGCCTCCTTCTGCACCCAATCCTATCCCGATTATCAGCTCGTCTTCGGCGTGCAGGATGCGCATGATCCGGCCATCGCCGTGGTGCGCCGGCTGCAGGCGTTGTTCCCGGAGCGGGATATCGCGCTCGTGGTGGACGAGACGGCGCATGGCGGCAATCGCAAGATCGCCAACCTCGTCAACATGTGGCCGGCCGCCAAGCATGACGTGATCGTCCTGGCCGATTCGGATGTGCATGTCACGCCGCATTTCCTGGAACGCATCGTCGCGGCGCTCGATGAGCCCGGGGTCGGGGTGGTGACCACGCTTTATGCCGGCCTGCCCGCCAGCCAGAGCCCGGCCGGCCGCTTTGGTGCGGCGCAGATCAACCATATCTTCCTCTCGGGCGTGCTCGTCGGCCGGGTGCTCGGCCGGCAGGATTGCCTCGGCGCCGCGGTCGCCATCCGGCGCGAGATGCTCGCCAAGATAGGCGGGCTGCCAGCGCTGCTGCCCTATCTCGCCGATGACGCGGCACTCGGCCATCTCGTCCGCCGCCAGGGCGGCAAGGTGGCGCTGGCGGCCAATCTCGTCGTCACCACCGTGGGCGAGAGCCGGTTTCGCGATCTCTTCCGCCATGAACTGCGCTGGGCGCGCACCATCCGTGCCCTCGAACCCGTGACCTATGCGACGACCATCCTGCAGCTCCCCATCCTCTGGGCCGCCGTCACCTTCCTGCTCGGCGGGCTGGCGCTCGGGCTCGGGGTGTTCTTCCTCGCCGTCTGGCTGCTGCGCGCGATGATCGCCCGCGCGGTTGCCCGCCAGCTGGGGCGCGGCAGCTTCTCGGGCTGGCTGCTGCCGCTGCGCGAGGCGCTGACCTTCCTGGTGCTGATCGCGAGCTATTTCGGCAATCGGGTGGAGTGGCGGGGCGCGCGGATGACGGCGGCGGACGATCGGCGGCAGCTCAAGCGCCCCGCCCGCATCCGTGCCCAGGCCCGGCCGCGACTCTTCAAGCTCGGTTTCCTCAAGACAGGCCGATTTTCTCGGGGTATCAATTGAGAATGATGAAAACACTCTTCCTCCAGCCGCCCTCCTTCGACGGGTTCGACGGCGGTGCCGGCTCCCGCTACCAGGCGCGGCGGGAAATCAAATCCTTCTGGTACCCCACCTGGCTCGCCCAGCCCGCCGCCCTCGTTCCCGGCAGCCGGCTGATCGACGCGCCGCCGGCGCGCATGGGCATGGGCCCGATCCTCGAGGATGTGCGCGGCCGCGATCTCGTCATCATCCATACCTCGACCCCCTCCTTCCAGAACGATGTGAAGGTGGCGCAGCAGCTCAAGGCCACCAATCCGGCGGTGAAGATCGGCTTCGTCGGCGCCAAGGTCGCCGTCCAGCCGGCCGAGAGCCTCGCCGCCTCGGAGGCGATCGATTTCGTGGCGCGCAACGAGTTCGACTTCACGATCAAGGAAATCGCCGAGGGGCGGGATTGGGCGGAGGTGGACGGCATCTCCTACCGCGATGCCGGCGGCCAGATCGTCCATAACAAGGATCGCGCGATCCTTGAGGATATGGACCAGCTGCCCTTCGTCACCGATGTCTATAAGCGCGATCTCAAGATCGAGGATTATTTCATCGGCTACCTGATGCACCCCTATATCTCGATCTATACGGGGCGCGGCTGCAAATCCCGCTGCACCTTCTGCCTCTGGCCGCAGACGGTGGGCGGCCATCGCTACCGGGTGCGCAGCCCCGAGCATGTTGCCGAGGAAATCCGCCAGGCGAAAGCCGCCTTCCCGCAGGTGAAGGAATTCTTCTTCGACGACGATACCTTCACCGACAATCTGCCGCGGGCCGAAGCGATCGCGCGCGAACTCGGCAAGCTCGGCGTCACCTGGTCCTGCAATGCCAAGGCGAATGTCCCGCGCGAGACGCTCAAGGTGCTGAAGGAGAACGGGCTGCGCCTGCTGCTCGTGGGCTATGAGAGCGGCAACCAGCAGATCCTGCACAACATCAAGAAGGGCATGCGGGTCGAGGTCGCCGAGAAATTCACCCGCGATTGCCATGACCTCGGCATCAAGATCCACGGCACCTTCATCCTCGGCCTGCCCGGCGAGACGAAGGAGACGATCGAGGAGACCATCCGCTTCGCGACGCGCATCAACCCGCATACCATCCAGGTCTCGCTGGCCGCCCCCTATCCGGGCACGGCGCTCTACAAGCAGGCGCTGGAAAATGGCTGGCTGGATGCGAAGCACGCCGAGCTGATCGACGAAAGCGGCATCCAGATCGCGCCCCTGAGCTACGACCATCTCAGCCATACCGAGATCTTCGACAACGTCGAGACCTTCTACAAGCGCTTCTACTTCCGCGCGCCGAAGATCGCCTCGATCGTGGGCGAGATGCTCGGCAGCCGCCAGATGCTGGTGCGCAGGCTGCGCGAGGGCGTGGAATTCTTCCAGTTCCTGCGCGAGCGGCACAAGATCGCGGCGTGATCAGCTACGTCATCCCCGGTCTTGTGTCGGGGATCCAGAGGTTCGGGCGCCCTGGCGGATAGACCCGCGGGTCATGCCCTCGGGTGACGCAGATGAACCGCCGCGCCATCATCTCGGCCGATGATTTTGGCCTCTCGCTCGCCGTCAATGAAGGGATCGAGCGGGCGCACGCGCAGGGGCTGCTCTCCACCGCCAGCCTGATGGTGGCGGGGGAGGCGGCGGCCGATGCCGTGCGCCGCGCCCGGCGGCTGCCGGGGCTCAAGGTCGGGCTGCATCTCGTCGCCATCGAAGGGCCGGCGGTGCTGCCGCCGCCCGAGATCGCGGCTCTTCTCGATGCCGAGGCCCGCATCCCATCGGACCAGCTCGACCTCGGGCTCCGCTACGCCTTCAGCCGCCGCACCCGCGCGGCGCTGGCGCGCGAGATCGCCGCCCAGTTCCGCGCCTTCGCGGCCACGGGTCTGCCGCTCGATCACGCCAACGCACATAAACATATGCACCTGCATCCCTTCGTCGCCGCACGGATGGTGGCCGAGGGCCGGGCGCATGGGCTCCGCGCCATGCGCGTGCCGGCGGAGCCTGCCGGCGTTCTCGCCTCCCTCGGCGAACCGCCGGGCATCGGCGCCCGGGCGCTGCTCCTCTGGACGCAGGGGCTGCGCTGGCGGGCGCGGCGCGCGGGCCTCGCCGTCAACGACCATGCCTTCGGCATCGCCTGGAGCGGGCATATGACGGAGGAGCGGCTGCTGCGCCTTATCCCCCGCCTGCCGCCGGGCCTCTCGGAGCTCTATTTCCACCCGGCGGCCGGGCGGGATGCGCTGCTCGACCGGCTGATGCCGCAGTACGAGCACGAGGCCGAGATGCGTGCGCTGATGAGCCCGGCGCTCGCGGCGGCCTTGGCTGCAGCCGGCATCGCGCGGACGACGTGGCAGGAGGCGGCTGAGCCGCGTTGACAGAAGGAGCCGCGCGCCTGATGGTCCGCCGCTCGGCCCTTATGGAGAGATTGATGACGCCTGCCGCTCCCCCTTCCGACCTCGCTGCGGCGATCGATTTGCTGTGGGAACGCCGGGCAGAGATTTCGGCCAAGACGGCGGGGGCCGATCGCGAAGCGGTGGAGGCGGCGCTCGGGCTGCTCGAAGCGGGGGAAGCCCGCGTCGCGGAGCCGGGCGAGGGCGGCTGGCGCGTCAATCAATGGCTGAAGAAGGCGGTGCTGCTCTCCTTCCGCCTGGCTGATAGCGCCGTCATGCCGGGGGCTGGCGGCGGTGCGCCGGGCTTCGACAAGGTGCCGCTCAAATTCCAGGATTGGGGCGAGAACCGCTTCGCCGATGCCGGCTTCCGCGCCGTGCCGGGGGCGATCATCCGCCGCTCGGCCTTCATCGCGCGGAACGTCGTGCTCATGCCCTGCTTCGTCAATGTCGGCGCTTATGTGGGTGAGGGGACGATGATCGATACCTGGTCCACCGTCGGCTCCTGCGCGCAAGTCGGGAAGAACTGCCATATCTCGGGCGGCGTCGGCCTTGGCGGCGTGCTGGAGCCGTTGCAGGCCGGGCCGGTGATCATCGAGGATGACTGTTTCATCGGCGCCCGCTCGGAAGTCGCCGAAGGCTTCGTGGTGGAGCGTGGCTCGGTGATCTCCATGGGCGTCTTCCTCGGCGCTTCGACCAAGGTGATCGACCGTGCGACGGGCGAGGTCTTCCAGGGCCGGGTGCCGCCCTATTCCGTCGTCGTGCCGGGCACGCTGCCCGGCAAGCCGCTGCCAGATGGCACGCCGGGGCCGAGCCTTGCCTGCGCCGTCATCGTCAAGCGGGTCGATCAGCGCACGCGCGAGAAGACCTCCGTCAACGAGTTGCTGCGGGCGTGAGCGGCGCGGCCGACCTTACCGATCCGCTGCCGCTCGCCCAGGCGCTGCTGCGCTGCCCAAGCGTGACGCCGGCCGATGCCGGTGCGCAGGATGTGCTGGCGGACGCGCTCGGCGCGCTCGGCTTCACCATCCACCGGCTGACCTTCGGCGAGACGCCGAACCTCTATGCCCGGCTTGGCACCGGCCGGCCGCATTTCTGCTTCGCGGGCCATACGGATGTGGTGCCGCCGGGCGAGGGGTGGCGCCACGATCCCTTCGGTGGAGTGGTGGAAGAGGGTGTGCTCTATGGCCGCGGCGCCTGCGACATGAAGGCGGCAATTGCGGCTTTCGTCGCGGGCGTGGCGCAAGCGCGGGAAGCGGGCCGCCTGCCGGGCTCCGTCTCGCTCCTCATCACCGGGGATGAGGAAGGCCCCGCGTTGGACGGCACGGCCCGCGTCGTCGATTGGATGCGTGAGCAGGGCGAGGTGCCGGATTTCTGCCTCGTGGGTGAGCCCACGAACCCCGATCGGCTCGGTGAGATCATCAAGATCGGCAGGCGCGGCAGCCTCTCGGCCTTCCTCACCGTGCCTGGCGTGCAGGGGCATGCCGCCTATCCGCATCTGGCGGACAATCCCGTCCATAAGCTCGTCGCCCTGCTCGGCGCGCTGCTTGGCCGCCGGCTCGACGAGGGCAATCGCTGGTTCCAGCCCTCTTCCCTGCAGGTGACGAGCATCGACGTCGGCAATCCGGCGACCAATGTCATTCCGGCCGCCGCCAGCGCCAAGCTCAACATCCGCTATAACGACGCGCATAGCGCCGAGAGCCTGCAGGCATGGATCCTGGAGGAGGCGGCGCGGCTGGCGCCGGGGGCGGAGATCCGCTTCCAGGCCTCGGGCGATAGTTTCCTCACCGCGGTCGGGCCCGAGGTGGAAGGTCTCGTCCAGGCGGTGGGCGCGATCTTCGGGACCGAGCCGCGGCTCGATACCGGCGGCGGCACCTCGGATGCCCGCTTCATCACCCATCTCTGCCCGGTCGCCGAATTCGGCCTCGTCGGCCAGAGCATGCACAAGGTGGATGAGCGGACGGCGGTTGCCGATCTGCGCCGGCTGGCCGCGGCCTATGCCGCCATTCTGGCCGGGTTCACCGCATGATGGGGCAGGGGATGAATGCACGGCCGAGGGCGGGCAATATCCTGCGCGGGGTCATCCTGCTCTGCCGGGGCGATGCGCGCGGGCTGAGCGATATCGGCGCGGTGCCCGATGCCTTCCTCGCCAGCCTCGCCCCGCTCATCGCCTTTCCGCTCGTCGGCTGCGGTCTGATGGTGGCGCAAGGCATGGTGCGGGAAGGGCTCACGGATTTCCTCGCCTCCATCATCGCCATTCTGGCGCCGCCGCTGATCGCCTACAGCATCGCCCGGCCCTGGGGAAAGACCGCGGGCTGGCTGCGCTTCGCCACCGCCTTCAACTGGTGCCAGTGGGTTCTGCCGATCCTCGGCGTGCTCCTCGTCGTCATTGGCAGCCTCTTCGTGCAGTTCGGCCTGCCGATGAAGCCGACCGTGCTCGGCCTCTGCGCGCTTCTGCTCGCCTATGCCTTCTGGCTGCATTGGTTCCTCGCGCGCCATGCCCTCGGCCTCGCCCGCGGGCGGGCCCTGCTCCTGGTGGTGGTGATGAACGTCTCGACGCTCATCCTGGTGGGGGGGCCGCAACTTGCCCAGATGCTGGTGGCCGGCGGCCAGGCGGCGGGCGGGGGATGATGGGCAGCCTCCTTGCCGCTTGCCGCAGCCATGGGCGGGAGATCGGCGCGAGCCTGCGCGGCATCGCGCGCCTGACCTTCGGCGAGGCGGAGGGCATCCGCGCTTTCGAGAATGACCGCGGCATGGCGCGCCGCAGCTTCCTCGCGGCAGTGCTGGCCTTCCCCGTCTTTCTCGCCTTCCACTACCTCGATCTGCTCTCCGGCGCGGCGCCGCCCGAGGATGCCCATGCCTTCATCCTCGATCTGCTGACCTTCCCGATTTCCTGGGCCGGCTTCGCCCTTCTCGCCCTGCCGATCCTGCGCTGGCTGGGGCTGGAGGGGCTCTGGCCGCGCTATATCGCCGCCTGGAACTGGAGCAATCTCGCGCAATATCTGCTGCTGATCCTGACCTCACTGCCGCTTGCGCTGCATCTTCCGCAGATCCTCGGGCAGACGGCCGCGCTCGTCGGCTATGGCTGGGCGCTCTGGCTCGAATGGTATGTGACGCGCCTGGCGCTCGGCACTTCGGGGCTCAATGCGGCGATGATCGTGGCCGCCGATGTCGGCTTCGGGGCGATCGTGGCGCTGCTGCCGCTGGTCCAGCTTCCGGTTCTGCACATCTAGGCGGCTCCGGACAGGTCACGCGCGGCCGGGCGGGCCGCGCGCTTCCCGAAGCGTTATGCTGGGGCGGGGCGTCAGACCCAGTCGTCGCTGCCGCCGCCGCTATTGTCCCAGCCGCCGCTGCCCGAATCGTCCCAGCCGCTGCCGCCACCGCCGCCGGCATTCGGATCGTTCTGCCAGCCGGTATTGTCGGTGCTCTGGTCCGGCATCGTCTGCCAGCCGCTGTTATCCGCGCCGCCGGCCCAGCCGGAGCTATCCGCCCCCTGATCCGGCGGCATATTGGCCCAGCCGGTCTGATCGAAGCCGCCGCCCATCGGATCGACCCCACCGGCGAAGCCGGAGGCCGCCTGTTCCGCGCCCCGGTTGGAGAAGAGGCCTTCGATCGCGTTGAAGGCGAGCATCCCGCCCGCAACCCCCGCCGCAGTGGTCAGCGCGGAGCCCAGGAAGCCGCTGCCGCCGCGCTGGGCAACGCCTTGCGCCCCGTAGCCGTAGCCCGGCGGCGGGCCGCCGAAGCCCGGCTGTTGTTGCGCATAGCCCGGCGGCGGCGCGCCATAGCCCGGCTGGCCGTAACCCGGCTGGCCATAGCCCGGCTGCGCATAGCGCTGAGCATAGGGCGCCTGCTGCGGCGCCTGTTGGCCGCCGCCGAACATGCGGCTGAAGAAGCCGCCGCCCTGGCCGGGCGCCTGCTGCTGCGCGCCGGCAGCACTCGCCTGCTCCCGCAGCGCCGCATTCTCCTGCTGGAGCGCCTGGATCTGCTGCGCCGCCCCTTGCAGAGCCTGCTCCTGGCCGAAGGCGAACTGCGTCATCCGGTAGCGGGCTTCCGGATATTGGTCGAAGAGCTGGGCGAGGTGGCGATCCGCCTCCGGATCGACGGGAGGAAGGGCGGCGGGCTGCGTCGCCGGAACCGAGCCGCCCGACGGCGCGCCGGAAACCCGTTGCACGAAGCGGGCGATGATGTCGCGTTCTTCGGGGGTCATGAAACGATCCTCTGTGAAACTCTTGGGCCGGAATCTGGGGTCCGGCGCGGGCATTGTCTATCGCAACCGGATCATCTTACCGAAAAGAGAGCAGAGCGTTACCTTCCGCGCCTGCAACGAGCCTCAGCCGCGCCCAAGGCCGAGGCGCGGCCATTCGATCGCCGGGCAGCGATCCATGACGACGGTGAGGCCCGCGGCGCGGGCAGCCTCGGCGGCCGCGCGGTTGACGACGCCGAGCTGCATCCAGATGACCCGCGCCCCGAGCGCGATCGCCTCGTCCACCACCGGCCCGACCTGATCGGCATTGCGGAAGATATCGACGATGTCGAGCGGCCCGGCCTCGGCAAGGCTGCCGACCACCGGCTGGCCGTGAATCTGCTGGCCGGCAAGGCCCGGATTGACCGGCGTTACCTGAAAGCCCTGGCGGAGCAGAAAGCCCATGACGCCGTAGGACGGCCGCTCCGGCTTGTTCGAAGCACCGACGAGGGCGATGCGTTTGAAGCCGGTCAGCACCGCGCGGATCGTCTCATCCGAAGCGAGCGGCCCTGGCGGCCGGCCGGCTTCTGGTTCCTGGCGCTCGATCGCCATGGCGTTTCTCCCTCGTCAGACCAGCAGTTTAGCGGATTTCAGCGATTCTCCGTGAGGGAATACGCAAGGCTCCAGCAATCACGTCCCCGTATGTGGTATCCAAATACCACATACGGAAAGCCTTGACCGGCCAAGGCCGAGCCGCCATAAGCCGCCCACTCTGAAAGGAATTGAGTGACCAGATGAAGACAACCCTCTCCCTGAAGCCCGCCGAGGCTCAGAAGAACTGGGTGCTCATCGACGCTGAAGGTCTGGTGCTCGGCCGCCTCGCGGTCGTGATCGCCAACCGTCTGCGCGGGAAGCATAAGCCCCAGTTCACCCCGCATGTCGATTGCGGAGACCATGTCATCGTCGTCAACGCGCGCAAGGTGCGGGTGACGGGCAAGAAGGCCGAGCAGTCCGTCTTCTACTACCACACCGGCTATGCCGGCGGCATCAAGGGCCGCACCGTGGGCCAGCGCCTCGCCTCCGCCCACCCCGAGCGGGTGATCGAGAAGGCGGTGGAGCGCATGATCACGCGCGGTCCGCTGCAGCGCAAGCAGATGGGCCATCTCTACGTCTATCCCGACGATACCCATCCGCATGATGGCCAGCAGCCGGTGAAGCTGGATGTCGGCGCGCTCAACGCCAAGAATCGGAGGGCCTGATCATGTCCGAGACCCGCACCCTCGCCGATCTCGCCACCGCCCCGATCGCGACCAGCACCGACGCCGCCCCCGTGCGCGCCGAGCCGAAGCGCGATGCCTTCGGCCGCTCCTACGCCACCGGCCGCCGCAAGGACGCGGTCGCCCGCGTCTGGATCAAGCCCGGCAAGGGCGAGATCTCCATCAACGGCAAGAAGGCGGCGCAGTATTTCGCGCGCCCCGTGCTGCGCATGCTGATCACCCAGCCCTTCCTGGTGGCTGACCGCTACAACCAGTTCGATGTCATCTGCACCGTC
Source organism: Acidisoma sp. C75 (assembly GCF_054665095.1). Lineage (NCBI taxonomy): Bacteria > Pseudomonadati > Pseudomonadota > Alphaproteobacteria > Acetobacterales > Acidocellaceae > Acidisoma > Acidisoma sp. C75. The sequence goes on from NZ_BAAFHD010000004.1 coordinate 147,013, forward strand.
ACCGGTGGCGGGCTCTCCGGCCAGGCAGGCGCGGTGCGCCATGGCATCAGCCGGGCGCTGACCAATTACGAGCCGGAGCTGCGCGGTATCCTCAAGGTTGCCGGCTTCCTGACGCGGGACAGCCGCGTTGTGGAACGCAAGAAGTATGGTAAGGCGAAAGCCCGCCGCAGCTTCCAGTTCAGCAAGCGCTAACCGCCTGTTCGGCACCTTCTCCCGCCGGATCGGCTTTCGAGAGGGGAGAGAGGTTGCCGAAGGTTTTCATCGATGGCGAGGCCGGGACCACCGGCCTCCTCATTCGCGAGCGGATCTCCACCATGCCGGAGATCCGCCTCATCAGCATCCTGCCGGAGCTGCGCAAGGACCCGGCCGCCCGCCGGGGGCTGATGGCCGAGGCCGATCTCCTCATCCTCTGCCTGCCCGATGCCGCCGCCCGCGAAGCGGTGGCGCTCGCTGCCGGGCTTGGCGATGCTGCCCCCCGTATCCTCGATGCGAGCAGCGCGCACCGCACTGCACCCGGCTGGGTGTTCGGCTTTCCCGAACTCGCCCCCGGCCAGGGCGAGGCGATCCGCGCGGCTGCCCGCGTCTCCAACCCCGGCTGCTATGCGACGGGGGCGATCGCGCTGCTCCGCCCGCTCATCGATGCCGGCGTCATTCCGCGCGACATGCCGCTCTCGCTCAATGCCATCAGCGGCTATTCGGGCGGCGGGCGGCAGATGATCGAGGCGCATGAGGCGGCCGGCGGCCCGCCCTTCGAGCTTTACGCGCTCGGCCTCGAACACAAGCACGTGCCAGAGATCATGGCCCATTCCGGCCTTACGCGGCGGCCGATCTTCACCCCCGCCGTCGGCCATTACCTGCGCGGCATGCTGGTTTCCCTGCCGCTCCATCTCGACGAACTGCCCGGCCGGCCGAGCCTCGGCGACCTCGCCGCGGTGCTGGAGGCGCATTATGCCCAGGCGCCGGACATCGCGGTGGGGACAGATAATCTGACCACCCTCGAACCCGAGGGGCTGAACGGCACCAACCGCCTCTCGCTACATGTCTTCGGTAGCGAAGCGCGGCGCCAGGCGGTGCTGGTGGCGCGCCTCGACAATCTCGGCAAGGGCGCTTCGGGTGCGGCGGTGCAGAACCTCCGCCTCATGCTGGGCCTCGCCGGATGAGCGGAGGGGGCGCGGCCATCCTGCCGTTCGAGGGGGTGATTCCGCGGATCGACCCCACTGCCTGGATCGCGCCGACCGCCGCGATCATCGGCGATGTGGAGATCGGGGCGCAGTCCTCCGTCTGGTTCCATTGCGTGCTGCGCGGAGACACCAATTTCATCCGCATCGGCGCGCGCACCAATATCCAGGATGGCAGCATCCTGCACGTCAACCGGGAGAGCTTCCCCTGCATCCTGGGGGACGAGGTGACGGTGGGGCATGCGGCGATCGTTCACGCCTGCACCGTGCATGATCGGGGCTTCATCGGCATGGGCGCGACGGTGCTGGATGGCGCGGTGGTGGAGGAGGGCGGGGTGCTCGCCGCGCATGCCCTGCTGAGCCCCGGCAAGCGGATCGGCGCGGGGGAGCTGTGGGCCGGGGTGCCAGCGCGCTTCGTCCGCACGCTCGGCGCGGAGGAGCGGGCGCAGTTCGCCGCCACCGGCACGCATTACGTGGCGCTCGCCGGGCGGCACCGGGCCTCCGATGGCGGCCGGCGACCGGGCTGAGTGACCGGCCTGGCTTGGCGCGGCACCGGGGTTTGGCCGGTCGGCGTCATCCGGGAGAATGGAAGTGCCGGCGTGGTTTTCACCGCGGCCGCGCGCCGCGCGGATAAGGGACGCGCCCGCCGCTGCATCCGAGCGGGAGGCCCGCGCGTGTCATGACTGTCCGGCCGCTGCGTCGTGCGGCGGCCAGGCGCTATACTGCTTGATTGCGCCGCCTCGGCGCGGCCCGGTGCATCCCGCCGCCGCTGCGCTCACCTGAGGCATCCCCAACGAAAGGGCCAGTCCATGAAACGCCTTGGCATTTCCCTCGCACTCGCCTCCAGCCTCACGCTTGCCGCCTGCGCGGACGTGCATGTGCGCGATCCGAGCACGGCGGTCATCCAGCCGGCGGCGCTGCACACCAATGGCGATGTGGATGTGCAGGCGCTGAACATCGCGGGCTATGATTTCGGCCATTGGCGCCAGATGCAGGGAGATCCGGCGATGGCGGCGGAAGCCGTCGCCACGCTCGACTATATGGGCGGCAAGCTCAATACCGCGCCGCGCTGGATCACGACGATGCCGTCGATCTTCCGGCTGAACATGCTGCGCGCGCGCGAGCAGGTGCGAGCCTATCTCGGGATTGGCAGCGCGGTGCCCTCGCAGCAGGTGGTCGATGCCATGCTCGCCCTCGCCGCCGCCTATCGCGCCGGCGATCAGGCTCAGGTGACCCAGATCCTCTCCGAGCCTTTCTTCACCCTCGGCCCGCAGCAGACGGCCGCGCGCCTGGCCGATCTGCCCTCGATGCCGAGTGTCACCAACGCGACAACCCATGCCGCGGCCTATGCCCTCGGCCCCAACCTGCCGCCGGGCTGAGTTTCGGCGCGGTTCGGCCGGATGGCGGCGGCGGCCTTCGGGGGGAAATCGGCGGGAGCCTGCTTTGCCAGCGCGGCAGGCTCCGCTATACAGCCGCCATGAACCTCAAAGATCACATCCGGTCGATCCCGGATTTTCCCAAGCCCGGCATCCTGTTCTATGACATCTCGACCCTGCTGCGGCATGCCGGCGCCTGGAGCGAGGCGATGAACCAGATGGCGGCGATCATCGCCGCCTATAAGCCCGATTATCTGGCCGGGCTGGAAAGCCGCGGCTTCCTCTTCGCAGCCCCCCTCGCGCTCAAGCTCGATTGCGGCTTCCTCATGCTGCGCAAGCCCGGCAAGCTGCCCGGCGAGGTGGTGGGGCTGGATTACACGCTCGAATACCGTTCCGACCGGATCGAGGTGCAGGCCGATGCCGTGCCGCCCGGCGCGCGCGTGGTGGTGGTGGACGATCTGCTGGCGACCGGCGGCACGCTCGCCGCCGGCATCCGCCTCTTGCGCATGCTGAAGGCCGAGGTGCCCGCCGCGGTGACGCTGATCGAGCTTGATTTTCTCCGCGGCCGCGACCGGCTCGACGTGCCCTTCCAGTCCCTCCTGCGCTACGACAGTTAGGAGCTGCCGCGGCGGGAACCCATGCCGAACCCTCTCGCATCACGCCGCGCCCTGCTGGGCCTGCTCGGCACCGGTCTCGCGACCCTCGGCGGCTCCGCCGGGGCGCTCGGCCTCGTCTCGCGCGCGGCAGAGGCGGCGGCAACCGACCCGGTCTTTGCCCAGGGCGTGACGGTGCTGAGCAGCGGCCCGGCTTACGGCTATATCGCCGGCTGGGCGAAGCTGCTTTTGCCGCAGCTTCTCCAGGGCCTGCCGCCCAATATCGGATCGAGCTTCGAGGCGATGGGCGGGCCGGACGGCGTGACCGTCTGCAATGCCTTCGGCGCGCGGATGGACCCGGACGGCAGCACGCTGATGGTCGCCCCCGGTGCCGCGATGCTCGCCTGGCTGGAAGGGGATAGCCGCGTCAAATACGACCCCGCGCGCTGGGTGCCGGCGCTGATCGGCACCGGCCCCGTGGTTCTCGTCGGTACCACCCCGCTCTCCCAGCATATGACGCAGCGGCGGGCGCTGCGGCTCGGGGCCAGCAATCCGATCGGGCCGGAACTCGCCGCGATCGCGGCGCTCGATCTGCTCGGCATTCCCGTGGCACCGATCTATGGCGAGACCGACCCGAAGAGCCTGAGCGAGGCGCTCGGCCGCGGGCATGTCGATGTCGCGCTGCTGAGCGGGCCGAAGATCCGTGAGGCCTTGGCGGAGGCTGCGGCCAAGGGCGCCCAGCCGCTCTGCCTGCTGGCGCCGAGTTCGGCCGCCTGCACCGGCCCCGCGACGCGGGATGACCTGCTGCCCGATGTTCCGACCTTCCTGGAACTGGTCGCTGCCCTGGACGCCGGCTTGCCGAACGACATCCGGCTCCGCGCTTTCGAAGCGGCGGCGGTCGCCGCTTCGATCTGCTTTGCCGCCGTACTGCCCGATCTGGTGCGGCCGGCAACCGTCTCTGCCTGGCGGCGCGGGGCAGAGATGGTCGCGGACAATCTCTCCCTCGCGGCGGTTGCGACCCAGCAGGAAATTCGCTTCCAGACCGGGCGCTGCGCGGAGGTGCTGATGCGCAGGGCGACCGGCTCGCCGAGTGCGGCCGCCTCGCTCCGCGCCACCTTGCTGCATCGCTTCGGCTGGCGCGCCTCCTAGACGAAGAGCGGCGCCGAACCGCGCTTCGCCCGGCTGCTACTTCCCGCTCTTGGTCGCGGCCTTGCCGGCGGCCGGTTTCTTGGCCGCGGCGGGTTTGGGCGCCATTTTGCCAGAGCTTTCGGCGGTAGCGGGTGCCGCCGCCGCCGCTGGGGCGGAGGGGGCGGAGGGGGCGGCAGGCGCCGGATGGGGCGCTCCGTTCGCTATGGCCGGTGCTGCCTCCTTCTTGGCGGGCTTGGCCGGTTTCGCGGGCTTGGCCGGGCTTTCCGCCGCTGCCGCCGGCTTGCGCTTGGGCGCGATGGGCGTCGGCTGCGCATCGCCCTGATCGGTGAGCTGACCCGGAAACTCGCCGAGATTTTCCTGGATGAAGGCTTCCTCAACGCCGGTCGGCGCCGAAGGGTCGATCCCGGCGGCGATCGGGTTGGGCAATTGGCCGGTCTTGCCGCTCTCCTCCATCATCTCCAATTCCGCCGCGCGCTCCCAGAACTCGGCGGCGCGGCCCTCCGGCCGGCCCTCGTTCTCCCACATGTGGTAGGCGCGTGTGCGGATGCGCTCCTCGCGCGCCGCGTCGAACTTCAGGGGGTTGGTCATGCTTCTCTCCATCCGAATGAGTGCCGTAGCGTCTCCCCGCCGCCACGCGTCCCGCTTCGAACGCTAGATGGAGGGTCATGCTGGATCGCCAATTACCGCCTGCCGAGGGCGGGAAGGGAAGCCTTGATTTGGGCACCGGCCGTCACGCCTCTGCCTCAATTCTGACTTGCCCTTCGTGAGAATCGCTTCCATAGCCTGCAAGTCTGTCCCATTGTCGTTCAAATGAAATTTATCGTCGGGATCTCCTGCTGCCAGAAGACCTTCGGCCGGTTCGCGATGCTGAACCACGGAGTATCGGATACCTATGTCCGCGCGGTGGGCGAGGTGATGGACGCGGTGCCGCTGCTCATCCCCGCCAATGGCGACCGCGCCGATATCGCTTGCCTGATCGACCGGCTGGACGGCATCCTGCTCACCGGTAGCCCCTCCAATGTCGAGCCGGCGCGCTACGGCGGGCCGCCGCATCCGGCTGAGACGGTGGAGGATCGCGGGCGGGATGGCGTGACGATCCCGCTCATCCGTGCGGCGGTGGCGCGCGGGGTGCCGCTGCTTGGCATCTGCCGGGGCTTTCAGGAGATGAACGTGGCACTCGGCGGCACGCTGCATCAGCGGTTGCAGGATCTGCCCGGGCGGCTCGATCATTCGACGCCGATGCAGGCGATCGCCGCCATCCGCCACGGCAAGGCGCATCGCCTCCGGGTGGAACCCGGCACCTGGCTGCATCGCATGGCGCAGGCGCGGGAGATCGCCGTCAATTCCCTCCATAATCAGGGGGTGGAGCATCTGGCCCCCGGGCTGAGGCCAGAGGGTTTCGCGCCGGACGGGACGATCGAAGCCTTCACCTTGCCGCAGGCGCCCGGCTTCGCCGCCGCCGTGCAATGGCACCCGGAATACGACATGGAGACGGACGCCGTTTCTCGCCGGATCTTCCTCTCCTTCGCCGAAGCGGTGCGGGCCTATCGCGCGGGCGAGCCGGCGCTCTCCGTCGCGGCGGACTGAGCGCGCCCGGCCCGCGGCGCCGGTCAGATCGTGCTGAAGGCAGCGCCGAATAACTGAGCGATGGCCTCGGCATGGCCATCGCGCGCCAGCAGCACGACGCCATCCCCCGCCTGCAGGATCGTCTCCCCCGGCGGACGTTCGAGGCTGCGGCGGCCCGGTCGCTCGATCCCGAGGACGAAGAAGCTGCCCGCCGCTTCGCGTTCGATCTCGCCGAGCGGCCGCTGCTCAGCCCGGCTGCCCGCCGCCACCGGATGGGTGAAGACCTTGAGCCCGAGGCCCTGCAATTCCCGCTGAAAGACGCGCATGCGGTCGCTATCCTCCAGCATCCGGTCGCGTTCCGGAAAGAGGATGATCTGAGCGATCCGCTCCGCGCCGATATGGGCGGGCATCACCACGCGGTTGGCCCCGGCCTGGAGGAGCTTGCGCTCGGTCGAGGCAACCTCGCCGCGCGCGATGATCTCGAGCGCGGGGTTGAGGCTGCGGGCGCTCAGCGTGATGAAGACATTGGCGGCATCGTCGGGCAGGACGCTCGCGAGCACCCGGGCACGCGCGACACCCGCGACCTGCAGCGTCACCTCCTCCGTCGCGTCGGCCTGGATCGCGAGATAGCCGCTCTCCCGCGCTTCGGCGAAGCGCCGCTCCTGGCGTTCGAGCACGACGAAGGGAACCTGCCCCGCCGTCAGCTCCTGGGCGAGCATGGCGCCGATGCGGCCGAAGCCGCAGATGATGACATGGCCGGAAAGGCTCTCGATATCCTGCTTCATGCGCCTGCTGCCGATGAGCTGCTGGAACTGGGTGATGGTGATGAACTGCACGAGCGCGCCGGTCAGGAAGATCATCCCCGTGCAGCCGAGGATGATGAGCATCATGGTATTGGCGCGCAGGAAGGGCGTGTCGATCGCCCGGACCTCGTCATAGCCGACGGTATAGATGGTCAGCACGACCATATAGAGCGAATCGCTGAAGCTCCAGCCGGCCAGCAGATAGCCGATCATGGCGAGCAGGCAGATGGTGAAGACGAAGAGCCCGCCGAAGACGAGGTTGCGCATCGGGGAAGCGAGAACCTGGCGGATGACCTGGGCGAGGGGGACCGCGCGCGGCGCGAAGGGCGGATGCCGGCGGGGCTTTCTCATGGGGCGAAGCGTGCGCCTTCGTATTTCGACAAGCTGTTCCCCCGCATGCTGGGCTAGGCCGCGGCCATGCCGGCCCGCGCGCCGCTCACCCCTATCATGAGGCAGAGAGAGACGCGGCAAAAGACGGCGGCATGCGCGGAAAAGCAGGTGGCGGAAGCGCGCCGGGGGCCTGCTCCCGCGCTCATGAATGTTGACAGGCAGGGGGCAAAAAAAGACACCTTCCGCCGGCCTATCTGGTAGATTGACGATTGTTCACGAATGACACCGGGGTGAAGTTGAGGGGCGGAAAATGCGCCGCTGCCGAAACTGCATTCCACCCATGCAGCCAAGGTGCGGAAGGGCGCTGCTCCGTTCTTGACCTGTCGGCCCGGTGTCGCGTTCAAGAGTACCGCAGATTACAAGAATGATTGAAACAGCAAGAGATCCACGATGAAAGACTTCCTCCGGCGGGGGGCGCGGTTCAAGCCGCTCGCCCTCATGCCCCTGCTGCTTCTCTCCGGCTGTCATTGGGCGCTGATGGATCCCCAGGGGCCTGTCGGTCAGGAGGAAAAGAAGATCATCCTCTATACCCTCATCGGTCTGGTGGTGTTTGTCGTCGGCCCCGTCATCCTGGCGACACTCGCCTTCGCCTGGCATTTCCGCGCCGGCAACACCAAGGCGAAATACCGGCCCGACTTCCATCATTCGACGATCATCGAAATTTTCTCCTGGGGCGGCCCCTGCTTCATCATTCTGGTGCTCGGCATCGTGACCTGGGTGACGACCCACCAGCTCGACCCCTACAAGCCGCTGCCCACGGAAGCGAATGCCAAGCCGCTCGACATCGACGTCATCGCGCTCGATTGGAAGTGGCTCTTCGTCTATCCCGAGCAGCATATCGCGGCGGTGAACGAGATGGCGATGCCGGTCGGCACGCCGGTGAATTTCCACATCACCTCGGCGACCGTGATGAACGCCTTTTTCATCCCCCAGCTCGGCACCCAGATTTATGCCATGGGCGGCATGCAGACGGCGGTGCATCTGATGGCCGATCACCCCGGTATCTATCGCGGGCTCTCGGCCAATTTCAGCGGTGACGGCTTTTCCGGCATGACCTTCCAGGCGCACGCGGTCGATCAGGCAGGTTTCGCTGCCTGGGTTCAGAAGGTCCGGCAATCGGCCCAGGTGTTGGACAAGACGACCTATGCCGAGCTTTCCAAGCCGTCCGAATACGTCAAGCCCAGCTATTACGGGACGGTGCAGGGCGACATCTTCGCCGACCAGATCAGGGCTTTCTTGGGGCCCAAGATGTCCATGAACGATACCAAAGCCGACGCTACTCACGCTGCCTCGAAGAGCACGAGCGGCACGAGCGGTATGTGAGAGGCAGCAAGATAAGGGTGCAGTGACATGCTCGGAAGATTAACCTGGTCGGCGATCCCGCTCGACAATCCCATCGAAATGGGTGCGGTCGGCTTCATGGGTATCGTCGTGCTTATCGTGCTGGGCTTCATCGCCCGGTACAACCTGTGGGCCTATCTCTGGAAAGAGTGGATCACCACGATCGACCACAAGAAGATCGGGATCATGTACATCCTGATGGCGCTGGTGATGCTGCTGCGCGGCTTCGTCGATGCCATCATGATGCGCACCCAGCTTGCCTTCAGCCACGGCGCGAGCCACGGCTACCTGCCGCCGGAGCATTACGACCAGATCTTCTCGGCGCACGGCGTCATCATGATCTTCTTCGTCGCCATGCCCTTCGTGATCGGCTTCATGAACGTGGCCGTTCCGCTGCAGATCGGCGCGCGGGACGTGGCCTTCCCGTTCCTGAACTCGATCAGCTTCTGGCTGACCTTCGTCGGCATGGCGCTCGTGAACCTCTCGCTCGCCATCGGCGAGTTCGGCAAGGCCGGGTGGCTCGCCTATCCGCCGCTCTCTGAGCTGCAATACAGCCCCGGCAGCGGTATCGACTACTGGATCTGGTCCCTTCAGATCTCCGGTATCGGCACCTTGCTGACGGGCGTGAACTTCTTCGTCACCATCGTGAAGATGCGCGCCCCGGGCATGACCTGGATGCGGATGCCGGTCTTCTGCTGGACCATCCTCTGCACCGCCGTGCTCATCATGGCGGCCTTCCCGGTGCTGACGGCGACGATCGGCATGCTGACGCTGGACCGCTATCTCGGCTTCCACTTCTTCACCAATACCGGCGGCGGCAACCAGATGATGTACGTCAATCTCATCTGGGCCTGGGGCCATCCGGAGGTGTACATTCTCGTCTTGCCGGTCTTCGGCATCTTCTCCGAAGTGGTCTCGACCTATTCGGGCAAGCGGCTGTTCGGCTACACCTCGATGGTTTACGCGACGCTGGCGATCGCCTTCCTTTCCTTCGTCGTCTGGCTGCACCACTTCTTCACCATGGGGTCGGGTGCGGATGTGAACGCCTTCTTCGGCATCTCGACGATGATCATCGCGATCCCGACCGGCGTGAAGATCTACAACTGGCTCTGGACGATGTATGGCGGGCGGGTGCGCTACGAGCCGGCCATGCTGTGGACCATCGGCTTCATGATCACCTTCACGATCGGTGGCATGACGGGCGTGATGATGGCGATCCCCGGGATCGACTTCGTGGTCCATAACAGCCTCTTCCTCATCGCCCATTTCCACAACGTCATCATCGGCGGCGTGGTCTTCGGCTCCTTCGCCGGCCTCAACTACTGGTTCCCGAAGATGTTCGGCTTCCGGCTGGAGAAGAAGTGGGGCACGCGGGCCTTCTGGTTCTGGCTTGTGGGCTTCTACGTCGCCTTCGTGCCGCTCTACTGCCTGGGCTTCATGGGTGCGACGCGCCGCATGGAGCATTATGACAACCCGCAATGGGTGCCCTATATGTGGGTGGCGCTCTGCGGTGCGATCCTCATCATGTGCGGCATCGCCTGCAACCTGCTGCAGATCGTGGTTTCGATCCGCGACCGCGCCAAGCTGCGGGACGTGACGGGCGACCCCTGGAACGGCCGCACGCTCGAATGGTCGATCTCCTCGCCGCCGCCCTTCTACAACTTCGCGACGACCCCCGAGGTGCATGACCCCGAGCCGCTGTGGGATGCCAAGCAGCGCGGCACGATCGAACATCAGGCGCGGGATCATTACGAAGAGATCCACATGCCCCGGAATACGGGGGCGGGCTTCATCATCGCGATGTTTGCCGGCGTCTTCGGCTTCGCGATGATCTGGTACATGTGGTGGCTCGCGATCCTCAGCGCGATCGGGATCGTGGTGACGCTGATCATCCGTACCTGTAACGACGATATCGACTACTACGTGCCGGGCGAGGAGGTGGCGCGGATCGAGAACGCACATTTCCTCCAGGTCGCCTCGCTCGAGACGGAGAAGCAGCATGCCGATTGATGCGGCCGCCGCCCATAGCGGCCACGGCCATCACGACCACGCCCAGCATCAGATGGACCAGAAGGTCTTCGGCTTCTGGCTCTACCTGATGACCGACTGCGTGCTTTTCGCGACCGCTTTCGCGGGGGTGGCCGTGAACGGCCACTCCTACGCCGGCGGCCCGACGGGCCGGGATGTCTTCGAGCTCAACGGCGTCATTCTGGAAACCGCCTGCCTGCTCATCAGCTCCGTGACCTACGGCTTCGCCATGCTGGCGGCCCACCGCCATAACAAGCAGGGCGTGCTGATGTGGCTGGCGATCACCGCGCTGTTCGGCCTCGGCTTCCTCGGGCTCGAAGTCACCGAGTTCCACAAGCTCATCGCCGAGGGCAACGGGCCGGGGCGGAGCGCCTTCCTCTCCTCCTTCTTCCTCCTCGTCGCGACCCATGGCTGCCACGTGACGGCCGGCCTGCTCTGGATGTCCACGCTGATGGTCCAGCTCGGCGTGATGAAGAAGCCGCTGAACACGGTCTATATGGGCCGCCTCACCATGCTCAGCCTGTTCTGGCACTTTCTGGACATCGTCTGGATCGGCGTGTTCACGGTGGTGTATCTTCTGGGAGTGATGACCTGATGGACCGCAGCTTATCTGACCACGGGCACGGCCATACCGATGCGGCCGGTGCCGCCCATGGCACGCTCGCCTCATACGCGATCGGCTTCGTCCTCTCCGTCATCCTCACCGCCGCTGCCTTCTGGCTGGTGATGGGGCATGCGCTGTCCCCGAGTGCGACGATCTTCGGGATCTTCGCCCTCGCGATCGTGCAGATCGGCGTGCATCTCTATTTCTTCCTGCACCTCAACTTCAGCTCGGAACAGCGCTGGAATGTGACGGCCTTCGCCTTCGCGATCCTCGTGGTCTTCATCGTGATCCTCGGCTCGCTCTGGATCATGCACAATATGACGGACCGGATGATCCCGGTGGGCCCGATGCCGGGCATGCAGCAGCAGCCCTGAGGCTTTCGGCCAGGATGGCGTCAAGCGAAAGGGAGCCGCGAGGCTCCCTTTTTCTTGGCCAATCGCCTTCCGCTCCGTAAGGGCGGGCAGGTCAGCCGCTAGCCATCGGCCTTATGCGCCTCGCCCGCGCCCTTCCGGCCGCCGGCGATCGCGAAAGCGGTATTGACGACCGCGACATGGGTGAAGGCCTGCGGGAAATTGCCGAGCTGGCGCGCGGCCTTCGGGTCGTATTCCTCCGCCAGCAGGCCGAGATCGTTCGCCAGGCCGAGCAGCCGCTCGAACAGCGCCGTCGCTTCCGCGATCCGGCCCTGATAGGCGTAGTTATCGGCGAGCCAGAAGCTGCAGGCGAGGAAGACGCCTTCGCCCGCCGGCAGCCCATCGGCGCTTTTGCGCGTATCGTAGCGCTGCACCAGCCCCTCGGGCATGAGGTGCCGCTCGATCGCGGCGACGGTGCCGAGCATCAGCGGATCATTCGCCGTGATGAAGCCCGAGCGCGGAATGAGCAGCAGGCTCGCATCCAGCTCCTCCCCATCATAGACCTGGGTAAAGCTGTTGAGCTTGCGGTTGAAGCCGCGCGCCAGGATCTCCGCCCGCAGCGCCTCGCGGTTCTCCCGCCAGGTATCGAGCGGCGCCGCGAAGCCATGCGCCTCGGCGTCCTTGATCGACCGGTCGAGCGCGCTCCAGCAGCCGATCTTCGAAAACACGAAGGGCTGGCGGCCGCTGCGCACTTCCCAGATGCCATCGTCATTCTCTCGCCAGATCTCGCAGACATGGTCAGCCAGCGCGCGCTGGAGGCCCCAGCCATCGGGACGGTCGGCAAGGCCGAGCCGCCGGCCCTCGGAGAGGACGGACATCACCTCGCCATAGATATCGAGCTGCAATTGCCCGGCCGCGGCATTGCCGATCCGCACGGGTTTCGACCCCTCGTAGCCATCGAGCCAGGGCACTTCCCATTCGTCCAGCCGCCGCTCCCCGGCCAGGCCGTACATGATCTGGATCTGCTCCGGCATGCCCGCGGCGGCCCGCATCAGCCAGTCCCGCCAGTCGGTCGCTTCGTCGAGATAGCCGGCGCGCAGGAAGGCGCCGAGGGTGAGGGAGGCATCCCGCACCCAGCAATAGCGGTAATCCCAGTTGCGGCTCGATCCGATCTGCTCGGGCAGGGAGGTCGTCGCCGCGGCGACGATGCCGCCCGTCGGCGCATAGGTCAGCGCCTTGAGGGTGATGAGCGAGCGGCGCACTTGCTCCGGCCAGCGGCCTTCGTAGCTGGAGAGCTTGGACCAGTTCTCCCAGAAGGCGATGGACGCGCTGAGCGCCGCGTCGGGGTCCGGCCGCTCGGGCCGCTCCCGGTGCGAGCGGTTGTGGACGAGGATGAAGACCTGCCGCTCCCCCGGGCGGAGGGTGAAGACCGCCTCAGTCGCCATATGCTCGCTGATCAGCGGGATGGAAGAGAAGATCGTCACCCGGTCCGGGCCGCAGATCGCCTCAAAGCCGCTTTGATCGCCAAGGCCGACGACCCAGGGGACGGCGCTGCCATAGTCGAAACGAAGGGTGAGGTCGAGCCGCATCTCGATCCTGCCGGAGAGCCCCTCGCAGATGCGGATGATCGTGCTGTGCTCGCCCTTGACCGGCATGAAATCGGTCACCCGCGCGCGGCCGTCGGCGGTTTCGATGGTGGTGTCGAGAATGACGCTGCCATCGCGATAGGCGCGGCTGATGCGGGCTTCGGGGTCGGTCGCGCCGATCCGCCAGCGGCCGTTCTCCTCGTTGCCGAGCAGCCGGGCGAGGCAGGCGCCGCTATCGAAGCGCGGCAGGCAGAGCCAGTCGATCGAGCCATCGTGGCTGACGAGCGCGGCCGTGTGGCAATCCCCGATCACGGCGTAATCTTCGATGCGCGCAGGAGCGGCAGGGGCGTCAGGCATCAGGCGAGCCTCCTTGAGAAAAGCGCCGGAGCGTGGGTGGAAATCAGCCCCCGCCGCCGGCGCCATAGGGATCTTGGGTCGCGCGCCCGAAATTGAACCGGGCGAGGCGAGGCGACAAGCGCCGCGGGGGCCGCGGGCGCGCAGGCCGCAGGCGCCACCTGTCATGCCTCCTTGCCTTGACCCAGGGCCGGCATGCGCTTTTTGTGGTTTCTTTCCCAGCCAGCAGCAACCGGAGCCAGAGCGGCATGACCGAAGCGAAGCCCATCCGCCTTGTCGTCAGCGATGTCGATGGCACCCTGGTGCGGCACGACAAATCGTTGCATCCCGAAACGATCAAGGCAGCGCAGGAGCTGAAGGCGGCGGGGATCACGCTTTGCCTCGTCTCCAGCCGGCCGCCGCGCGGGATCGAGATGTTCCTCGAACCGCTGGGCATCACCGCGCCCCATGCCGGCTTCAACGGCGGCCAGATCGTGGCGGGCGACAACAAGACGATCCTCGATGAACTCGCGATCCCGGAAGAGGCCGCGCGCCTCGCGGTCTCGCATATGAGCGCGGCCGGGCTCGATGTCTGGGTCTATGCCGGCAGCGGCTGGTATGTGCGGAGCCCCAATGGCCCCTATGTCGCGCATGAGGCGGAGGTGACGCATAATCACTTCACCGTGGTGGATGATTTCGCGCCCTTCCTGGCGAGCGCCAACAAGATCATGTCTTCCTCGCGGGATTTCGACCTGGTCGGCCGGGTCGAGGCGGAGCTGCAGGAGCGGCTCGGGGCGGAAGCCTCCGTCAACCGCTCGTCGAGCTATTACTGTGATGTCACCCATGTCGATGCCAATAAGGGGCACGCCGCTCTAGCCTTGGCGCGCATCGCCGGGGTTTCGGCCGCGGAGATGGCCTGCCTCGGCGATATGAATGTCGATATCCCGATGCTGAAGGTGGCGGGGCTTGCCATCGCCATGGGCAATGCGGCCGAGAGCGTGAAGGCCGCGGCCGATGTGGTGACCGGCACGAACGACGAAAGCGGCTGGGCCGATGCGATCCGCCGCTACGTGCTGCGGTGATGTGAGAGAGAGAAAGAGGAGAGGGCCCTATGCGCGCCGTCGGCTACAAGGTTCCGCAGGCGATCGATCACCCCGAGGCGCTCGTCGATATCACGCTGCCGCGGCCGCGCGCCGAGGGGCGGGATCTGCTGGTCGAGATTCGCGCCATCGCCGTCAACCCGGTCGATACCAAGGTGCGGATGCGGGGCGGGGCGGCCGATGGCGGCTGGCGCGTGCTCGGCTGGGATGCCGCGGGCGTGGTGGCGGAGACGGGGCCGGATGTCGTGGGGTTCAAGCCGGGCGATGCCGTCTTCTACGCCGGCGCGCTGGACGCCCCAGGCACCAATGCGGAGTTTCATCTGGTGGACGAGCGGATCGTCGGGCGCAAGCCAGAGAGCCTGAGCTTCGCGCAAGCCGCCGCCCTGCCGCTCACCGCCATCACCGCCTGGGAAGGGCTGTTCGATCGGCTGGACGTGAAGCGCCCGGTGCCCGGCGCGGCCCGCGCCATCCTCATCATCGGCGGCGCCGGCGGCGTGGCTTCGATTGCAATCCAACTCGCCAAGCGACTGACGGATCTCGCGGTGATCGCCACCGCCTCCCGGCCCGAGACCGCCGAGTGGGTGCGCGCTTTGGGCGCCGATCATGTGGTGAACCACACCAAGCCTCTGGCGGCCGAACTCGCGGCACTCGGCCTCGGCCAGCCCGGCTTCGTCTATTCGACGACGCAGACCGACAAGCACCTCTCCGAGATCGGCGCGCTGATCGCCCCGCAAGGCCGCTTCGTGCTGATCGACGATCCGGGCCCGCTGGACGTGACGCTCTTCAAGCGCAAGAGCGTCTCGACCCATTGGGAATTCATGTTCACCCGCTCGATGTTCGCGACGGCCGATATGGCGGAGCAGGGGGCACTGTTGAACGCGGTCTCCCGGCTGGTGGAGGAGGGCGCGATCCGCAGCACGCTTGGCGAGCATTACGGCGCGATCAATGCCGGGAACCTGCGCCGCGCCCATGCGATGCTGGAAAGCGGCAAGGCGGTCGGCAAGATCGTGCTGGAAGGGTTCTGAGGCGCGGCCGCGCGGGGCTACATCAGCATGGCACCCGCGGATGTGTTCCGCGGGTCCACCGGCTGGCGAAGGCGAGACTGCGTTACACCGCCCGCCAGAGTGCCGGCAGGAACTCATACCCATCGCTATTGCGCGCGATATAGCCCGTGGCCGGGAAGGGCGCGTGGTAGAAGGAGACGCGCAGCTTTTCCGCCACCGCCTGGTCGAGGATGCGGCGGCGGGTCGCGATGGTCTCGGCCGGGTCCATGTCGAAAGCGGCGACCCAGTCCGGATGGCGGAGGAAGACGAGCGGGTTGTTGGTGATATCCGCGACATACATCATCGCCTCGCCGCCCGAGGCGATGCGGATCGCCGACATGCCGGGCGTATGGCCATTGGCACGGACGGAGGTGAAACCGGGCAGGACCTCCGTCTCCCACTCATAGAGAGCGACCTGATCGGCAAGCTTGCCGAAGACCTGCTGGCAGAGGCCGAAATTATCCTGCGCCGCGGCGGGCGCAGAGGCCTTGTTCGCCTCGTCCATCCAATAGGCCCATTCCTTGGCCGGCACGAAGATCTTGGCGCGGGGGAAGGTGAGGCCGCCCGCCTTGCGGTTGAGGCCGAGGATGTGATCGGCATGGAAATGGCTGATGATGACACTCGTCACCTCCTCCGGGCGGATGCCGGCGGCAGCGAGATTGCCGCGCAGCTGGCCGGTGCCGGGTGGGCCGAATTCGCCCAAGCCGGTATCGATCAGCACCACCCCCTCCGGCCCGCGCACGGCGAGCGGGTTGAAGGTGATGGTGAGCTTGTCGCGCGCCATGCCGGCAGTGGCATAGGCATCGGTGACCTCGGCATCGCTGGCATCGGGCACGAAGCCTGGCGGCATGTCGCGTATCAACACGCCCTCGTGGAGCGCGATCATCTCGAAGGCGCCGAGCTTGAAGGTGCAGAAGCCCGGCGCCTGCGTGCCGGCCGTGGTGCTCTGAGACATGATTTCTCTCCTGGGCTCGATAGATGGCGTGGCGTGGGAACCGCCCGAGCGGCAGGCGGCTTACCCGCCCGCTCTCCCCGAGGGTTCTACCCGCCTTCCTGCACGCGGCGAACCGCCCGAGCGGCGGCCGGACGGCCGGCGCCGATCACGAGCGGGTGAGCGCGCCGATCCGAGGCGGATGCCTAAAGCTTGGGCTCAGGCCGCCTCCGCGCGGAAGGCGGGGCGCTTTCTTCTTCCTGCCTCTCCCGCGCGTGCCCTAAGGTGGAACGGTTCTTGCGTGGCACGGGGCGATGAAACCGCAGCATGACCATGGATAAGACAGCGACCCTGGATGATCGGAGTGCGGCCGCAGAGACCCCGCTCGCCGCCACCCCGCGCGCGATGGCGCCGGCTCCCGTTCCGCACCCGCGCGCCAAGCGCCCCCGGCGCTTTATCGACCGCGCCTTGACCCCGCGCGCCCCCATTTCCCCCCGCGCCAGCCTCATCGCCGGGATCAGCGTCTGGGTCATCGTGCTCGGCATCTGGTCGGGGCTGACCTATGGCGGCGCGATGCCGGATATCTTCCTGCCCTCGCCCTCCTCGGTCATCGCGCGCGGCGTGCAGATGATCGCGGATGGCTCGCTCTGGCCGAATATGTGGGCCTCGGTCGAAGTCATCCTGCTCGGCTTCTTCATCTCCTCGGTCGTCGCGGTGCCGCTCGGCCTGCTCATGGGCACCTTCCGCATCGTCCAGGCGGCGCTGGAGCCTTTGGTGAACTTCATCCGCTACCTGCCCGTCACGGCCTTCGTGCCGCTCTTTATCCTCTGGATCGGGCTCGGCCTTTCCCAGCGCGTCGCCATCATCATCTTCGGCACCTTCTTCCAGCAGATCGTCATGATCATGGATGTGGTGCGCAACGTGCCGGAGGATATGCTCAACGCCTCCTACACGCTCGGCTGCTCCCGGCGGGACGTGCTTGCCCATGTGCTGCTGCCGGCGGCCAAGCCCGGCATCATCGACACGCTGCGCATCACCATGGGCTGGGCCTGGACCTATCTGGTGGTTGCCGAACTCGTCGCCGCCGATAGCGGCCTCGGCTTCATGAGCATGCAGGCGATGCGCGGCTTCCAGGTGGACAAGATCTTCCTCGCGATCGGCATCATCGGCATCCTCGGCCTCATCACCGACAGCTTCTTCCGTCTGCTGCGCGCGAAGCTCGCCCGGTGGGCGGCATGAGCGCGGTGGCGACGAGGCCGCCGGAGGAGGCGGCGCTGTTCGAGGCGCGTTCCGTCGAACTTCGCTACGCCCGCGGCAAAACCTCGGTCCTCGCCCTCGATGACGTCTCGCTCGACGTGCGGGAGAAGGAATTTGCCGTCATCGTCGGGCCCTCGGGCTGCGGCAAGTCGAGCCTGCTCTATCTCGCGGCCGGGCTGCTCGACAGTACGGGCGGGGAGATCGTCGTCGGCGGCGCGGAGGTGACCGGCCCGGGGCGGGACCGTGGGATGGTCTTTCAGGCCTATACGCTCTTCCCCTGGCTCACGGTCGCCGAGAACGTCGCCTTCGGCCTCAAGCGCCGCCGTGTTCCGGCGCGGGAGCGGGGGGAGATCGTGAAGCATTACCTCGACGAGGTGGGTCTCTCGCAATTCGCCGGCCATTATCCGAAGGAGCTTTCAGGCGGCATGAAGCAGCGGGTGGCGATCGCCCGCGCGCTGGCGAACGATCCCAAGATCCTGCTGATGGACGAGCCTTTCGGCGCGCTCGACAGCCAGACGCGGGCGACGATGCAGAAGCTGCTCCTCCGCGTCTGGGAGCATAGCCACAAGACCGTGCTCTTCGTGACGCATGATATCGACGAGGCGATCATCCTGGGTGACCGCGTGCATGTGATGACCGCGCGTCCCGGCCGGATGAAGGCGACGATCGATGTCACGATCCCCCGACCCCGTTCGCTCGAAATGATGCTCGATCCGCCCTTCATCGCCCTCAAGCGCCAGATCATGGGGCTGTTGCATGACGAGATCGACGAGGATCATTGAACGCGCAACGTTGCCCCCTTTGCTGACCAGAAACCCCCTAACACGAGGAATGAGATGAGGATGAAACTGCAAGGCCTCCGCCGCCTGGGTGGTGCCGCCATGGCGCTGGCGCTCGCCGCGACCTTCGGGCTCGGCGCCAAGCCGGCCTTCGCCGGCAAGCTGAACGTTTCGATGACGGTCTGGGTCGGCTATGGCCCGATGTTCCTGGCGCGCGACCTCGGCTATTACAAGAAGGGCGGGCTGGATGCGAATTTGCGCATCGTCAGCGATTCGACGCTCGCGATGAGCGCGATGGCCGCCGGGCAGATCCAGGGCGCGGCGGTGACGCTGGACGAGATCCTCAAATACCGCTCCCCCGCCTTCTGCTTCAAGGCGGTCGCGGCGCTGGACGATAGCCACGGCGCGGACGGCATGGTGACGGGCAAGAACATCACCAGCATCGCCCAGCTGAAGGGCGATAAGATCGCCATGAACGAAGGCTCGACCAGCCAGTTCTGGTTCAACTATCTGCTCGCCCAGCAGGGCATGACGCAGAGCGAATTCAAGGTCGTCAATATGACGGCGGATGATGCGGCGGCCGCCTTCATCGCCGGCCGCGTGCCGGCGGCTGTGACCTGGGAGCCCAACCTCTCCTTCATCAAGGAGCATGACAAGGGCAAGGTGCTGGTCAACTCCGCCGCGACCCCGGGCGTGATCGTCGATGTGCTCATCCTGCGCTGCGATACGATCAAGAACCATCCGAAGGACGTGCAGGCGATGGTGGATGGCATCCTCCAGGCGGTCGATTACACCAAGGCGCATCCGAAGGAGGCTTATGCCGATATGGCGAAGAGCGTCGGCGGCTATCTCTCCAACCCGAAGGATTTTGCCGATGCCGCGGCCGGCGTGAATTTCTACACGGCGGCGATGAACAAGGAGTATTTCGGCACGCTGCAAAACCCCGGGCCGGCGGCCAAGGTCGTCAAACTCGGGCTGCAGATCTGGAGCAAGCTCTCCAAGATCCAGATGCCGATCACCTACGCCGATGTGGTCGATCCGAGCTTCGTGGATCAGAAGTAGCCTGGCAGACCGCTCGTCACCCGCGGGGTGACGAGCGGTGGAGAGGCGCGGCGGCCTATCCCTTCGCGCGGCTGCGCAGCCGGCTTTTATAGCCGCCGGCGTCTCCATCGCGGGAGAAGCGGGGCTTGCGGGCAGGCTCCGCCCGGTCCCCCGCCGGGCGTTCGCCGCCCGTGCTTTCCCGCCGTGCCGGCCGGGCGCCGCGCGGCGCGCCCTCGCGATAGCCGCCCCCTTCGCTGCGCGGGCGGAAGCTGCCACCCGCCTCGCGGGGCGGCGGGCCATCGGCGGTCTCGATGCGGATCTCGTTCTCGCCCGCATCGCGCAGCGCGGTCATGAAACCCTCTGCCGCCTCGGCGAGGATCTGGAACCGCGTCTCATACTCCTGGATGCGGATGGCGCCGACTTCCCGCTTGCTGACATTGCCGAGGCGGCAGATCAGCGGCAGCAGCCATTTCGGGTCGGCCCGCTTGGTGCGGCCCACGGCGGCACGGAACCAGACCATCGGTTCGCCGCTTTGTTCGAAAGCGGGTGCGCGCGGACGCTCCGCCCGGTCGAACCGCTCGCCCCGCTCGGGGCGGTCCCGGCGATCCCGATCGCGCTCCTTATAGCCGCCGGCGCGCGGCTCCTCGAAGCCCGGCCGGGCGCCGTCGATCTCGCAAGGCGTCGGCAGCGACAGGCGGCGGAGGCGGATGAAAGCGGCCGCCATGGCCTCGGCGCCGTAGCGCTCGGCCATCTGGTAGGCCAGCGCCGCATCCTCCTCCGCGGTGGGCTCGGTGATGATCGCGTCATTGAGGATGCGGGCGCGATCCTGCTCGCGGATCTCCTCGGCCGAGGGCGCCGTGCTCCAGCGTGCCTGAAGCCCGCCGGAGGAGAGCAGCAGTTCCGCCCGGCGGCGGCGCGAATGCGGCACCATGAGCACCGAGATGCCCTTGCGCCCGGCGCGGCCCGTGCGGCCCGAGCGGTGCAGCAGCGTCTCCTTGTTCGTCGGCAGGTCGGCATGGATGACGAGGCCGAGCTCCGGCAGGTCGATCCCGCGCGCCGCCACGTCGGTCGCGACGCAGACGCGCGCCCGGCCATCACGGATGGCGGCGAGCGCATTGTTGCGTTCGGCCTGGGAGAGCTCGCCGGAAAGGGCGACGGCGGTGAACCCCCGGGCGATGAGCGAAGCCGCCATGCTGCGCACGCCATCGCGACGGGCGCAGAAGATGATGGCGGGGCTATCGATCAGCCGCAGGGTATTGACGGTCGCCGCCTCCACCTGAGAGGCGTCGATCTTCATCGCGCGGTATTCGATATCGGCATGCGGCTGGCTGCGATCGACCGTGTCGATCCGCAGCGCATCCTTCTGATAGCGCCGGGCGAGCATCGCGATCTCGCGCGCGATGGTCGCCGAGAAGAGCAGCGTCCGCCGGTCCGCCGGGGTGGCGTCGAGGATGAATTCCAGCTCCTCGCGGAAGCCGAGGTCGAGCATCTCGTCCGCCTCGTCGAGCACGACGACGGCGAGCCGCGCCGGATCGAGCTGGCCGCGCTCCAGATGGTCCTTCAGCCGGCCGGGCGTGCCGACGATGATATGCGCCCCGCGTGCCATCGCCCGCGCCTCGCTCCGCGCATCCATCCCGCCGACGCAGGCGACGACCCGCGCCCCTGCCTTGCCGTAGAGCCAGGTCAGCTCGGCATGCACCTGCTGGGCGAGTTCGCGCGTTGGTGCGATGATCAGCGCGAGCGGGGCGCTGGCCGGTGGCAGGCGGTCTTCGGCGGTGAAGAGACTATCGGCGAAGGCGAGACCGTAGGCGACGGTCTTGCCCGAGCCGGTCTGGGCGGAGACCAGCAGATCCCGCCCCGGCTCGGCGGCCAGGATTTCCGCCTGAACCTGGGTGGGTTCGGTGTAGCCGCGCGCCGCGAGAGCCTCCGCCAGAGCGGCGTGGGGGGTACTGAAAGGCATATTGCTTTGGATTTCCACGTAAGGAGAGGCGCTTCCTAGCCTAAATTTGCCGCAGATCGCGAGCGAAAGGAGAACAGGGGAGGGGTGCGTTGCGCTCCGGGCCGGCCCAGGCCCAGGCGGATCGGTCTTCCCGCGGAAGAATGGCTTTGCGGAAAGGAGGGGTTGGCGCTGCCGCGGCAAAAGGATTACGAGAATGCTCATGTTTGATTCCTGCTTCCCCCTCCCCGCGGAGAGCGCCTGATGGCCGCCCCGCCCCCGGACCCGACACCTGCCGCCGCCTTGGACGGCAATGTCGCGCATTTATCCTTCGAAGACGCCCTGGCCGAGCTTGAGCGTATCGTCCGTGGGCTGGAAAGCGGCCAGCAGAAGCTCGCGGATGCGGTCACCGCTTTCGAGCGGGGCAGCGAACTCCGCCGCCATTGCGAGGCGAAGCTCGCCGAGGCGGAGACGCGAATCCAGGCGATCGTCGAGCGTGCGGATGGCGCCCTCGCGACCCGCGCGGTCGAATGACAGGCTTTTGAACCGAGAGTGAAACGCGGATGAAGGCAATGGAGAGCGAGCAGGCGTCCAGGCTCGCCGAATTGATGAAGCGGCGGGCGCAGGAGGTCGAGCATGCGATCGACGTTCTGCTGCCGCTGCCGGATGGCCAGGAAAAGCGCCTTATCGAGGCCATGCGCTACGCCGTGCTCGGCGGTGGCAAGCGCCTGCGCGGCTTCCTGGTGATGGAGGTGGCGGGGCTCTTCTCGGTCGCCCCGGCCTGTGCCGCGCGGGTCGCCGCTTCGGTCGAGATGCTGCACGCCTATTCCCTGGTTCATGACGATCTGCCCGCCATGGACGATGACGATATGCGCCGCGGGCAGCCCTCCTGCCACCGCGCCTTCGACGAGGCGACGGCGATCCTCGCCGGCGACGCGCTGCTGACGCGCGCCTTCGAGGTTCTGGTCGATATCGACACCCATTCGGACCCGCAGGCGCGCTGCGAACTCGTCGCCGCCCTCGGCACCGCGGCGGGCGCGCGCGGCATGGTCGGCGGCCAGATGATCGACATGCTCGCCGAAGGCCAGCAGCTTTCCGGCGCTGAGGTGACCCGCCTGCAGGCGCTGAAAACCGGCCGCCTCATCCAATATAGTGCGGAGGCGGGCGCCATCCTCGGCCGTGCGCCCGCCCATCAGCGCCATCTGATCGCGGCCTTCGGCCGCGACCTCGGCGCCGCTTTCCAGATCGCCGACGATATCCTCGATAGCGAAGGCACCGAGGAGGAGATCGGCAAGACCGTGGGCAAGGATGCCGCCGCCGGCAAGGCGACGATGGTCTCCATCATGGGGATCGAGCAGGCCCGCGCCCATGCCGTTATGCTGGCCGAGCAGGCGGCCAATTACCTCGCGAGCTTCGGCGAAAAGGCGTCCACTCTTACCGCCCTCGCCGATTTCGTGGTTTCGAGACGGAGTTGACGCCCATGCCCCCGCATACCCCTCTGCTCGACCGCGTGCGCTACCCGGCCGATCTGCGCAATCTCTCGGCGGATCAGCTGGCGGAACTCGCGGAAGAGCTGCGGGCCGAGGTCGTGGATACCGTCTCCGTCACCGGCGGGCATCTCGGCTCGGCGCTCGGCGTGATCGAACTGACCGTCGCGATCCATGCCGTCTTCGAAACCCCGCGCGACCGGCTGATCTGGGATGTCGGCCATCAGGCCTATCCTCACAAGATTTTGACCGGCCGGCGCGATCGCATCCGCACGCTGCGCCAGCCGGGCGGCCTTTCGGGCTTCACCCGCCGCAGCGAAAGCGAATACGACCCCTTCGGCGCCGCCCATTCCTCCACCTCGATCTCCGCCGGCCTCGGCATGGCGGTGGCGCGGGATCTGAAGGAGCCAGGGAGCGACCAGCAGATCATCTGCGTCATCGGCGATGGCTCGATGAGCGCCGGCATGGCCTATGAGGCGATGAACAATGCGGGCTCGATGAAAAGCCGCCTCATCGTCATCCTCAACGACAACGATATGTCGATCGCGCCGCCGGTGGGGGCGATGAGCGCCTATCTCTCCCGCCTCATCTCCTCCCGCTCCTTCCTCAACCTGCGCGATCTCGCCGCCAAGATGGCGAAGCGCTTCCCCCGCTCGATCGAGCGGACGGCCAAGCGCGCCGAGGAATACGCCCGCGGCATCCTCACCGGCGGCACGCTGTTCGAGGAACTCGGCTTCTACTATGTGGGCCCGATCGACGGGCACAACATGCACCACCTGCTGCCGGTGCTGCGCAATCTGCGCGACCATGAGGAGGGCGGCCCCGTCCTGCTGCATGTGGTGACGCAGAAGGGCAAGGGCTATGCCCCCGCCGAGGCGAGCCCGGACAAGTATCACGGCGTCACCCGCTTCAATGTGGTGACCGGCGAGCTCGGCAAGGCGCCGCCCGGCCCGCCGAGCTATACCAAGGTCTTCTCGCAGGCACTCGCCATCGAGGCGGAGCGCGACCCCACGATCGTCGCGGTGACGGCGGCCATGCCCTCGGGCACCGGGCTCGATGCTTTCGCCAAGAAATTTCCCTCCCGCACCTTCGATGTCGGCATTGCCGAGCAGCACGCGGTGACCTTCGCCGCCGGCATGGCGACCGAGGGGATGAAGCCCTTCGTCGCCATCTATTCCACCTTCCTGCAGCGCGGCTACGACCAGGTGGTG
Organism: Acidisoma sp. C75; assembly: GCF_054665095.1. Taxonomy (NCBI): domain Bacteria; kingdom Pseudomonadati; phylum Pseudomonadota; class Alphaproteobacteria; order Acetobacterales; family Acidocellaceae; genus Acidisoma; species Acidisoma sp. C75. The sequence goes on from NZ_BAAFHD010000004.1 coordinate 171,095, forward strand.
CATGACGTGGCGATCCAGAGCCTGCCGGTGCGCTTCGCGATGGACCGCGCCGGCATGGTCGGCGCCGACGGCCATACCCATGCCGGTGTCTATGACCGCTGCTTCATGGGCTGCCTGCCCGGCATGGTGGTGATGGCGCCGGCGGACGAGGTGGAGCTGATGCATGCGGTGGCGACCGCCGCCACGATCGACGACCGGCCGAGCGCCTTCCGCTATCCGCGCGGCGAGGGCTTTGGCCTCGAACTGCCGGCACGCGGCGAGGTGCTTGAACTCGGGCGCGGGCGGGTGATGCGCGAAGGCAGCAAGATCGCCATCCTCGCGCTCGGCCCGCGGCTCTACGAGGCGATGAAGGCGGCCGAGGAACTGGCGACGCGCGGGCTTTCGACCACCGTCGCCGATGCCCGCTTCATGAAGCCCCTGGATACCGCGCTGGTGAACCAGCTGGCGCGCCATCACGAGGTGCTGATCACCATCGAGGATAACGTCGCCGGCGGCTTCAGCGCCGCGGTGCTGCACCACATGGCGGTCTCGGGCTTGCTGGAGACGGGGGTGAAGGTGCGCCCGATGGTGATCCCCGACCGGCTGATCGACCATAACAGCCCGGCCGGCCAGTCGATCGAGGCGAAGCTCACCGCGCGCGATATCGTGGAGACGGCGCTCTCCGCCCTCGGCCAGGGTGCCGGTGCCGGCGCGGTGCGGGCCTGATGCCAGCCGCCGCTGTGCTCGACCGCGCGCGGCTGTTCCGCAACGCGCTCGGCTCCTTCGCGACCGGCGTGACGATCGTGACCACGCGGAGCGCCGAGGGCGCCGATATCGGGATGACGGCGAATAGCTTCAATTCCGTCTCGCTCGATCCGCCGATGGTCTTGTGGAGCCTGGCGAAAACCTCCTCCTGCTTCGCCGCCTTCATGGAGGCGGAGCGCTTCGCCGTGCATATCCTCTCGGTCGAGCAGGAAGGTCTTTCCGGCCGCTTTGCCCGGCCTGGGAACGACCGCTTCGCCGGCCTCGTGCTGGAGCGCGGCGAGGGCGGGGTGCCGCTGCTGACCGGCTGCGCCGCGCGCTTCCAATGCCGCATCACCCATCGGCATGAGGGCGGTGACCATATCATCCTGGTGGGCGCGGTCGATCATTTCGATCATGACGGCCACCCGCCGCTGGCCTTTCATGGCGGCCGCTACGGCACCTTCATCCATAACGAGCCGCAGGGCGCGACCACGGCCGGCGGCGAGGGCTCGATCGCACTGCTTTCCGAACTGCTCGTGCGCGCCGAGGATGCGCTGCTGCGCCAGGTGGAGGCGCGGCTGGGCGAGGAGGATGGGCCTGGCAGCGTCACGCTCGGCGAATACGAAATCCTCCGCAGCCTGATCGACCTGCCGCTGACGCTGGAGCAGCTGGAGGATTGGGCCGGCCCCGCGCCCGAAACCGCGACCCTGCTGCTGGTGGAGGGGCTGGCGGAACGCGGCCTCGTGCAGGCGCCCAAGGAGGGTGGCGCGATCGCCCTGACCGAGGCGGGCCATGCCGCGATCGAGGCGGCGACGCAGGAGATCGGCCGCATCGAGGATAGGGCGCTCGGCAGCTTCACGCGCGAGGAGCGCCGCCTGCTCCGCCGCTTCCTGGAGCGGATCGGCGCAGGCGACGAGCAGGGCTAAGCGGGCCCTGCTCCTCCACTCACGCGCGCCGGCTCAGCCCCGCCCGCCCGCGCGGGTGACGATGACATTCCAGGAACAGGGCTTGAGTTGCGCCCGCACCGTCTCGCCCTCCACCCGCACCGCGGCAAGCGTGCGGGGCGCCACCGCGTTCGGCCGCTCGCGCGTGTTGACCGTCTTGAGATGCGGATCGCTGATTTCCATGGCCGAGACCAGCTGACGCTCCTGCCCAAGGCCGCGCAGGATGGCATGCAGGTCGAGCGGTTCGCTCTGGTGGCGGTTCATGGCGAAGATCGTCGTCGTGCCGTCGGCCGGATTGTCGATCACGGTCGCCAGCAGATAGGGGATTTCGGGGAAGGATTTCGCGCTGTAGCCGGGTGAGGTGGCGCGCGCCTGCATGACGCGCCCATGGCCGTGGCGGCTGGCAAGGGCGAAGGGATGGAAGATCGTCTGCCGCCAGGCAGCCCCTCCCGGCTCGGTCATGATCGGGCCGATGACGTTGACGAGCTGGGCGAGGCAAGCGGCCTTGACCCGATCCGCATTGTTCATGAGCGTGATGAGCGCGCCGCCGACGATCAGCGCATCCTCGACATTATAGACCTCCTCGATCAACCGCGGCGCCTCCGGCCAGCCGGGGCGGCGCATATGCTCGATCTGATGCGTGCGATACCAGACGTTCCATTCGTCGAAGGAGAGCATGATGCGCTTGCGCGAGCGGCGCTTGGCGGCGATCGCATCGGCGATCGAGACAACCTCGCGGATGAAGGTGTCCATCAGCTCGATGACACCAAAATATTCTCCGATATCATCGGCATCGTTGCGGAAGTAGGTGTGCAGCGAGATGAAATCCACCTCGTCGAAGCAGTGGTCGAGCACCTCGTATTCCCAGGCCCCGAAGCTCGGCATATTGCGATGCGAGGAGCCGCAGGCGGCGAGTTGCACGGTGGGATCGACCCAGCGCATGACTTTCGCCGTCTCCAGCGCCGCGCGGCCATATTCCGCCGCCGTCTTGTGGCAGATCTGCCAGGGGCCATCCATCTCGTTGCCGAGGCACCAGAACTTCACGTCATGCGGCTTTTCCCAACCATGGGCGCGGCGGAGATCGGAGAGCGCCGATCCGCCGGCATGGTTGCAGTATTCGAGGAACTGCCGTGCCTCGTCCGGCCCCTTGGTGCCGAGGTTGACGCCGAACATCGGCTCGATATCGGCCTTGCGGCACCAGTTGATGAATTCATTGGTGCCGAAGCGGTTGGTCTCGGTCGAGAACCAGGCGAGATCCCGCCGCACCGGCCGCTCCTCCAGCGGGCCCACGCCATCCCGCCAGTCATAGCCTGAGAGGAAGTTGCCGCCGGGGTAGCGGATGATGGTGGGGCCAAGCTCGCGCGTCAGCGCCAGCACGTCCTCGCGGAAGCCTTCCGCATCGGCCTCCGGGTGGCCGGGCTCGTAGATGCCGGTATAGACGCAGCGCCCCATATGTTCGACGAAGGCACCGAAAATCCGCCGGTCGAGATCGGCGATGACGAAATCACGATCGACGACGAGGCTCGCTTCAGGCATGGCGTTGTCTTATCCCTTGATGCCGGCCGAGAGCATGACCGCCTCGGTGACACGGCGCTGAAAGATGAGATAGGCGATGGCGACGGGCAGTGCGGCCAGCACCGCGGAGGCCATGTTGCGCGCGTATTGCACGCCGAAGGCATCATGCACCTGCACGATGCCGACGGTGACCGTCATCGCGCGGTTGGTGCTGGTGACGAGGAAGGGCCAGAGGAAGTTGTTCCAGGCGGCGATGAAGGTAATGATGGCGAGTGCTGTGGTGATGCCCCAGTTCATCGGCAGATAGACGCCGAGGAAGAGGCGCCATTCGCCCGCGCCGTCCACCACCGCCGCTTCGCGGAATTCGCGCGGGATCGAATCGAAGAACTGCTTGTAGACGATGACGGCGACCGGCACGACGAGCTGCGGCAGGATGACGCCGCCCCACCGATCGACGAGATCGAAATTGTTCATCAGGATGAAATGCGTGATCATCAGCGCCTGCATCGGCACCATGAAGCTCGCCAGGATCATTCCGAACAGCATCCGCCGACCGGCAAAGCGCAGCTGCGAGATGGCATAGCCGCAGGCGGCACTCATGAGGATGACGAGGGCGGTGATGATCACCGATGTCACCAGCGCGTTGAAATACCAGCGGCCGATATCGGTATGGGCGAAGACGTAGAGATAGGAGGCCAGTGTCCAGAGCCGCGGCAGGAAATGGATGCCGGGGCGGACGACATCGTATTCCGGCTGCAGCGAGGTGACGATCGCCCAATAGAGCGGAAAGACCCAGACCGCGGCGCAGACCAGGGCCAGCAGCGTCGCGAGCGTCGCCTGCGGGCGGGCGAGGATGCGCCTCATCTTGCCTCTCCCCTGAGGCGCAGCAGCTGATATTGCAGCACGGAGAAGACGATGATGAGCAGGAAGAGAAAGACCGCGACCGCCGCGCCGTAGCCGCCGTGGTTGAGCACGAAAGCCTGGTGGTAGATATACTGCACCAGCACATAGGTGGAATCGAAAGGCCCGCCCGCCGTCAGCAGATAGACCTGATCGAAGATCTTGAGCTGCAGGATGAGCTGGATGGTCAGCACGAGGGCGGTGACCGGCCAGATTAACGGCCAGGTGATGCTGCGGAAGCGGGCAAGGGAGCCGGCACCATCGAGGGCCGCGGCATCGTAGTAATCCTGCGGGATATTCCGCAGCCCGGCGATGAAGAGCAGCACGTTGAAGCCGTTCGTCCACCAGATGGTGACGACCGCTACCATCGGCATGGCCCAGCCCGGACTCGCGAAGACGGAAATGCCCTGCGGCGCAAAGAGCCGGATGAGATGCTGCGCGATGCCGAACTGCAGATCGAGCATCCATTGCCAGATCTGTGTGACGACGGTGACGGGCAGGATATAGGGCAGAAAGAAGCAGGCGAGGACGAGGCTTTGCAGCCAGCCGCGAAGGCGCGAGACCATGAGCGCGATGCCGAGGCCGAGCAGCGTCGTCGGCACAACCGTGAGCAGCACGAAATAGCCGGTATGGATGACGGAGCCCTGGAACAGATCATCCCGGAAGAGCCGGCGGTAATTGGCAAGGCCGACGAAATGCCCCGCCCCGATCAGCGGCGCGCGGGTGAAGCTCATATAGAGCATCCGGAGGCTCGGGTAGATGAAGATGACGAGATAGACGAGCAGGAAGGGCGCCACGAAGAGGATGGCGGTGCGGCCCTGGCCGCGCCGCCCCCTCACGCGCGGCGTGCTCCGCCGCCCTGCCGCGGCTTCCCTGCGCGCGTGCCGTGCCATGGGGACGGAGGCGCCCCCCGGCATCTCACTGCATATCCTGTTCGAGGTTGTCCTTCAGCATCGGGATGGCCTTTTTCGCGGGGATTTGGCCGTTGATCGCGGGCTGAATGAAGTTCTGGCTCGCCTCGTACACCGGCGAAGCGACGCCCGCGATCTTGGAGCGCGGATCGAAGACCGCGGTTTTTTCGAGCGAGGCATAGGTCGCGTTCGGCTGCATCTGCTTGAAGGCGGTGCTGTCCGTCACCGGCAGGTAGGCCGGAATATGCCCAGCCCCGGCCCACATGATGGCATGATGCTCGATCCAGGCGATGACGGTGAAATCCGCCTTCAGCTTCTCCGGAGGAACCGGATTGCCGCGCCGGTTGGGGATGGCGAAGGAATGCGAATCCGCCCAGGTCGCCGGTTGATTGAACAAGACCGGGATCTGCACCGCACCCCATTGGAAGCCAAGCTTGCCGGATTTGGCAAGGTCCACCATGGTCGGCACTTCCCACACGCCGTTGATGTGCATCGCGGCCTTGCCGGAGGTGAAGAGCGCGATGGAGGCTGGGTAGTCGGTCAGTTTCGGTGCCCAGCCTTGCTTGATCCAATCGGCGATTGCCTCCGTCGCCTTCACCGCCTTCTGCGTGCTATCGCCCGGCAGGATCTGATCGCCCTTGAGGAAGGTGCCGCCCATCTGGTTGAGGAGGGTGTAGAAGATGCGCCAGGTGGTGGCGCCGTCATTATCATCGCTTGCGAAGGAGACGCCGTATTCGGCGCCGTTCGCCCCCGTGAGCTTTTTAAGCGCGGCGTCGAAGTTCTGGATGCCGTTCAGCCCCTGGGGCAGCCCGTCCTTGCCCAGAAGCCCGGCCTTCTGCAGCAGATCCTTGTTGTAGTAGAGAATGATCGAGTGGATATCGAGCGGGATGGCGTAGAGCTTGCCGCCGACATGCGCCGCCGCCCAATCGGCCGGCACGAAATCCTTGCCCGAAAGGCCCATCTGCGCGAGGTCCGAGCGGGTGAAGGGCCTCAGCGTATCGGTCGAAACGCCAAGCGGCAGGCGGGAGAGGTGATAGGTCATGATATCGGGGCCCTGGCCGACGGCCGCCGAGGTCTGCACCTTCGTATAGAAGGGGGTGCCCCATTGCAGCGTTGTCGCGTCAATCTCGATATCCGGATGGGTGGCGTTGAATTCCCGGATCATCGCCTTCATGCGCGCGCCATCGCCGCCGCTCAGGAAATCCCACCAGACGACATGGATTTTGGGCGCCGCCGACGCCGCCCCGCTTCCCAATGCGGCCACGAGAAACGCCGCGGCCCAGAGGCCTTTTCTTCTCATGAGCTTCCTCCTCATGTTTTATGGGGATCGTGCGGCGCAGAGCGCCTGCCTTTCCCTTCTTGATCAATGGTATTATCATATTGCCATTCAGCCTGTCGATCCCTTTTCACCGAAACGGGATCAGCGGGGAGGGGACAAGGCGATGCTGGAACGGGATCTCGTCATCGGTGGAACGATGAGCGCGCGGATCGAGCGCAGCCTCGGCATGCGCATCGTCGCCGGCGAGTTTGCGCCCGGCGGCAGCCTGCCGGTGGAGGGCGAGCTTTGCGAGATCTACGGTGTCAGCCGCACAGTCATTCGCGAGGCGGTCAAGGCGCTGATCGCCAAGCGGCTGGTGGAGGTCTCACCCCGCGTCGGCACGCGGGTGCTGCCGTTTCACGACTGGAACCTGCTCGATCGGGATGTGCTGGCCTGGCGGCTGTCCGCGCAGTCCGACGGCAAGATCCTTCAGGATATCTTCGAGATGCGCCTCTGCTTCGAGCCGCGCGCCGCCTTCCTCGCCGCTCGCGACGGGCTGGCCGAGGACCATGCGGTGATCCGCCGCCATTGCGGCGAACTCGCCGCGGCTTATGCCGAGAAGCTGCCGCCGCGCGATTGCGCGGAAGCGGCGCTCGCCTTTCATCTTGGTGTGATCAACGCCTCGCGCAACGGGCTTTTCATCACCATCGGCAGCGCGGTGAAATCCGCGCTCCGGCTGTCCTTCGATCATCCGCGCGGGGAAGCGACCGATCCGGCGGAGGATGTCGCGCTCCATGAAAGCGTGGCGGCGGCTGTCTTCGCCCGTGCCGGGCTTGAAGCCGCCGCCGCCATGGAACGTCTGCTCCTCAACTGGCAGCGCCGCTATCTGCCGCCGGCGGAGCCCCGGCCGTGAGGGTGCGGGCGCTTATTTGCCGCCATTCGCGGTGAGCCGCAGATTGAGCGCGGCTTGCGCCGCCCGCAGATCCGCGCCCATCAGATCCTGAACCTTCACCGGGCTCGCAGGGGCGGCGGTCAGCGTCAACTCGCCCGGATGGGCGATGAATGCCGCGACCTGCGGCCCGGCATCGGGCTGGCTCGGCGCGACGGTGGCGGCGAAGAAGGAGGCGGCAACCCCGGCTTCGGAGGCGACTTCCTCCGGCGTCTTGCCCGATTGCTTGGCCATCATCGCGAGGATGCGCTGCACCAGCGATTGGTTGGTGAAGGTGAGGGTGAAGGGGCCGAGGGCGACGGAGCCGAGTTCGCCGAGGACGACGGTCGGATCCTCCGTGGGCGAGTTCGTTACCGGCAGGCCCGCGATATAGCCGGAGAATTTCAGGCTGCCGAGACCCTCCGCCGTCAGCACCAGGGGGTCGATGGTCGAGTCCCGCTTGTCATAGTTGAAATCCGCGGTCTCCTGCAGGTCGAGCACCAGGCGGTGCAGGCCGATCGGCGTGAGTATGGCCGCCAGCTCGGGCGAAAGGCTGCCGGGCAGCACCAGGCCCTGGAGGGTGAGGCTGCCGCGCAGCGGCGTTCCGCCGTCCAGCGTCTCTTCGAAATTCTTCATCGTCACAGTTGCCTGCGGGCCTATGGCGAGGGCGACCGAGCTGAATTGCAGCTTGCCGATGCTCACCTTGCCGCTCTGCAAGCTCCGCAGCCAGTCGTAGAGCGTGGCGTCGGGCGGCATCTGCAGCAGAGGCGCGGCATTCACCCCGGCCAGCCGGAAGCCGCCGATGCTGGTGAGGGGCACACCCGCCCGGCGGATCGCGAGATCCCGGAAAGAGGTGAGGGCGAGCTTCCCGCCCCCATAGCCCATCAGGTTCCAGGCGCCGAGCGTGCCAGCGGTCTTGCTCGCGCCATCCGTGAAGGACAGGCCGCTGAGCGAGGCGGAACCGAGGCTGAGCGCCTGGGCGGCATCGAGGATGAAGGCACGCTTTTGCGTGTTCTGCCCGGTCGGCGAGAGGGCGAAGGGCCGGGCGGCGAAATCATCCGCCGCCATATGTTCGATGCCGAGGCGGTTGCCCTGGTCCTCGCCCGCGATGCCCGAGAGGTCGAGATGGCCGATCAACCTGCGCGGCGCCGGCCAGACCGGCGCACCGGGCCGGTAGCGGCCGGTATCGAAGACGCGGTCGAGGCCGTTGAGGTCGATATCCGTGCCGTTGATGCTGCCGATCTTGTCGCCGGTGCGGTCGGCGAAGCTGCGCAGGCTCGCCTGCTGCAAAACACCGTCCTTGTAGCCGGTGGCCGTCAGCGCGCCGATGCTCGACCCGTCATCGAAGGTGATGGCTGCGGCCTCGATGGACTGGGCGGCGAGCAGGGTGCCGACGCTCGGCCGGGCCAGCCAAAGAGGCGTGGTGGCCGGCGGCGCGATGCCCGGGGCGAGCAGGGCGATCTTCGAGCCGATCACATAGGAGGCGGTGAGATGATGGCCGAGCCGCCAGACCTGCAGGCCATCCACCCGCAGCTTGCCCGCCGCGTACGGGTCCGCCGTCGTGCCGGCCCCGTGCAGGTGGTGCATCACCGCATCGGTCGCGGTGAGGACCGGGGCGCCGCCCTTCTCGATACGAAGATGCTTGAGCCGCAGGGTGCGGGTGAAGACGTTATAATGCAGGCTGCCATACTGGCCGCGGGCGCCGCCGGGCAGGCTCGCCAATGCGGCATCGACACGCAGCCGGGCGACATGCTGCCCCCAGAGCTGCGCGCCGCCTGCCGCCAGCGCGAGCAGCACGACCACTGACGGGATGATGATGCGGGTCTTCGATATTTTCACCAGCCGGCCCTTTCTGAACGACGCTCTTTTCTCATCTGCCTTGTCTGCGTGCGCAAGGGGGCAGGCGCGCCGGAGCAAGAGGGGGGCGGAAGCGTCATGCGGATGTCGCATCAAAGGAAAGGCGGCCGGATCAGCATCGGCATTTCGGGCTGGACCTATCCGCCCTGGCGCGGCGTCTTCTACCCCAAGGGGCTGCGGCAGAAGGACGAGCTTGCCTATGCCGCCCGCCAGGTCAGCTCGATCGAGATCAACGGCACCTTCTACGGCCGGCAGAAGCCGGCGAGCTTCGCTGCCTGGGCCGCCGCCGTGCCGGAGGGTTTCGTCTTCGCGGTCAAGGCGCCACGCTTCATCACCCATCTCCGCCGCTTGCGCGAGGTGGAGGTGCCGGTCGCGAATTTCATGGCGAGCGGGCTGCTCGGCCTCGGCCGCAAGCTCGGCCCCATCCTCTGGCAGCTGCCGCCGAGTTTCCGCTTCGAGGCGGATCGTCTCGCGGCCTTTCTCGATCTGCTGCCGATGAGCACGGCCGAGGCGGCACGCCTGGCCCGCCGGCATGACGGGCGGATGGGAAGCGATGTGGATTGCTCCACCGATGCCGATCGGCCGCTGCATCACGCGATCGAGATCCGGCACGAGAGCTTTCGCGATCTCCGCTTCATCGAGATGCTACGGGCGCGGGGCGTCGCCCTTGTATGCGCCGATACGGTGAGTTGGCCGCGCCTCATGGATGTCACCGGCCGTATCGTCTATTGCCGCCTGCATGGGGCGGAGGAGCTGTACGCGAGCGGCTATGACGATGCAGCGCTGGCGGACTGGGCACGGCGCGTGCGTGCTTGGGCGCGAGGGGGCGAGCCGCGGGATGCCGAGCGCGTCGGGCCGGCGGCGGCCAACCCGGCCGCGCGGGATGTTTTTGTCTATTTCGACAATGATCGGAAGGTGCGGGCGCCAGCCGATGCCGCGCGGCTGATGGCCCTGTTGGGCCTTGTGCCTTCCAGCGCCGGCGCGCCCCTCCCCCGCCGCTCGTAACCCGCGTCAGGGCCGCAGGTGGTGGGCGATCGTGCCACGCAGGAAGGGCACCAGCGTATCTTGCAGCCCGATCGCGACGATCTGCACGCCGATGGTGATGAGCAGCAAGGCGACGATACGCCGCACCGCGAGCGAGCCGCGGGGGCCCAGCGCCCGGGCCAGCAGCCCGGCGTAGCGGAACAGCAGCGCGATGATCGCCGAGACGATGAGGGCGGCGATCGAGACGCCGAGCATGAAGGGAAGATCGAGCGAGGCACCCGGCCGCGCGACGCCGAGGGTGATCGAGACGGAAATGGCCCCGGGCCCGACGACGAGCGGCATGGTGAGAGGGAAGAAGGCATAATCGGCAGCCGAAGGCTGGGCGGATAGCCTTGCCGCCGCATCGCCCGAGGCTTCTTCCGAGGCGGCGCCGTAGAGGAGCTGCCAGCCGGTGGCGACGACCACGAGCCCGCCGGCGATCTTGAGCGAGGCGAGGGTGACGCCGAAGAAATGCAGCACCGGAGAGCCGGCCCAGAGTGCTGCCAGCAGAAAGAGCGGCGTATAGAGCCCGACGCGGGCCGCCATCAGCCGCCGTTCAGCTTCCGTGCGGTCAGCCGTCATCTGGCTGAAGATCACCGCATTGCCGACCGGATCGGTGATCGAGAAGAGCGCCGGGAAGCCGATCAGGATGCCCTGCACGAGGTTGGAGGCATGGCTGAAAAGGGCGAAGAGATCCATGCCGCTTACGCTCCCCCCTCCGCGCCGCTTCAGCCGTGCGCCGCGGCGATGATCGGCGTGAGCAGCGTCTCGGCGCCGGCGGCGATGATCTGCACGCCGATGCAGAGGAGCAGCAGCGCGAAGAGGCGGGTGAGCGCCCGCGCGCCGGTGCGGCCGATGAAAGCCCTGATACGGTCCGCGAAGCTGAACAGCCCCCAGATCACCAAGGCCATGGCAAGCCCCGCCGCGGTGAGTGTGAGCAGATAGAGCCAGGCCCGCTGGGCCGGCCGGTCGGCGCTCAAGGAGATGCAGACCGAGATGGTGCCCGGCCCGATCGAGAAGGGAATGCTCATCGGAAAGAAGGCGATGTCGTTCACGCTGCTGGCCGAAATCGTGCGCCCGTCATGCAGCGCCTGGCTTTCCTTCACCGCCTCCTGCCGTTCCGGCGCATGCAGGATGCGCCAGGCGCCGACCGCGATGGTCAGTCCGCCGGCGACCTGCAAGGCGCCGAGGGTGACGCCGAAGAAGTTCAGCACATAGGAGATCGCCCAGATCGAGAGCAGCAGCAGGAGGAAGGAGTAGAGGCCGACGCGCCGCGCCAGGCGCAGCCGCTCGGCATGGCTGCGATCGGCGGTGATGCCAGCGAAGATGAGGGTATTGAGAATCGGATTGACGATCGCGAAGAGCGCCGAGAAGGCGAGCAGGAAGGTATCGAGCGCGCTGCTCACCGGGCCGGGCAACAGGTTTGCAAGCATCGACACCCCCTCGGCGCGGCACGGCACGCATGAAAAACGGGAGCCTCGCCAGGGTCAAGGCCCGGCAGCCGGCGCCCGGCCCCTTGCCGCCGCCCTGCCGTGCTGCTTCGATGGCGCCCATTCTCCAGGGGAGTGCGCCGCGCATGTTGATGGGGTTCGCTCACTGGCTCAGCCTGCTGCCCACCTTCGTCGCCGTACTGATCTCGGCGCTGGGTCTGGCCCTGCTCTCGGTCCTGCTGCTCATCATCACCCATCGCTTCGTGCCGCATCCCTTGCGCAGCCGGCATAACGACCTGGCGGGCTTCGTGCTGGCCATCATCGGGGTGATCTATGCCGTGCTGCTGGCCTTCATCGCCGTCGCCGTCTGGGAGAGCTATACGGCGGTCGGCGATCTCGTGCAGACCGAAGCCAATCTGGTGGACGATCTCTATCGCGAGACGATCAGCCTGCCGCCGGACCTCGCCGCGGCGCTGCGGCGCGATCTCTACAAATACACCGAAACGGTGGTGGGCAAGGAATGGCCGCGCATGGAGGCGGCGATGCCGCCGCATCTCGGCGGTTGGCGTATCCTCGATGATTTCCATGTCAAGCTCGTCGGTTTTGCGCCGACGGCGCCGACCGCGCAGGCGGAGCAGGCCGAGATGCTCGCGACCCTGGCGAAGCTTTACGATGCGCGGCGCGGCCGCTTCCACGCCGCCGAGTCCGATCTGCCGGCGGTCGTCTGGTGGAACCTCATCCTCGGCGCCGCCATCCTGATCGGCTTCAGCTGCCTTTTCGGGGCGCCCAGTCTCGCCATGCATGCGGTGCTGGTGGCGCTGCTCGGCGCCTCCATCGGGCTCGTGCTCGTGGTGATCGTTCTGCTCGACAACCCGTTTCTCGGGGCGAGCCATGTCTCGGTCGAGCCCTTCCAGGCGCTCTCCCGCGCGGTGATGACGATGGATTACCCGAAAGCGGTTCCTTAAGCCCCGGCGGGGGCGGCGGGTCGGGCGGCCCCGCCCATCTCGGCCAGCGGCAGATGGCAGCGGATGGCGTGGTCCCCCTGGTGCTGGATGAGCGCGGGCTCGGTGGTTTCGCAGACGGCGCCGATCTTGCGCGGGCAGCGGGTGTGAAAGACGCAGCCCGAGGGCGGCCGCGCGGCGGAAGGGATTTCGCCCGAAAGACGGAGCGCGCTGCCGGCTTCTTCCTCGGCTGAGGCTGCCAGCAGGCTCTCGGTATAGGGGTGGTGCGGGCCTGCAAAGACCGCTTCCGCCGGCCCCACCTCCATCAGCCGGCCGAGATAGAGCACGGCGATGCGATCCGAAATGTAGCGCACCACCCGCAGGTCATGGCTGACGAAGAGGTAGCTTACCCCCTGCTCGGCCTGCAGATCGGCGAGCAGGTTGAGGATCGCCGCCTGCACCGAGACATCGAGCGCCGAGGTCGGCTCGTCGCAGACGACGATGCGCGGGTCGCCCGCGAAGGCGCGGGCGATCGCGACACGCTGCTTGAGCCCACCGGAAAGCTGGCGCGGCCGCATCGGCAGATAGCGTTCGGCGAGGCGGATATGATCCATCAAGGTGGAGAGCCGCTCGCGCAACTGCGGGCCGCGATACCCTCCGAGTTTCCTCATCGGCCGCGCGATGATGCGCCGGATGGTCTGGCTGCGGTTGAGCGCCGCATCCGGGTTCTGAAAGACGATTTGCAGGGCTTGCAGCTCCGCCGGCTGGCGGCGCGTCGCCACACCTGCCAGCCGCTCGCCCGAAAGCTCGATCACGCCGCCCGCATCGGGCGGGGTGAGGCCCATGATGATCTTGGCGAGCGTCGTCTTGCCTGAGCCGGATTCGCCGACGAGGCCGAGCGTCTCCCCCGGCCAGATCTCGACCGAGATATCGCGCAGCGCCTGGATGGGCGGATGGCTGCCGAAGGTCTTGCTGATCCCGGCCGCGCGGATGACCGGGCGGACCGCGGGGCGGCGGGCGGCGCGGATGGTGGGCGCCGGCGGCGTCGCCCGCGGCAGATGGGGCGCCTGCTCGTGGAAATGGCAGCGGGAGCGGCGATCGGCCGAAAGCGGGATGAGCGGCGGTTCCTCCCGGTGGCAGATCTCCTGGGCGAGGCCGCAGCGCGGGGCGAAGACGCAGGCCGGCACCTCGCTCAGCCGCATCGGCAGGAAGCCCGGAATGGTATCGAGCCGCGCATCGCGCTTGGAGGCGCCCGGCTGCGGCAGGCAGCGGAGCAGGCCCAGGGTATAGGGATGGCGGGGCGCGGCGAAGACCTCCCGCGTCGGCCCTTCCTCGACCAGCGTGCCGGCATAGAGCACGCCGACGCGGGCGCACATGCGGCGGATGACGGCGAGGTTGTGGCCGATGAAGAGCACGGAGGCGCCCATTTCCGCTCGCAGCATCTCGATGAGATCCAGCACCTCCGCTTCCACCGTAGCATCGAGGGCGGTGGTCGGCTCGTCCAGGATGAGCAGCGTCGGGTCGATTGCGAGCGCCATGGCGATGACGACGCGCTGCAGCATGCCGCCCGAAAGCTCGTGCGGGTAGCGGCCCATGACGCGCCCGGCATCGACGATGCGCACGCGCTCCAGGATGGCGCGCACGCGGTCCATCCGCTCCGCCGCCGGCACGCCTGCGATTTCGAACACCTCGGCGACCTGCGGGCCGATACGGATGGAGGGGTTGAGCGCGCGACCGGGGTCTTGATAGACCATGGCGAGGCTACGGGCGCGGAAGGCGCGCAGCGCCTCCCCCTGCATGGTCAGCGCATCCTGCCCGGCGATCTGGATGGAGCCTGCACGCACGCGCCCATTATTCGGCAGGTAGCGCGCGACGGCGAGGGCGACGGTGGATTTGCCGCAGCCCGATTCGCCGACCAGGCCGAAGGTCTCGCCCCGGCCGATGGTGAAGCTGAGGCCGCGGATCACCTGACGGTCGGCCCCGCGCACGCGATAGGCGATATCGAGATCGCGCACCGCGAGCGCGGCGGCCTCGGTCCCCTGCGGGATCATCGGGGCTTCAGGCATCGAGCACACCCTGCGCCCCTTCGGCGGTGAGATTGACGCCGACGACGAGGCTGCCGATGGCGAGCGCGTAGAACAGCACCGTCCACCAGAAGCCGCCGCCGATAAGGCCGTAATTCTGCGAGATCGAGAGCCCCCAATCCGGCGAGGGCGGCTGGATGCCGAGGCCGAGGAAGCTGAGCGCGGCGACGGTGAAGATGGCGTAGCCGAGGCGCACGGTGGTCTCGACCAGGATAGGCGGCATCACGTTCGGCAGGATCTCGATGAAGAGGATATAGATCGGCGCCTCGCCCCGCAGATGCGCCGCAGCCACATAGTCGAGATCCCGCTCGCCGAGCACGGCGGCTCGTACCGTGCGGCCGACGATGAGGCCGAAGGAGAGGCCGATCACCAGGATGACGGTGGTGTTGGAGATGCCGAGCGCGGTGATGACGAGCATGGCGAGGATGAGCAGCGGGAGGGCCAGGAAGGCATCGACGATGCGGCTGATGACATCATCGGTGATGCCGCGCGCATAGCCCGTGATCAACCCGAGGATGGTGCCGACGACGGTGCCGAGCAGGGTGGCGAGCGGTGCCACGATCAGGATATCGCGCGAGCCGACGATGACGCGCGAGAAGATATCGCGGCCGAACTGATCGGTGCCGAACCAGTGCTGCAGGCTCGGGCCGGTCAGCGTGTTGAGGAGGTCGGTATCGTCCGGCCCATAGGGCACGATCCAGGGGCCGGCGATCGCCATCACCACCCAGAAGAGAAGGATGGTGAGGCCGACCATGAAGGGGATGTTGCGGAAAAGCAGCCCCAGCTTCTCGCGGCGGATGCGCGCCGGCGTTTCGGCGGCCGGGGCGGCAAGCGGGGTAGCCGCGTCGCGGGCTTCGGCGGCGCTCATTTGCGGCGCCCGAAGGAGATGCGCGGGTTGAGCGCGGAATAGAGCAGATCGGCGACGAGATTGGCACAGACATAGACCGTGCCGACCACCAGGATGCCGGCGGCAAGCATCGGGAAGTCCTTCGCCTTGGCGGCGGTGAAGATGAGGCTGCCGATGCCGTGATAATTGAAGAGCGTCTCGACGACGACGAGGCCGCCGATGAGATAGCCCGTCTGGGTTGCGATCACGGTGATCGTCGGCAGCAGCGCGTTGCGCAGCACATGGCGCCCGATCACCTGCCGGTGGCTGAGGCCCTTGAGCACGGCGGTGCGGGTATAATCCGCCGCCAGCGCCTCGATCATGCCGGCGCGCGCCATGCGCGCGATATAGCCGAAGAGGATCATGAACAGCGGGATGGAGGGCATCAGCAGATAGTAGAGCTGCTCGCCGAAACCCGCCCGGCCGGGGGCGGTCGCGGTCAGCGGAAAGACATGCAGCCAGATCGAAAAGACCATGATGAGCACGATGCCGGAGACGAATTCCGGCACCACCGTCGCCGAAAGCCCGGCGATCACGATGGTGCGGTCGATCCAGCTGCCGGCCCGCAAGGCGGCCCATATCCCGCCGGCGATCGCCGCCGGCACGACGAGGATGAAGGCGAGAGCGGCAAGTTTGAGGGAGTTCCACAGCGCATGGGCGATGAAGGGCCCGACCGGCGCACGGTAGGTATAGGAGGTGCCCATATCGCCCTGCATCATGCCGCTGACCCAGTGCCAATACTGCACGGGCAGCGGGCGATCGACGCCGAGCTGGTGATTGAGTGCGGCGACCGCGCGGGCATCGGCGAAGGGGCCGAGGATCGCGCGGCCGACATCGCCCGGCAGGATCTGGCAGCCCGCGAAGACGATGAGGCTGAGCAGCCAGAGGGTGACGACCGCGAGCGCGAGCCGATAGAGAATTGCCCGATACAAGCCCATGCCGCGGCCGCCCCCCCGATCCTTCAGCTCTGTGCGATGCTGGCGTATTGCAGCAGCGGACGATCGGCGACGGCCGGCAGGCCCGAGACCGCCTTCGATGTCGCGTAGAGATAGTTGTAGAAATAGGCGAAGATGACGGGCGTTTCGTCCAGCAGCAGGCTTTCGATCTTGCCGGAGACGGCGCGCTGGCTCGAAAGATCGAGCGCCTTGACGTAATCGGCGACCAGGCCGTCATAGGTCGGGTTCTTGAAATGCGCCGCGTTCCAGGTGCCGCTCGACAGCAGGGGCGCGCTGAGGAAGACGTTCGGCACGCCGCGGTTGCCGTAATCGGTGATGCCGAGGGGGCTGTCCAGCCAGTCGGACTGGCCGGGCACCGCCTTGCCGTAATAAGCGTCCTGGCTTTCGATATGCAGGTTGATGTTGATGCCGATCTTCTTGGCGAAGCTCTGGATCAGCACCGCGTAATCGGGAATTTCGATGAACTGCTCGGTCGTCAGCGTCACCGAGAAGCCATGGCCCATCCCCGCCTGTTCGAGAAGCTGGCGCGCCTTCTTCAGATCCTGGTCCCGCTGCGGGATCGAGAGATCGGAGGACGGAAAGGCGGGGCAGAAGGGGCTGTCATTGCCGATATCGGCATAGCCCTGGAAGAGGCCGCGGATCAGCGCCTTCCGGTTGAGGGAGAGCGCCAGCGCCTGGCGCACGCGCTTATCCTTGAAGGGGCCCACGTCGCATTTCATATGGACCTGCTCATGCGCGCTCGATTTGCAGCGGATGACCTTGAACTGCGGGTTGTGCAGGATGGCGCGCCCGGCGGCGACCGACATTTGCGCCAGCATGTCCACCTGGCCGCCCTGGAGCGCCAGCACCTGCGGCTGCATATCGGTGTAGAAGGTCATCTCCACCCGATCGACCAGCGCCTTCGGGCCCCAATACTCTTCGTTGCGCACGAAGGAGCAGCCGACTTTCGGGATATACTTCTCGAGCTTGAACGGCCCGGTCCCGACGAAGGTCTTCTCGAAATCCCCGGCATAGTTCGCCGGCAGGATATAGAGGTTGTAGTTGTCGGAGGAGAGCACGTAGGGGAAATTGCCGTTCGGCGCATCGAGATGGAATTCGACGGTATAATCATCGACCTTCCGGCTGGCCCCGGGCGAGAGCACGCCCTTGAAGGCGGATAGCGCGTTCGATCCGTTCTTCGGGTTGACGAGGCGCTCCACGCTCGTCACCACCGCATCGGCGTTGAGCGGCGCGCCATTGCTGAATTTGACACCCTGGCGGATCTTGAAAGTCCAGACCGAGCCGTCCTTGTTGGGGGACCAGCTGGTGGCGAGCACGGGGCGGAGGGTGAAGTCAGGGTTGAGAACGCAAAGATATTCCGCCGTCTGCATGGCGACCATCAGCCCGCCATCATCGGCGATCGTCACCGGGTCGATCGCGCCGGCCGGCACCGTCAGCGCGACACGAAGCGTGCCGCCGGGCTTGCCGGCAGCCCGCGCCCGGCTAATGCCGCCCATGCCCATCGCGCCGGCAAGGCCGCCGAGCAGCGGCAGGGCGAGGCCGAGCCGCGTGCCGTGCGCCAGGAAGCTGCGCCGATCGACGCGCCCGGCCAGCGCATTGTCGAGCAGATCATTCTCTGCCTCGCCGAGATTGCGCCGGATTTGGGAGATGAACTGATCACGCTGAGACATTGCAACCTCGTCGATGTGCCGCCTTGGGCGGCCTGCTTTGGGTGAAGTCCGAGACCTGGCTCGCCGGTGGGGGAAGCGTGCGTCTTCCTATGCGCTTTGGGAATGGCATCTCGGCGGGAATTTCACTCTCTGTCAATTCGTCTCGCGCCCGATGCCGCCGCGAGAGGGGGTTTCCATGCGGGATCAGGTGCTTGCGGAAAGGTTGCGGCAGAGTCTCCAGCAAGGACGATGCCAAGCCGCCGGCGGCCGCGCGGCTTGATCGCGCCGCAGGGCGGAGCGGGCTCAGCTGGCGGCGAAGCAGGCAGGGCTTGCCCGCCGCTTCATCAGATGCCTAAACGGCAAGGGCGCGTCTGCCGTGCCGCAGCGCCTGGTATGGACCCCACCGATGGCTGTGATCGACCGCCGCTGGCTGCCGCTCAACGCGCTGCGCGCTTTCGAAGCGGTGGCGCGCCAGCTGAGCTTCACCGGCGGCGCTCAGCGCCTGCAGGTGACGCAGAGTGCCTTGAGCCGGCATGTCGCCGCGCTCGAGGATCTGCTCGGCCGCCCGCTCCTGGAACGCCGCCCGAGCGGCCTTGCGCTGACGCCTGCGGGTGCCGCGCTGCTGCCCGTGGTGCAGAAATCCTTTGATCGACTGGAAGAGGTGATGAACGACATCCTGCGCGAGGAGGCGGGGCATCAGCGGCGCCTCAGGGTGCATATGCCGCCGTCCTTCCTGCATCAGGTGGCGCTGCCTATCCTCGGCGATTTCCGCCGCGCCTTCCCGGATATCCTCATCGATGTTTCGACCAGCCTGGGCACCGGCCTGCCGGCGGGGGAGGTGGATGTCGCCGTCGTTTACGATCGGCCGCAGGCGGGCAGCACGGTGCGCGATCTGCTCTGGCTGGTGCGCGTCGCGCCGGTCTGCGCGCCATCGGTGGCGGCGGCGAGCCAGGGGATCGACCTGTCGGCCTTCCTCGGGCGCCAGGAACTGCTGCATGTGAAGCTGCAGGGCGAGCCGATCGGCGCGCATTGGGCGCATTTCGCCCGTGCCCAGGGCTTCGCCCTCGATACCCGGCGCGGCATGGCCTTCGATACGGTCACCCTCGCGGTGCAATTCGCCATGGCCGGCCACGGCGTTGTGCTGGCCGATATCGACATGTTCGCCCCCGAGATCGCCTCGGGGCGCCTGGTGCAGCCTTATGAAGCGACGGGCGAGGACGGTTTCGGCTATTACCTCACCTTCCATTCGGAAGACCTCGGCGATCCGGTGATCAGCCTCTTCCGCTCCTGGATGATCGGCCGCCTCGGCCGCCAGCCCCGCAAACCCATCGGCCGGACAGAGAATGAAGAACGCCCATAACATCGCCGATCTGCGCCGCCTCGCACGCCGCCGCCTGCCGCGCATCTTCTTCGATTACATCGATGGCGGCGCCAATGCGGAACTTACCATGGCCGCCAACGAGGCGGATTTCGCCGCCTTCCGCCTGCGCCAGCACGTGCTGCGGGATGTTGCGCAGCGCGATCTTTCGGCCGCGTTCCTCGGCCGTGAGCATGCCTTGCCGCTGATGCTGGGGCCGGTCGGCTTCCTCGGCATGTTCGCCCGCAAGGGCGAAGTGCAGGCCGCGCGGGCGGCAGCCACGGCAGGCATTCCCTCCTGCGTCTCCGCCTTTTCCATCTGCCCGGTGGACGAGGTGGCGCGGGAAGCGCCCAACACCGCCGTCTATTCCCAGCTCTACGTGCTGCGGGACCGGCAGAACACCGAGAGGATGATCGCGCGTGCCGAAGGCGCACGGGTAGAGGCGCTGTTCCTCACCGTCGATACCGCCGTGACGCCCTTGCGGGAGCGGGATACGCGGAACGGCTTTCGCGATCTCACGCGCCCGACCCTCAGCCAGTGGCTCGATATGCTGACCCGCCCGCGCTGGTGCCTCGATATGGTGGCCGATGGCATGCCGCAGGTCGGCGTCGCGCGGGAGGGTGGCTTCGGCAAGGGTGTGATGGAGCAGGCGGGCAATCTCTCGCGCCAGATGGACCCCGGACTTTCCTGGGCGGATGTCGAATGGCTGCGCGGGCGCTGGCGGGGCAAGCTGGTCATCAAAGGTATCCTCGAAGCCGAGGATGCGCGGCGGGCGGCCGATCTCGGGGCGGATGCCGTGGTGGTCTCGAACCATGGCGGGCGGCAGCTCGATTACGCCTCTTCCACCATCATGGCCTTGCCGCGGGTGGTGGACGCAGTCGGCGACCGGATGGAGGTGCTGATCGATGGCGGCTTCCGCCGCGGCGCCCATATGGCGATCGCGCTGGCCCTGGGCGCTTCCGCCATATCCATCGGGCGGCCGCAGGCCTGGGGCGTGGCGGCCGGGGGTGAGGCCGGCGTCGCCCGCGTCATCGCCATGCTGGCGTCCGAACTTGATGCGACCCTGGCGCTCATGGGTCTTGCGAGTGTGGCCGAACTCCGCGATCGCGGCCGCTCGGTGCTGCACATGCTCTGAACAAAAAAGCCGGGCGCTTTGCGGCACCCGGCCTCGATAGTCATGCGGACATAAACATATATTTATGCCTTTATGCGCTGCCTCTCAGTCGGCGGCGAGGGCCATCTGCTTGCGTGCCATCGTCGTGCGCACATAGTCCTCCAGATCCTGGCCGATACGATCCGCGTAATTGGCCATCACGTGATCCGCGCCCTCATAGACGCGATAGTCGATCGAGACGCCCTTCTGGGTGTTGAGCTTGTCCACGAGCTTGCGCACGCCCGATTCGGCCACCAGCTCGTCGGCATCGCCATGGATCATGAGCCCGCCAGTGGGGCAGGGGGCGAGGAAGCCGAAATCGTAATGCGTGGCCGGCGGGGCGACGCTGATCCAGCCCGAAATCTCCGGCCGGCGCATCAGCAGCTGCATGCCGACGAAGGCGCCGAAGGAATAGCCGGCAATCCACAGCCCCGAGGAATTGGGGTTGATCGACTGCATCCAGTCGAGCGCGCCAGCGGCATCGCTGATCTCGCCGATTCCGCCATCGTAGCGGCCCTGGCTGCGGCCGACGCCGCGGAAATTGAACCGCATCACGGAGAAGCCGAGCCGCTGGAACGCCTGGAACATCCCGTAGGTGATCCGGTTGTTCATGGTGCCCCCATGCAGGGGATGCGGATGCAGCACGAGGGCGAGCGGCGCGCCCGTCTCCTTGCTGTGGTGGTAGCGGCCTTCCAAACGACCGTCAGGGCCGGCGAACATCACTTCAGGCATGGCGCTCTAAACCTATTTTTAGATAGCGATTGGGCCCCCCGATCACTCGGACGACCGACCAAAGCTCATTCCCGCGAAAGAGGCTCATGGGCGAACTGCATCCACTAGTAACCAGCGCGGCCTCACCGCGCCACGCTCGAAACCCCCACATGCCGCACCGTCATGGCTGCGGCAGTCTCCGAGGAGGCTGGCGAGCGATGGCATGGCCCAGGAGGAACGCAGGACGAAACGCCGTCCGCGGCGCCTCTGCGGGCAGGGTGGGGGAAGGCGGGAAGGGATGGCAGCCGCCTCGGCAAAGCCTTTCATCTGTCGAGGACGAAGGCGATAATAAGGCGATGGATGAGCGGATTCATATGGAAATGTCGCATGGCCTGCATGTTTCTGCGCGCAAGCCCTGACCGCACGGCCGCTCGGCCGCTTCGCGCCCACCGCTGCAACGCGGCACCGCAGGGCCCGGCCGCGCCATGACAGCCCCCCGCTACTATCTCGACGCGAATGCGACCGAGCCGCTGCGCCCCGAAGCGCGGGCGGCGATGCTGCTCGCCCTCGATACGCTCGGCAATCCCTCCTCGATCCATGGGGAGGGGCGGGCGGCGCGGCGGCTTTTGGAGGATTGCCGCGAAACCATCGCCCGGCGCTTCGGCGGAGCGCCGCGCAACCTCGTCTTCACCGCAGGCGGAACGGAGGCAGATGCCCTGGCGATCCACGGCCTTGGCCACGCGCTCGGCCTGCCGATCCTGCGGGGTGCCAGCGAACATGCGGCGGTGATCGCCGCGGCCGGGCCTGAGGCGGGCGTCATCCCGGTCGATGCCGAAGGGGTGGTCCGCCTCGATCGGCTGGAGGCCATGCTGCGCAGAGGGCCCGCCCTCGTCTCCGTCATGCTTGCCAATAACGAGACCGGCGCGATCCAGCCGATCGCGGCGATCGCCGCGCTTTGCCGCGCGGCGGGGGCGGTTCTGCATGTCGATGCGGTGCAGGGCGCCGGGCGGCTGGCACTTTCCCTGGCCGAATCGGGCGCCGATGCCCTCAGCCTTTCGGCCCATAAGCTGGGCGGGCCGCCCGGTGTCGGCGCGCTCCTGCTGACGCCGGAAGCGGCGGACCGTCTCGCCCCGCTGGTCGCCGGCGGCGGGCAGGAGCGGGGGCGGCGCGGCGGCACGCATGCCCTGCCAGCGATCGCCGGTTTCGCCGCGGCGGCAGCAGCGGCGGCGCCTGCCGCGGCCGCTGGCCTCGGCCCGTTGCGCGATGCGATCGAGGCGGCGGCCCGTGAGGCCGGCGGCGTCGTCCTTGGGGCCGGGGCCCCGCGCCTGCCCAATACCACCTGCCTCGCGCTCCCCGGCGTGCGGGCCGAGGCGCAGGTGATCGCGCTCGATCTCGCCGGCCTCGCCGTCTCGGCGGGGTCCGCCTGTTCCTCCGGCAAGGTCGCGCGCAGCCATGTGCTGGAGGCGATGGGCCTCGGCCCCCTCGCCGGCGAGGCGATCCGGGTTTCCCTTCCGTGGAATGCGGGCGCGGAGCATGCCGCCGCCTTTGCTTCGGCCTATGCCGCCATGGTAACCCGCCTTGGGAGGCATGCTGCGTGATCTATCTCGACCATCATGCGACGACCCCATGCGATGCCCGCGTCCTCGCCGCCATGCTGCCCTGGTTCTCCGACTGCTTCGGCAATGCCGGCAGCGTGGAGCACGGCATGGGCCGGCAGGCGGCCGAGGCGGTGGAGGGCGCGCGCGATGCCGTGGCGAGCCTGATCGGGGCGCAGCCGGAGGAGATCATCTTCACCTCGGGGGCGACGGAAGCGAACAATCTGGCGATCCTCGGTGCCGCCCGTTTCGCCCGGCAGCTCGGTAACCCGCGCCGCCGCGTCATCACCCTCGCGACCGAGCATCATGCCGTGCTCGACCCGGTGGCCGGCCTCGCCGAAGAGGGGTTCGAGCCGGTAGTGCTGCCGGTGCGCTCCGACGGTCTGCTCGACCCCGAGCGGCTGGCCGATGCGCTGGCCGTGCCGACGCTGCTCGTCTCCATCATGGCGGTGAATAACGAGATCGGCGTGGTGCAGGATCTGGCTGCACTGGCGCCGATGGTAAAGGGGGCGGGGGCGGCCCTACACGTGGATGCCGCCCAGGCGGCGGGGCGCATTCCGCTCGACATGCGCGCGCTCGCCGCCGATCTCGTCTCCCTCTCCGCCCACAAGATGTACGGCCCCAAGGGGATCGGTGCGCTCTATATCCGCCGGCGGCCGCGCATGCGGATCAGCCCGCTGATGGCGGGCGGCGGGCAGGAGCGGGGTTTGCGCCCCGGCACGCTGCCGGTGCCGCTGATCATCGGCATGGGGGAGGCCGCGCGCCTGGCGCGGAGCGAGGGGCCGGCGGAAGCCGCCCGCCTCGGCGCCCTCGCGGCCGAGTTGCATGCCCGGCTCACGCGCGCGATCCCGGGCGTCATCCTCAACGGCCATCCCGAGCGGCGGGTGGCGGGCAACCTCAACCTCACCTTTCCCGCCGGCAGCGCCTCGACCTTGCTCGCGGCGGCGCCCGATCTCTGCCTCTCCTCAAGCTCCGCCTGCACCAGCGGGCCGGATGGCGGCGTAGGGGCCAGCCATGTGCTGACGGCGCTCGGCCTTGCGCCGGAAGCGGCCCGCCGGAGCCTCCGCATCGGGCTCGGCCGCTTGACCTCGGCGGAGGATATCGCTACCGCCGCCGCGGCCCTTGCCGAAGCCGCGCGCCGGGTCGCGGCAGAGGCGGTGGCGGGCTAGAGCAGAGCCCGGTGAGGGTGGGCCGCGGAGACGCGCCTCTCCCAGGGGCGGGGGCGCTGGCCGCCTTCGCCAGACGGATGCGAAGGCCGCCCGGGGCCCCGTTTTCGAGGAAAGCAAGAGCCGATGCCGAAGATGACTTTCGTGGAGCGAGACGGAACCCGGCGCGAGGTCGATGCGCCGCGCGGTCTTTCTGTGCTCGAAGTGGCGCATAAGCACGGGATCGACCTCGAGGGCGCGTGCGAAGGCTCTCTCGCCTGCTCGACCTGCCACGTCATCATCGATCCGGAATGGTTCGACAAGCTCAACACGCCGAGCGAGGACGAGGAAGACATGCTCGATCTCGCCTTCGGCCTGGAAGAGACCTCGCGCCTTGGCTGCCAGATCGTGATCGACGATAGCCTCGACGGGCTGGTTGTGCGCCTGCCCTCCGGCGTGCGCAACGCCCAGGGTTAACCGGACGCGCCGGCCGTCGTTACATCCGCGAAAAGCGCGCGGCGGCGGGCCTTGAGCATCGCACCCCGGCCGCCGGGCCCCTTCTGTCGCTCGGGGCTTACCCGAAGGCGCCGACCTCATGGCAGATGGCGGTGCTGATTTCACGCACGAGTTCGAAATAGCGCCCGATCGGGGTGAAGATCTCGGCATGTTCCCGCCCGTAGCCGAGGCTATTGGGGGAGGAGCCGGGCTCGCCGAAATCGGTCCCGGCGGTGTCGTCCGGCGCGGAGGGGAAAATCCGCCCGAGCGTCGCCAGTGCCGCCGGCACGTCGAGCCGGAGCAGGCGCTGCTGTAGCCCCGTGCGCATGACGCCGAGGCGGGGCGCGAAATCGGGGATCATCGCCGTGAGGATCCAGATGCGGTGGATGGCGGCCAGCCGCAGCGCATGCAGCAGCAATTCCCGCTCGCTCATCTGCGGCGCATCGGGCCAGGCGGCGCGCAAGGCCAGATGATCGGTGTTGACGCGGCGGAACATGGCGAGCACCTCCGACCAGATGCCGAGCTGTTCGAGCCCTTGGGCAACCGCCATCAGCGCCTCGCGCCGGCCGGGGATCGCCGCATGGCCCGCGCGATCGAGCCAGGTGCCGGGGTCGAGAGTCGCGACCACCGCGCGCAGCACATCAAGATGCGAATGGCGCAAGGCGTGGGAGGCGAAATCCATGGCGCGGCGGAAGCGCGGGCTGGTGCGCCGCAGTTCCGAGACCTGATCGGGGTTGCGGCTGGCGGCAAGCCCGAGGCCCTGCAAGGTATTGGCGCACCAGCCGAGCTGCTGGAGGATGGCGTTGTTCGGAATGGCGCGCAATTCGCGCGGATGGCTGATGATGGCGGGGCCGCCCGAGGCATCGCTTTGCCGGGCGGCGGGGCGCGAGCCTGTCCGGTCGATCAGCGCCGGGCCGAAGGTGCCGAGCAGTGCGGCATAGCCCGGATCTTCGACCAGCTCCTCCATGCTGCCGCGGATGGTGGCGAAGAAATCCGCCGCGAAGTCCGGATCCTGGTAGATCGGATCTTCCTTCTCATTCACCTCGCCGAGCGCGAATTCCGCGATGCGCATGATGGTGGCGGCGGCGAGGGCGGGGGTGCCGAAGAGCAGGTAGCCGTCGCCACCCTGGAAGGCGCTCTCTTCCCGATAGGCGATGCCTGCCGCCTGGAAGGCGCGGCGGCCGACGGCGGGGGAGAGATAGGCGAGGCGATCGATCAGCGAACCCGGATGCGCGCCCCGGCCGATGCTCTCGCCATGGGTATCGAACAGCACCAGCTCGACATCGGTGAGCCCGTGCTTGACCATCGCCTCGCAAATCTTGAGCCTAAGCCGCTCGATCAGATAGGTCGCCGCGATCTGGCCGACGTAGCGCCCCGAATCGGAATAGCCGAACTGCACGGCGAGCCGGCCGGTGCGGCGGAGATAGGCGCGGTAATGCGGGCTGCGCAGCGCTTCTTCGACGATGCGATGGCCTTGGCTCAGCGCCTCCGCGGTTTCGAAGAGCGGGCTGATCTCGATCTTGTCGTCGATGCCGAAGAGGCGGGCGAAATAGAGAGCGGTGAGCAGGGTGTAGCCGGTTTCGGTTTCGGCGATGAGGAAGCGCACCGGGCTCGCGGCATCGATATGCTTGACGATCTGCGCCACCGTCATCATCAGCCGTGCGGCGGAGGCCTGCTCCGCCATCAGCGTGCCGAAATTGATCGGCTCGGGCTTGACCGTTTCAAGCGCCTGGTTGATCGCGCCGAGCAGCACCCGGCGGCGCGAGGCATCGGCCGGCGGATCGGCAAGGCCGAGGCGCTGGCGGGCGGCATTATGCAGCTGCGCCGAGTTGAGGCGCGTATGCGTATGCGTGAGGCTGAGATTGTGCGAGACGAGGCCGGCCCGCGCGATGAGCAGCGCGCGGCGCTCGGCTTCATCGGCTTGCGCGAGGGCTGCCGGAAAGAGGGCGAGGAGCGGCTCGGGCGTCGTCAGCGCTTCCTCGCGCAGCCCGACGAGGGCTTGGCCGAAAGCGCCGACGGCGACGACATCGGTGCCGTTCGGGGCGGCGGCGATCTGGGTTTCGACGGCGCTGATCGCGCGCTCGGTGCGGGCGAGGATGGCGGCGGCCGCCGGCAGGGGTTCGAGTTGCGCCGCCAGCCGCTGCAACTGGTAGAGCTTCATGCGCAGCCGCAGCCGCAGCGTATCCCACCAGCCGATATCGGTGCGCCCGTCGGTATCATAGCCGACCCAGCTCGTGAGGGTGATCGGGCGCGGCGAAAGATCGAGCCAGCGATGCGCCCAGGTCTCGCGCGCCGCGTCGAAGATGGCGCCGTTCAGCAGATCGATCGCGTCGCGCCCGCGGGCGATCGCGGCATGGGCCTGGGCGAACTCGTCTTCGAGGGTGACGGGCGCCGGGCGGTGCGAGGTAAAGCAGGAGACGCCCTCTTCGCCCGAGGCGGCGCGGGCCAGCGCATCGGCCACCGGATAGGGGAGCGAGAAGGTAGGGTGGGCGGTGAAGACGGCGGAATAGCGCGTGCGCTCCACCGCCTGGCGGAACTGCGCGAAGGGCAGGGCGCTGTCGTTCGGGTCGGGGCGGATGAGGCGGGCGGCGAGGGTCGCCATCGCGCTTTCCGCCCTCTCGCCCTGGGCGAGGCCGACATAAGCGGCGAGTCTGGCGGCGCGCTGCTGATAGGCTTCGTCGCGCAGCCAGCAGACAAGGCCGGAGAGATCGGCTTCGCTGAGCTGCCCCTGGTCCAGCCGCCGTGAAATCGCGAGCGCCATGGACATGACCGGATTGCTGAACGGATCCTGGGCCGCGCGTTCGAGCGCGCCACGCATGACACCGAGAAGCTCGGCCGCGAGCGCCGCGATCTGCGCGGGGGTTTCGGGGCGGGGTGGGGCGTCGGCAGTGCTGTGCTGGTCTGGCATGCGCCTATTGTGCATCGCAGCGCGTCGGTCGCAACGAATTGATGCGCTTTCGTTGGCGTTTTTCGCAATTTTTCTGCCCGCTGCGCCTCTGCAGGGTGCCGCCGCCCCGCCATGCGGCAAATGCTGAGGCTTGCCAGCCAATGCCCCTTGCCCTGCGCATAGAGGGCGGTTATAGACCCGGCCCACGCGAGCCGAAGCGCCGCGCCGGCCTGTCCCGTTCGTCTAGAGGCCTAGGACACCGCCCTCTCACGGCGGTAACAGGGGTTCGAATCCCCTACGGGACGCCAATTTTTTCAATGATTTATGAGATTTTTGGCAGGTTAGTGTCCAATATCTGGCCGATATACGGGCATCACGCCAGTCTCTTTCACGGCGGTAACAGGGGTTCGAATGTCGCCTCTCGTGCCGGGCGTGGATCCAATACCTTGCCTTGATGGTTGGGCAGGCGCCACAGCGTAAATGTTGTCTGCCTAAAAATAAGGCAATGCATCAAAATCCGGTGACATTAGAAGCAAACTGCGGATTGTCCCTCTAAATTTGCCAACAAGGTATCCTTCCCTTCCAAAGGAGATACCCTGCCGGCTTCCTATAATCGCTCCGAAATCTTAGAGGAGTGATCTGGATGCGGCTCGGCAAAAGCATTTCCCTGCCACTGCGGCGCGTCGTGCTGCGCGCCGTCCTCGGTGCTGCCTGTCTGCTCGGGGTGGCAGCGCCACGCCTGGCCCATGCGGCCGGTAGCGGCCTGCCGCCCACGCCTGCCGCCTGCACCGCGCTCCAGGCGAAATACCCGATGTTCAAGGGCAAGACGCTGACGAACGCGATCAACCCGCACACGCCGGGCTACGAGGCGCTCGATCCGCAAGACCCGAGCCGATACATCGGTTTCGACATCGACCTCGGCGAAGCGATCGGCAAATGCCTCGGCTTCAAGGTCGCCTACAAGCCCGTCGCCTTCGCCGCCCTCTTGCCGACGTTGCAGAGCGGGCAAGCTGACTTTGTGATCTCGGACATCTACGCGACCGCCGAGCGCGCGAAGGCCGCCGACTTTATCACCTATTCCAAAGTGTTCGATGGTGTGCTCGTGGCGAAGGGCAATCCGAAGAAGATCACCGGCATCAATACCTCGCTCTGCGGCACGACGGCCGCCGAGAATACCGGCTTCGTCGAAGTGCCGCTGGTGCAGAACCTCGCACCCGCTTGTAAAGCTGCCGGCAAGCCCGCGCCGCAGCTGCAGCTTTATGACAACAACGCCGATTGCATCCAGGCGATTCTCGCGGGACGCGCCGATACCTATATCAACGATGTCAATACGGTCGATCAGGCGGTGAAAGCCTATCCGGACAAGCTGAGCAAAGCGGTCGCCGTGACGCTGCCCTATTACATCGGCATCGGCGTGCCCAAGGGGAAGACCGAGATGCGCGATGCCTTTGTCGCAGCACTCACTGCTCTTCAGAAATCCGGTGCGCAGGAAATGCTTCTCAAGAAGTGGTCGCTCGATGCCGGCAGCGTCGCCGCACCGCATCTCGTGACGGGCTGATGCAGCTTTTCCTCCATTATCTGAGCCTGCCTTATCTGCTGACGGGCATCGTCTTCACCATCGAGGTGACGGTGCTCGGCCTGGCGGGCGGGCTGATCCTGGGGCTGATCCTGGCGAGCATGCAACTCGCCCGGTTCCCGCTTCTCTCGGCAATCGCGCGCAGCTATACCGTGATCTTCCGCGGCACGCCGTTGATCCTGCAACTTGTCTTCGCCTATGATGCGCTGCCCCATATCGGGCTGAAGCTGAGTGCGGCCATGGCGGCGGCACTGGCACTTTCCGCCAATGAAGCGCCCTTCATCGCGGAAATCCTCCGCTCGGGGATCTTGGGCGTCGATCGCGGGCAGCGCGCGGCTGGCCAGGCGCTCGGCATGACGCCAAGCGTTCTCATGCGCCGCATCGTGGGCCCGCAGGCGATCCGCATCATGGTGCCGGCCTTCGGCAACGAGGCGGTCTCCGCACTCAAAAATTCGTCGCTCGCCAGCGTGATTTCGGTGCAGGAGCTAACGCTGCGCAGCACGCAGCTTGCTTCCTCCACCTTCGACTTCTTCTCGATCTTCTTCGCCTCGGGCGTCATGTATCTGGTGCTGACGGGTGCCGTCAGCGGCTTGCAGCTGGTGGCCGAACGTGCGCTCGATCTCGATCGCGGACGGTCGGAAAGCAGGCTTCTGCGCCTCATGCCCTGGTATCGCGCGCAAGGCCCGCTGCCTGTGCCGGTGGCGCCAGAAGAGCCGACAACCGAGGAGCCCGCGGAGCCTGATTGCCTGCCGGGCGCAGCCCGGCCCCATGCACCGCGCAGCTTCGGGGATATTGTGCTCGAAGCACGGGATTTGCGAAAACTCTACGGCGACCAGCTGGTGCTGGACCGCGTCAGCCTTTCGGTGCGCGCGGGCGAGGTGGTCGCACTCCTCGGCCCCTCGGGCTCAGGCAAGAGCACGCTGCTCCGCTGCCTCGATGGGCTGGAGGATTGGGACCATGGGCGCGTGCTCATCGCGGGCCAAGCCTTTGGCCGCGGCGCCGATGGCCGGCCGGTCACGCCACGCGCCATGGCGCGCGCCCGGGCCGAGCTTGGCCTCGGCATGGTTTTCCAGCACTTCAACCTCTTCGCGCATCTCTCCGCGCTCGAAAACGTCGCGGGGCCGCTACGCTGGGTTCACGGCGTGCCGGCGGCAGAGGCGGAGGCGCGGGCGATGGCGCTTCTCACCCGCGTCGGCCTCGCCCATCGTGCCCATGCCCTGCCGCGCCATCTCTCGGGCGGGCAGCAGCAGCGCGTGGCGATCGCCCGTGCGCTGGCCCCCAATCCGCGCCTGCTCCTGCTCGACGAGCCAACGAGCGCGCTCGACCCCGAGCTTGTGGGCGAGGTGCTGGAGGTCATCCGCCGCCTCGCCGCGGAGGATGGGCTGACCATGATCATCTCGACCCATCAACTGCGCTTCGCGCGCGATGTGGCGGACCGCGTGGTCTTTCTTGCCGGCGGCGTGATCGCCGAGGAAGGCCCGGCGCGGGACATCCTCTCCCACCCCAAGAACCCGCTCACCCGCCGCTTCCTGCGCATCATGGGGGCGAGCGAGCCTGTCGAGGCGATAGCATGACCGAGAAGCAGAGTTTCACCTTCACCCCCGCCCAGGGCGTGCCGCCGGGTGTCGCACCCTTCAGCCATGCCGTGCGCTGGGGTGACACGCTGCACATCACCGGTCAGATGCCGACACAACCGGAAACCGGCCGCATGATCGAGGGCGACGTGGTGGCGCAGGCCGAGCAGGTGCGCCGCAATCTCGAAGCCGTGCTCGCGCAATTCGGGCTGACGATGGACTCCGCGCTGATGGTGCGCGTCTACCTCACGGACTTCGCGCGCGACTATGCGGCCTTCAACGCCGCCTATCGCAGCTGGTTCCAGGGGCCGCTGCCAGCCCGCACCTGTGTCGGCGTCACGGCACTCGCGGTCGGCGCCCTGGTCGAGATCGACCTTGTGGCCGGCATCCCCGCCTGATCCTCTCCCCCCGCTCTTTGACGGAAGATGCAGATGAGCCTGATCCAGAATGACCATGCGGCCGAGCGGGAGCGCTTGCAGCCCAGTTTGCACGCGCTGCCGGCGACGCCCGAGACCGTGCATTGGGGCTATTTCGATGCCGCCCTCGCGCCCGCGCTCACCGTAAAGAGCGGCGACATCATCCGCGCCGAGGCCATCACCCATCATGCGGGCGATGCGCCGGACCTCATGTTCGATGCCGGGGTCGAGCGTATCTTCCGCGAAGTGCCGGAGGCCGATCGCAATCCCGGCGTGCATATCATGACGGGGCCGATCTTCGTGGACGGCGCGCGCCCGGGCGACATGCTGGAGGTGCGCTATCTCCAGATGACGCCGCGGCTGCGCTATGGCTCCAATCTCGCCGCCCATTGGGGCCATCTCTACAAGGAGTTTGGCGAGAAGGAGCGAGTGACGGTCTACAAAATGGACGAGGCGGGGCAGACGGCCGAAGCCGTCTTCGCCTATGATTTCCCGGGCAAGTATCTCACCCCCGGCACGATCACGGAGGCGCGGAATTGCTGCCGCCAGCCTGCGCTCGCCGGCATTCGCATCCCCGTGCGCCCGCATCTCGGCACCGCGGGGGTCGCCCCCGACGAGGCAGGGCGCGTCTCCACCGTGCCGCCCGGCAAGCATGGCGGCAATATCGACAACTGGCGGATCGGCGCGGGGGCGACGATGTTCTACCCCGTGCAGGTCGATGGCGGGCTTTTTTCCATCGGTGACCCGCATATCTCCCAAGGCGATGGCGAGATCAGCGGCACCGCGATCGAAGCCTCGCTCGACGTGACCATGCAGATCTTCCTGCGCCGGGACTTCGCCTTTCCCTCGCCGCTGCTCGAGACGCCGAAATACTGGATAACGCATGGCTTCGACGAGGACCTCGACCTCGCCATGAAGAATGCGAGCCTCGAGATGCTGCGGCTGTTGACGGAGCATCGGGGCTTGAGCCGCGATGATGCCTATTCACTGATGAGCGTGGCGACGGATTTCAGCGTGACGCAGGTGGTGGATGGGCGGCAGGGCGTGCATGCCCGCATCTGCCGGGCGGTTTTCCCGCCGGGCTGAGTTCTTGCATGGCCCCGGCCATCCTGCAGATGGACGGGCCATGGCTATCCTGCGCTTCACCACCGATCCCTTTCCGCTGGACCGTCGGCACGCGGCCTGGAGCGAGGCGCTGCGCGGCATCGGCCTCAGCCTCAGCGCGCCGGGGGAAGGGCCGCCGCCGATGGGCCGCTTGCTCCACTGGCAGGCGCCGCGGGGCACAGCCTTCTCGCTGCTCGCGACGGACGCGCAAGGCTTGGGCCGGCTGGGCGAAACCGGCGCGGAGATTCTTCTGCTCGGCCTTCTGCTCAGCGGCACGGCGCGGCTGGAGAGCGGGGCGCCCTTAGGCCCGCGCGACCTTCTCTGCTGGCCCATGGGCCCTGGCCCCTTGCTGCGGCCGGGAGTGCCGTGCCGGCTGTTCCTGCTGCACTTGCCGCGGCGGGACCCGCGCTGGGCGGCCCTCGCCGAGGGCCTGGCGGAGACGGCCGAGCCGCTGCGCCTTGCCGATCAGCCGGTGCTTGCTGGCCTGCTCAGCACCATCGGGGACGCGCTGGACAGCGGGACAGAGGCGGTGCTCTCCGCGCTGGAGACGGCACTCGGCGAGATCCTGCCCACGATCCTCGGCGCCCTGAGCGGTGGCACGGCGCAGCGCGCAGCACTTCGCCAACGCATCCTCGCCGCGATCGAGCGGCGCTTGGCCGAGCCGCATCTCAACCTCTCCCGCTTTGCGGCTGAGGAAGGCATGTCGGAGCGTGCCGTGCAGAAGCTGCTGGAGGGTGAGGGGAGAAGCTTCAGCCAGCATCTGCGCCATCGGCGGCTGACGCGCGCAGCCGATGCCCTGCGCGATCCGACGCAAGCGGCGCTTGCCGTGGCCGAAATCGGCTTCCGCTGCGGCTTCGAAGACCCGACGCATTTCAGCCGCGCCTTCCGACAGCGCTTTGGCCTGTCACCCGCGCAACACCGTGCTCAAGGCGAGGCGGCGGCTTCCGCCCCCGCGCCTCTGCGCAGCCGTGGCCGTCCGCAGGCGGGGGCCAAGGTTCCGGCGCCGCCACCGCCCGCCTCGGCCCAGGCGAGCAGGCCGAGCGCCACGGGCCCAGCGCATCACCACCTGCGGGCCAGGCCGGAGACCATTCATTGGGGCTATTTCAGCCGCGCCCTTGCGCCTGCACTCACCGTCCGCTCGGGCGATACCGTCACCGTCGAGACCTTGACGCAACATGCCTCCGACGATCCGGCGCGCATGATCCTGGGGGATGCCGATGCCGAGGCCGTGTTTCACTGGACGGCTGAGCGAAAGGCGGTCGACCGGCGCGGCGCCGGGCCGCTTGATGCCTCAATCTACGGCAGGGGCGCGGGCGAGGGCTTCGGCGTGCATATCCTGACCGGACCCATCGCGGTGGAAGCTGCGCGCCCGCGCGACGTGCTGGAGGTCGAGATTCTCGCCATCACGCCGCGGCCGAGCCGCGCCCCGGGGTATGAGGGGCGGAGCTTCGGCAGCAATGCCGCGGTCTGGTGGGGACGGCATTACGACGAACTGCTGACAGGGCCGCGCCCGCGCGAGGTCGTGACGCTCTACGAGGTGCTGAGCTGCGGCAACCGGCTGTGCGCCCATGCCGAGTACAGCTTCCGCTGGACCCCGCAGCGCGATCCTTCCGGCGTGCTGCACCCGACGATCGACTATCCCGGCGTGCCGGTCGATCCCTCAACCATCGAGCGTTTGGGCGGCGTGCTTGCGGGCGTGCATGTGCCGGTACGGCCGCATTTCGGCACCATCGGGCTTGCGCCAGATCACCCCGGACTGCTCGATTCCGTGCCGCCCTCGGCTTTCGGCGGCAATATCGACAATTGGCGCCTGGGCGCGGGCACGCGCATTTTCCTGCCGGTCTCGGTGCCCGGTGCGCTGCTCTCGCTTGGAGACCCGCATGCGGCGCAAGGCGATGGCGAAGTTGCGGGCACCGCCATCGAATGCTCGATGACGGGCGAGCTGCGCTTGACGCTGCATCCGCGCGAGACGGCAGGGCCGATGTTGCGCGATCTCTCCTATCCGCTGATCGAGACCGAGGAGCACTGGATCATCCAGGGTTTCAGCCACCCTGATTATCTCGCCGATTTCGGAGAGACGGCGCAGAGCGAGGTCTATAAGCGATCCTCGCTTGACGCTGCGATGCGCGATGCCTTCCGCAAGGCACGGCGCTTCCTGATGACGGCGCAGACGTTAACCGAGGACGAGGCGATTTCATTGCTCTCGGTCGCAGTCGATTTTGGCATCACCCAGGTGGTGGACGGGAATTGGGGCGTGCATGCGAGCATACCGAAAGCCCTGTTTCAGCCTTAGGCGGACGCCGCACGCGCTGGACGCGCAGGCGCTGCCAGTTGTTCCATGAAGGTAAGCCAGCCTCCGGCCGTGCGCCCGTGGTGCCGACATCCCCGACCCCACCGCGGGATCCTGGCTGGCGGGATTGGCGCCAATCGGGAGCCAAAAACCGTCAGGCGATCGATGCGGATGGATGGTCGCCCGGTATCTCGCATGGGGCCGGCGACATCACGCCCGGCGACACGATCAAAAGCTTCGTGTCATGGCAAGAGACCATGTCGATGCATCGCGCATCTGTGCCAAGGTGACGCGGGGTGGCGCGCCGGCTTCTGACCTTTCCCACCCGTCAATCCGTCGCGGAGCGCGGGTTCGTCACCTGGCTCCTCCTCGTGGAGCCTTCTCCAGCCTCGGCTTCCGCAAGGCTGTGATAGAGCTCGTCCTCCTGCGCGAAATGAAGACGCAGAATAGCATCGAGACCGTAGAGGACGCGGCGGAAGTCGCTCGCTTCTTCCGGGCCCGGCCCCTCCGCCGGCAGGTCGGCCGTCATCCGGGCGAGGAGGCTGCCAAGCTGCTGCACCTCGCGATGTGCCCGGTGCATCGCGGCGATTGGATCGTTTCCGCCAAGCGCCCGCTCGATCGGCGGATAGAGCTGCGTATCGTCCTCCCGCTCGTGTCGCAGAAGTTGCTCGCGCACCAGCTTGTCCACCGCGATCAGGGAGGCCGCCGCCTCGGCGGGGGGCAGCGTGGCGAGCTGGTCCGCGACAATCCGCAGCCGCGCGAGCGGCCCGGCAAGGCGCTCGTGTTCAGCCTGCAGGCGCGCCACCTCGGCCAAGGCAAGCGTGGCATGCGGCCGGCCCGGGACGCGCAGCCGCAGCACGCGGAGCGCGTTGAGAATGGCCGCCGTATCGATTACCTCCTGTAGCAGCGCGCCCGCCACCGGCGGCAGAAGGCCGAGCGCGGCGGCGATCATGGCAACCGCCGAAAGCCCCATGCCGATGCCGACGGTCTGCACCGCGATCCGCCGCGTTCCGCGTGCGATCGCCAGTGCCTCGGCAAGGCGGTCAAGCCGGTCCACCAGCAGCACGACATCCGCCGCTTCCGAAGACGCGCCCGAGCCGCGTGCGCCCATCGCGATACCCACATTCGCGGC
Organism: Acidisoma sp. C75; assembly: GCF_054665095.1. NCBI lineage: Bacteria > Pseudomonadati > Pseudomonadota > Alphaproteobacteria > Acetobacterales > Acidocellaceae > Acidisoma > Acidisoma sp. C75. Next base: position 206,535 of record NZ_BAAFHD010000004.1, read on the forward strand.
GGCGAGCGCTGGGGCGTCGTTCACTCCATCCCCCACCATCGCGCAGATCTCGCCCGCCTTGCGGGACGCGGCGATCACCGAAAGCTTGTCTCCCGGCCCTTGCTCCGCCCGGACATCATCCACGCCAAGCGCCGCCCCGATCGCCTCGGCCGTGTCGCGCCGATCACCCGTTAGCATGATCGTGCGACGGACCCCCGCCTGGCGCAGCATCCTGAGCGCGCGGGCCGCATCGGGGCGGATCTCGTCGGCGAGTAGGACGGCGCCCAGCAGCCGCCCCTCCGCGAGGACGAACGCGCCCGTCGCCCCCTCATAGGCCATGCGCCGGAGCAGGCGGTCGGTCCAGCCCTCGGCGGGCGCATGGGCGAGCGCGTAGGCATGGCTCCCGATAGCCACGCGCCGGCCCTCCACAAGGCCACTCACGCCCGCGCCGGCCTCCTCCTCCACCTCCGTCGGCAGGGCGAGCGAGAGCCCCCGGGCGTGAGCCGCGGCGACGATGGTCTGCGCGATCGGATGTTGCGAGCCTTGGTCGAGGCTGGCGCCGAGGCGGAGCACCTCGTCGGGATCGGCGCCCGGCGCGGCTTCGACCGCGAGGATGCGTGCGTGGCCGGCGGTCAGGGTGCCGGTCTTGTCGAGGAAGAGCGTGCGGACCTGCGCCAGCACCTCCAGCGCGCCGCCGCCCTTCACCAGCACGCCACGTCTGGCGCAGCGCGACAGGCCGGAGACGATCGCCACCGGCACGCCGAGGATCAGCGGGCATGGGGTGGCAACGACCATGACGGCAAGGCCCCGCACCGGGTCGCCGCTCCAGGCCCAGGCCGCCCCCGCGAGCCCGACGGCGAGGGGCGTGAAGAGGAAGGCGGCGCGGTCGGCAAGGCGGCTCGAAGGCGCCTTCTCCGCCTGTGCCGCCGCCACCAGCCGCACGATGCCCGCGAAGGTGCTCTCGGCGGCGCGTGACCGGGCTTCCATGTCGAAGGGCGCACCGAGGTTGACCGCGCCGCTGCGGAGCGCGGTGCCGGCGACGCGGGTGACGGGAATAGGCTCGCCCGTGAGCGCGGATTCGTCGAGCACCGCGGCCCGGTCAAGCACCGTCCCGTCCGTCGGCACCGTCTCCCCCACGCGCACCAGGAGACGGTCTCCGGGTAGGATGCTTTCGAGCGGCACCGTCGCGAGCGTGCCGTTCGCGTAGCGATTGGCGCTGCGGGGGACGCGTGCCAGCAGCGCGGACATCTCGCGCTTGGCGCGGGCTTCGGCAAAGTCCTCAAGCGCCCGGCCACTCGCCAACATGAGCGCGATCACGGCGGCCGCCAGATTCTCACCGAGCGCCAGGGCGCCGCCGATGGAGAGTAGCGCGATGATATCGAGCCCCACCTCGCGCCGGGCAAGAGAGGTCAGGCTGTCGAGCAGCACGGCGGCAAGCACCGGGGCGGTTCCGCCCAGCAGCAGCCACTCCGCCCAGGCGGCCCAGCCTGCCCAGCGGGCGGCCAGGCCGGCCGCAAGCCCCGCCCCCGCGATGGCAAGCAGCAGCAGATCGACGAGGCGCGGCAGGGTGGCCGCAGCGATGGTGCGCTTCGGCGCCGGTGGTCGGGCGGGCCGCCCGGGTTCGGGCTCGGATTTCCGCACGCCTGCGGCCGGAGCCGCCACCACCGGTTGATTGGAGAACACCTCCACGCTCAGCAGGAGCAAGAGCGTGAGCGGAGCGGCGAGTAGCGCCCCGGCGGGGCCGAAGAGGATGCTGAACGCGATCGTCGAGAGCAGCGACAATACCGGCGGCATGGCGGTCGCCTCCGCCTGCACCAGGGGCGTTATGAAATTCCCTTCGACGAAATGCACACCCATGTACATCAGGATGACGAGAGCGGCGTCTGTCGGGCTCTGTGTCAAGGCGACGAGCGTTGCCGGGACGGCGGCGAGAACTGCGCCGACATAGGGGATGAAGGTCAGCAAGCCGCCGACGAGGCCGAGAGCGGCCGCCGCCTCGATCCCGAGCGCCCAGAGGCCCACGCCCGACAGAATGCCGATCGTGGCCATGACCACGAGTTGACCGAGCAGCCAGCGTCTGAGGACATGGGCGATCCGGTCGAATAACGTGCTGACGCGGCTGCCCGCGCCGGGCGGCACCATGCGCAGGCAAAGCTGGCGATAGAGATCCGGTTGGGCCGCGAGATAGATCGCGACGAAGAAGGTCAGCACGCCATATGCAAGGTCGCGCACCAGGATCCGCGCCGCCCGGCCGAGCGCCGCCGCCATCCATGCCGACAGGTTCCCGAGGTCGATCCCTTGTGCCTGCTCCAGTGCGAAGCGGCCGAGGGGCTGCGCGCCGAGCCGATCCGTGACGGCGCGCAAGCCGAGCGGGATCTGCCGTGCCAACTCGTCCAGCTGGGCGGCGACGACGCTCCCGAACAGCCAGAAGCATCCGGCAAGCATCGCCAGGAGGAGCAGCACGACGATGCCGAGCGCCCCGGCCTCCCCGATCGGGGCGACCCGTACCAGCGCCTTGGCGGCCCCGCGAAGCCCTGTCGCCATCAGCACGGCCGCGAAAAGGAGCAAGCCGAGATCGGCAAGCCGCCAGGCCGCCAGCGCCAGCGCGCCGATGAGCAGGATGACCAGGGCGCGCCCCGCGAAGGCCGTAAGGCCTGATGTGCTGGGCGGGGCGGTCTGGGTATCCATGCTTCCGTCCGACGCTGCGGGGATGAAGCAAGACTGTTCCCGGACGGGATCGAGGCGCATTGATGCCGATCAAAATCGGCCAGCCTTGGCGCGGGCCCTTGCAGTTTCCTCGGCCCGGCCGCCCTGGCGGCCAGCTCCAGATCAACAGCGAGGCGCGCAGCGGAGACGTTCTGGCAACGGAATGTCCGGCATCGTCTCCCTCGGCATCCCCACGGTGTCGGTGTGTTGAACCGATCCAGATCGCAGCCCCGGCTTACCCCAGCCGCCCGTCTCGGTGCGGACCCAGCCGGGCGCCAGCCGCAGCAGCGCATGCCGCTCCGCCCGGTAGCGACGCGCATATCTGTCGAAAGCTTCCGATCCTCGCGCGGGCACTCGCCGGCTTTTTGGCCAAACATCGGCATCTGCGGCTTGAATTCGTGAGGCGCGACCATGTCGGCGATCTCGTGGCGGATGGTTTCGACATGGCCTTGTGCTTCGGCGCTCCCTTCGGCGGGATGCGGTCAGAAAGCCGCCTTGCCGATCGACGCGCCGCCATCGACATGCAGCGTCTGGCCGGTGATGAAGCCGGCCTCCTCCGAGAGCAGGAAGGCGATGGCCGCGGCGATCTCCTCCGGCTGGCCGAAGCGTGCCATCGGCACCGCCGCCAGGTAGCGCCGCTCCCCGGCGCTGCCCGGCGGGTTGTTGGCGCGAAACAACTCCGTCTCCGTGGGGCCCGGCGAGACCGCGTTGACCGTGATGCCCGTGCTTGCCAGTTCAAGCGCCCAGCTGCGGCTGAAGCTGACGAGCGCCGCCTTGGCTGCAGCATAGGCGGTACGCTCAACCGATCCGAGGACCGTGAGGCTGGAGATGTTGACAATCCGCCCCCAGCCGCGTTCCACCATACCTGGCAGCAGCGCCTGCGCGGTCTGGACGGCGGGATGCAGGTTGACGCGCATCACCTCTTCAAGGGCCGGAAGCTCGACCGCGCCGAGCCGCTGCGGGCGCACGAGGCCGACATTGTTGACCACGCCATCGAAGCGGAACCGCGTCCTGAGGTCGGCCAAGATGGCGTCGGTCGCCGGCGTATCGGCCAGATCGACGGGCACGAGCATGCCCGGGAAGCCGGGCGCAGGGCTGCGGGCGAGGCCGATGACGGCATGCCCCTGCCGGTTCAGCCGATGGGCGAGAGCGAGGCCGATGCCTTTGCTGGCGCCGGTGACGAGGAAGGTGCGGGGCATCAGGGGGATCTCTCGCGTGCGAACCCTGGCCACCGGGGTGGCCGGGGCTCGGCTGCCAAGGGGGCTCAGGCGGTGATGGTGGCGGCCCGGCGCAGCGCCGGCAGCATGTCCTCGGGCTCGGGGCGGCGGGTATAGTCCGGATTGACCTCGGCATAGAGGATGGTGCCGTCCTGCGCGATGACGAAGCGGCCGGGCATCGGCAGCGTCCAGCTCGGGTCGCCATTGAAGGCGGGCAGATCGCTTTTCAGGCTCTTGTAAAGATCGATCAGGTAATCGGGCAGTTCGAAACGTAGGCCGAAGGCGGCGGCGACAGTGTTATGGCTGTCCGACAAGATCGCGAAATCGAGCGCGTTCTGCCGGACCGATTTGCGGCTGTTCACCGGCGTCTGCGGCGAGATCGCGAGCAGGTTCGCGCCGAGCTTCCGGAACTCCGGCAGCGCCGCCTGCAGCGCTTGCAGCTCCATGTTGCAGTAAGGGCACCAGACGCCGCGGTAGAAGCTCACCACGAGCGGCCCTTGGGCGATGAGCTCCGCCGAGGAAACGGGCTGGCCGTCCGGATCCTCGAGCGTGAAGGCGGGTGCCTTGTCACCTGCCTTGAGCGCGCGGGTGACGGCGCCGCTCGCGATCAGTTCCGCCGTCGCCCGGTGCATCGTCTCTATCACCGCCGGCGGCACGTTGTAGGGTGGCTTGCCCGCTTCGAAATCGGCCTTGAAGGCGTCGAGCTTGGCTTGCAGCATCATCGTTATGGTCCTTTGTAGATAAGGCGTTTTCAGGCGGCAGGCACGAGCGTGCTGACGCGGGCGACGGCGCGCTGGACGGCGGGTCGCGCTTCCATCTCGGCGTACCAGCGGGCGAGGTGGGGCGCCTCGTCGAGCCCGACGCCCGCGAAGTCGCGCCGCCAGAGCCAGCCGAAATGCGCGATATCGGCGATGGTGAGGTCATTGCCGGCCATGAAGCGGTGTGTGGCCAACCGCCCATCGAGCAAGCCGACGGTGCGTTTCGCTTCTGTCAAGAAACGTTCGATCGCGATCGGCTGCGGCTCGGCCGCGAAACGCTGGAAGAAGCCAGACTGGCCGAAAGCCGGGCTGAGGCCCGAGGCGTGGAAGAAGAGCTGCTCGAACACCCGCGCCCGGGCCTCGCCGGCGGCGGGCAGCAGGCGACCGGTTTTCTCCGCGAGATAGACGAGGATCGCGGCGGACTCGGTCAGCACCAGATCGCCATCGACGAGCACAGGCAGCTTGGCGTTCGGGTTGAGGGCCACGAAGCTCGGTGCCTTCTGCTCGCCCTTGCGGATGTTGACGCCGTGCAGCGCGTAGTCGAGTCCAAGCTCCTCCAGCGCGATCGGCACCTTGATGCTGTTAGGCGTGGCGAAAGCGTAAACCTCGAGCATGGCTTTGTTCCCTGGACTGCGTATGGTGTGGGGATCAGATGCCGCCGGCCGGCTCGACACGGCAGCAGGCCCTGAGCAATAACGTTCATTCCGCGGAGGAATGGCGATGGACCGATATCAGGCGATGGCGACCTTCGTGCGCGTGGTGGAGACGGGCTCCTTCTCCGCGGCCGCCCGCCAGCTCCATATCGGCCAGCCCGCCGTCTCCAAGACCATCGCGCAGTTGGAGGGCCGGCTGCAGGTCAGCCTGCTCATCCGCTCGACCCACGGGCTGAGCCCGACCGAGGCGGGCCAGCGCTATTACGAGCGCGCCAAAGCCGCCATTCAGGAAGCCGACGCGGCCGAGCTTGCCGCCCGCAGCGCGGGGGCCGGCCTCTCGGGCTGCCTGCGCGTCTCGGCGGCGACCACCTTTGCCCGGCTGCATATCGTGCCGCTGCTGCCGCACTTCCTCGACCAGTATCCTGATCTCGAGATCGACGTGATCCTCGATGATCGGGTGATCGACCTGATTGCGGAGGGGGTTGACGTTGCGTTGCGAATGGGTGCGCTGCCTGACAGCTCCGCCGTCGCGCGTAAGCTGGCGACGGGCGGCCGCTCGGTGCTGGCAACCCCCGCTTACCTCGCGCGTGCGGGGGAGCCGCAAAGCCCCGCCGACCTCGCCGGCCATGAGGCGGTGACCTATAGCCAGCTTCCCGATGCCTGGTCCTTCACCCGTGATGGCGCGGCAGCCTCGGTCTCGGTGCGCGGTCGGGTCCGGGTCAGCGCGGCGGAGGGGCTGCGTGCTGCGGTGCTGGCCGATATGGGGCTGACGATCGCGTCCGACTGAATGTTCGGCCCCGAACTCGCGAGCGGCGCGGTGCGCCGTGTGCTGGAGGGCTGGGCGCTGCCGCCGATCGACCTCTGGGCGGTCTTCCCCGCCGGCCGCATGGCAAGCGCCAAGGCGCGGGAGTTTGCCCGCTTCGTGGAAGCAGCCATGGCCCGGCGCTATTCCACCGCGGAATAACCCTTATCGCCGCCCGATCTCCTCCGCTCCTGCGCCGAACCGGGTAGCAAATCCTCACGCCGGTCATTGGAGGCCGGCACGAGATCAAGGATCACCCTGATGGCCGAGTTCGAAACCTATCGCGATGCCTTCCCGAATGCCCGTCTGACCCGCAAGGCGAACGGGGTGCTGGAAGTCAGGCTGCACACCGATGGCGGCAAGCTCGTCTTCAACGGCCACACGCATGAGCAGTTCGTGGACCTCTTCCACCAGATCGGCGAGGATCACGCTAATCGCGCGGTCATCCTCACCGGCTCGGGCGATGCCTTCATGGATGCGATCAGCCCCGAGGGCTTCGATTTCTTTACCCCCCGCGGCTATGACAAGATCTTCCGCGAGGGCCGCAAGGTGCTGACCAATATCCTCGATATCGAGGTGCCGATGATCACGGCGCTCAACGGGCCGGTGCTGCTGCATAGCGAATACGCCCTGCTCACCGATATTGTGCTCGCCACCTCCGACACCGTGTTCCAGGACAAGCCGCATTTCGAGTTTGGCATTGTGCCAGGCGATGGCATGCATATCCTCTGGCCCGAGGTCATCGGCTCCATCCGCGGGCGCTACTTCCTGCTCACTCGCCAGGTGCTGGATGCGGCGACGGCGAAGGAATGGGGCGTTGTCAACGAGATCGTGCCGGCCGATCGCCTGCTCGCCCGCGCCCATGAGATCGCGGATGGTATTGCCGCGCTGCCGCCGCTCACCGCCAGCTATACGCGTATCGCGCTGACGCAGCGCCTGCGGCGGCTGGTCGAGGAAGGCACCGGCTATGGTCTCGCCCTCGAAGGCATCAGCGCCGCCGAGGTTGCGCGCACGATGGCAGCCCAAGGCTAGACTGAGCGACCGATCCAATCGCGTCGCCCGGCTCATGTCACCGGGCGGCGCCGACCCCGTCTCCTTCTTCCGCGAGGGCATCCCATGACCCAGATTCGCTACAGCACTGTCGATGTCGATGGTTTCAAGATCTTCTACCGCGAAGCCGGAGACCGCGCCCGCCCGACGCTTCTGCTGCTGCACGGCTTCCCTTCTTCCAGCCACATGTTCCGGGATCTCATCCCGCTACTCGCCGAGCGTTTCCACCTCGTCGCCCCCGACCTGCCGGGCTTCGGCCTCTCCGAGATCAAGCCCCGCAGAGACTTCGAGTATAGCTTCGACAACCTCGCCCGCGTGATCGGCCGCTTCACCGAGGTGCTCGGCCTCGCCCGATACGCGCTCTATGTCTTTGACTATGGCGCGCCGACCGGCTTTCGCCTCGCGATCGCGCACCCCGAGCGGGTGACGGCGATCGTCTCGCAGAACGGCAATGCCTATGAGGAAGGGCTGAGCGAAGGCTGGGATCCGATCCAGCGCTACTGGCGCGAGCCGAGCGAGGCCAACCGCGAGGCGCTGCGGGCGCTGCTGACGCCGGCCTCGATCCGCTGGCAGTACGAGCATGGCGTGGCTGACGTCAGCGCCGTGTCGCCGGACGGCTCCGCGCTCGACGCCTGGTACATCGCCCGGCCGGAGGTGGACGAAATCCAGCTCGATCTCTTCCGCAGCTATGCCACCAACCTCGCCCTCTATCCCGCGTTCCAGGCGTATTTCCGCGAGCACCAGCCGAAGTTCCTGGCGATCTGGGGGCAGAACGATCCCTTCTTCCTGCCGCCCGGCGCCGAGGCCTTCCGCCGCGATCTGCCGCAGGCGGATATCCGCTTCCTCGATACCGGCCACTTCGCGCTGGAGACGCATGCGGGCGACATCGCGGCCGCCATCGTCGAGGTGCTGGGCAACCAGGCGGCCTGAGGCGGGAGCGGTTCGTGGTCGCTTGCGCGCCCTTCGATCCGCTCCGGCGCGATCGTCGTGCATGTTGATGACTCTGCGCCGTGCTCTGCCGCGGATCTCTCCCGCTCAGCCTGCTTCGTCTGTCGGGGATCTACGCGAAGCCTGCGCGCAACGGAGGAAGAATAATGATACCAGAACAAGAGCAGCCTGCCGGCAGGCGCGCGATGGCGAGTGTGGAGGCGACGGCGCTCCGCTCCGTCTCATCCACCACCAGCTATCATCGCGTCGAGATCAATGGCGTGGGCGTCTTCTACCGCGAAGCCGGGCCGCGCGATGCGCCTGCGATTCTGCTGCTGCATGGCTATCCCTCTTCTTCGCGCCAGTGGGACGCTTTACTGCCGCTCCTCGCCGATCGCTATCGCGTGATCGCGCCGGACTATCCAGGCTTCGGTCATAGCGATGCGCCGTCACCGGCTGACTACACCTATAGCTTCGACAATCTGGCCAGGACGATGGACGGGCTGGTCCGCCAGCTCGGCCTCAATCGATATGCGCTCTTCATGCAGGATTATGGCGGCCCGGTCGGCTTTCGCCTGGCGATCGCGCATCCCGAACGGGTGACATCGCTCATCGTACAGAATGCCAATGCCTATGAGGAGGGCCTCGGTGCCAAGTGGCGCGGTATCGCCGAGTATTGGGCTGACCCGCAGGCGCATCCCACGCAGCTCGAGGCCTTCATGTCCTTGAAAGCCGCGCGCGAGCGCCATCTCGGTGACAGCCCCCACCCCGAGCGGTACAACCCGGATAGCTGGACCGACGAATATGCCAGCCTGATGCGTCCTGGCCAGAAAGAGATCCAGGCGGCACTGCTGAACGACTATCGCACCAACATCGCTTCCTACCCGGCTTGGCAGGCGTGGATGCGCGCCCGACAATTGCCGATGCTGGTCCTCTGGGGGCGCTACGACCCGTCCTTCATCCTGCCGGGAGGGGAAGCCTATCTGCTGGATGTGCCGAGCGCGGAACTTCATCGTCTCGATGCCGGCCATTTCGCGTTGGATGAAGCGGCCGACGAGGTAGCTTTCCTCACGCGGGAATTCCTCGCGCGCTACGCTGAAGCGCCAGCCATCGCAGGCCGACGCTAAACCAGATCCTGGTCGGATGGAATAATCCGACCAGGCGACGATGCTTGCGCAAAGAAGCTGCGTGAGTGGAGGTGAACCGCTCGGGACCTCGCGCGCAACCGGCGGGGTGCCGGGCGGTCAGGCCGCCACCCGCCCTCGCGCACCCTCAAACTCGTCCCGCCGCGACTGATGACCGTCCGGGCCCGGCCCCGAAAGCCCCGGCGAGGGCGAGACGGTGCCCGCGCGCCCCTCTCCGAGCGCGATCCTGCCCAAGGACCGCGGCGCGACCGAAAACCGCCGGCGAACCGAAGGCTGCTTACCCCATACGGATTTTTCGCTTGACGGGCGCGGTGAGACTGCGCATCCTGAATTTCAATTCGACAATGAATAATTATTCTAATATCGAGGAAAGCGGCGGATCCAGATGGCGGATTATGCGATAACGCGGCCCAGCGCGGATCTGCGGAGCCTGCTTGCCAGCGCCCCCATGGAGGAGAGGCGTGCCCTGCTGGCGGGCGTGGCCCGCGATGTCCGCCTGCTCATCCTGAAAACGATCGACCGCGCGCGCGCCGGGCATATCGGCGGCGACTTCTCTGTGACCGATATTCTGACGACGCTGTTTTTCGGTGTCCTGAAGCTCGATCCCGCAAACCCGAACTGGGAGGAGCGAGACCGCTTCATCCTGAGCAAAGGCCATTGCTCCGCCGCGCTCTATGCGGTGCTGGCGCTGCGCGGATTCATGCCGGTGGAAGCGCTCGAAACCTTCATGGCGCCGCTCTCGGCCCTCAACGGCCATCCCAACCGCCGGAAAGTGCCGGGTGTTGAGGCCAATACAGGGCCGCTCGGCCATGGCCTGCCGATCGGTCTTGGTTGTGCGATCGCTGCACGCCTCAAGCGGCAGACGTGGCGCACCGTCGTCGTTCTCGGCGACGGCGAGTTGCAGGAAGGCTCCAACTGGGAGGCGGCGATGGCCGCGGGGCATCGTGGTCTCGGCAATCTCACCGCGATCGTCGATCGCAACCGGCTTCAGCAAGGCGCGCGCACGGAGGAGACCAATCGCCTCGATCCGCTCGGTGATAAATGGGCCGCCTTCGGCTGGGAGGTGCGCGAGATCGACGGGCATGATCTCGCCGCACTCTACGAAGCCTTCACGGCGGCGCCCGACGACAAGCCACGCTGCATCATCGCTCATACCATCAAAGGCAAGGGCGTCTCCTTCATCGAAGACCGCGTGGAATGGCATCACAAGGTGCCAACGCCTGCACAGGTTGAGCAGGCAGAGAAGGAGTTGTCCGCATGAGCGCGGAGGTTATCGAGGCGCCAGGAGCCGCGCCGAGCTTTGACTGTCGGGCGACATTCGCCGAAACGCTGATCGCCCTCGCGCGGACAGACGAGCGGATCGTCGCCGTCTGCAACGATTCAGTAGGTTCAAGCAATCTCGGTGCATTCCAGAAAGAATTCCCGGATCGCCTCATCAATGTCGGCATCGCCGAGCAGAATATGGTAGGCGTCGCCGCTGGCCTCGCCAATGCCGGCTTCGTTCCCTTCGTGAGCTGTGCTTCGCCGTTCCTCACCGGCCGCGCGCTGGAACAGATCAAGGCCGATATCGCCTACAATAACTACCACGTCGTGCTCTGCGGCCAGAGCCCCGGCATGGCCTATGGCGAGCTGGGGCCGACGCATCATTCGCTGGAAGATTTCGCCTGGATGCGGGCGCTGACGGATATGACGATCCTGGTGCCGGCGGACCCCGAACAGACGCGCGCGGCGCTGACCTGGGCGGCCGACGCCGCGCGGCCGATCTTCATGCGTATCGGCCGCCATAAGGTGCCGAGCGTGACGCCGGAGGGCGCAGGCTTCACGCCGGGCCGCGCCGGCTTGCTGCGCGACGGCCGGGACGTGACGCTGATTGCCTGTGGCACCATGGTCTCCCGCGCGCTGGCAACGGCCGAACTGCTTGCCCAGGATGGCATCGCGGCGCGGGTCTTGAACATGGCGACGATCCAGCCGCTCGACGAGCAGGCGGTGATTGCGGCCGCGCGCGAGACGGGGCGGATCGTGACGGCGGAAGAGGCGATCATCCATGGCGGCCTCGGCTCGGCGGTCGCCGAGTGTGTGGTTCGTCATTGCCCCGTGCCCATGCGCATCCTCGGCATGCCGGGTTTTGCGCCGACCGGCAGCACGAACTTCCTGCTCGATCATTTCCACCTCAACGCCGAAGGCCTGGCCGCCGCGGCGCGGGAATTGGTGGCTTAGGCGATGACAGGGCGCGCCCTCCTCGCGATCGACCAGGGGACGAGCGGCACCAAGGCCATCCTCGTGGGCCCAGCCGGCGAGATCCTGGCTAAAGGTTTCGCGCCTCTGGAGGAGATGCATCCGCAAGTCGGCTTCGTCGAGCAGTCGCCTGGCGCGATCTGGCAGAGCGTACAGAGTGCTGTCAGCGTCTGTCTGGCCGCCGCACCGGGCTTCGCGGTGGAAGCGGTCGGCCTCAGTGCGCAGCGTGAATCGGCGGTCATGTGGGACCGGATGACCGGCGAGGCTTTGATGCCGGTTTTGAGCTGGCAGGATCGGCGTGCCGCCGGCCTTTGCACGGAGCTCGCCGCCCGGCCTGCAGGCGCTCGGGTAGAGGCGCTGAGCGGCCTGCCGCTCGATCCCATGTTCTCGGCAGCCAAATTCGCCTGGGCATTGCGTCATCATGAGGGTGTCGCGGCGGCTGCACGCGCTGGCAGGCTGGTCTGTGGAACCGTCGAGGCCTGGCTGCTCAGCCGCTTCGGCGGTGAGCCGGTGACCGAGATCGGCAATGCCTCCCGCACACAATTGCTGCGCACGGCCGATGGGGTGTGGGACGAGACGCTCAGCGATCTCTTCGGCATCCCCGCCGCGGCGCTGCCGGCACTCCGCGCTTCGACCGGGCCTTATCCCGCGACGCGCGGCCTCCATCCTCTGCCCGATGGCACGCCGGTGCTGGCGGTGATGGGAGATTCTCACGCGGCGCTCTTTGCCCATGGCGGCTTCGCGCCCGGCACGGTGAAGGCGACCTATGGCACCGGCTCCTCGGTCATGGGGCTGATCCCACAGGCGGAGGCGCTGGGCGACGGGCTTTGCCTCACCATCGGCTGGCAGATCGGCGAGGCGGCGCCCGCGCTCGCCGCCGAAGGCAATATTCGTGCGACGGGGGCGGCGCTCCGCTGGATGGCGCGCATGCTCGGCATGAGCGTCGATGCGATGGCCGATCTTGGCGCAGCAGCGATGGGACGTGGTGCCGTGCTGGTGCCGGCCTTCACCGGCCTCGGCGCGCCCTATTGGGATCAAGATGCGCGCGGGCTCATCGCCAATCTGACGCTCGACATGGGGCCCGCCGATCTTGCACGCGCGGCGATGGAAGCGGTCGGCCATCAGGTCGCGGATGTGGTGGAGGCGATCGGCGGCAAGGCCAGTGTTGCGCGCCTCTTCGCCGATGGTGGGCCGAGCCGCAACAGGGCCCTGATGCAGATGCAGGCCGATCTCGCTGGATGCACCATCCTGCGCTCGGAAGCGGCCGAACTCTCGGCGCTCGGCGTGGCCCATATGGCGGGGCTCGGCGCGGGCTTCTGGTCGCTAGACGAACTCGCCGCACTCGATCGCCGGCATGAGGCCGTGGCACCCAGCCTGTCGGATGCAGCCCGCAAAGATGCGCGCGCCGCTTGGGCAGATGCAGTCAGCCGCGCCCGCGCCCCAGTGCCGCTTACCAAGACGGCCGAAAGAGCCGCATGAAGGGAAGAGCGATGTCCACCTCCACCTCAGCCGCAGGCGGCGGCGCACAGGGCGTCAGCCGCGCCCTGCTCACCCGGCTGATGACGGGCAGCCAGGGCCCGCTGATCGGCCTCGTACTGCTCTGCATCGTGTTTTCGCTGACGAGCGACGTGTTTCTCGCCACCCGCAATTTTCTCAATGTCATCGACCAGGTGACGGTGCTCGGCATCCTGGCCCTGGGCATGACGGGCGTTATCATCATCGGCGGTATCGATCTGTCTGTCGGCTCCATTCTTGCCGTCTCCTGCATGGTCTTCGGCTGGCTGCCGCAGGATTACGGCGTGCCCTATCCGCTCGCCGTTTTGCTCGCGCTCATCGCCGGCGGCGGTTGTGGCCTTATCAACGGCCTGCTGATTACCCGCGCCAAACTGCCGCCCTTCATTGCGACGCTGACCGTGATGTCGGTCGCGCGCGGGCTCGCCAATCTCACCACCGGCGGTGAGCAGGTGGTGGGCTATCCGAACTGGTTCACCAGGCTTGCGACCGTGCGCCACCTGGGTTTCCTCTCCGTCACGGTCGCGCTCTTCATCCTGCTTGCGATCGGCGGCGCGATCTTCCTGCGCTACCGGGCGACGGGGCGGAGCCTCTATGCGATTGGCGGCAATGCCGAGGTCGCGCGGCTTGCTGGCATCAAGGTGCGGCGGCTCACCATCTGGGTGTATATCGTCTCCGGCGTGCTCGCCGGGCTCGCCGGGCTCGTGCTTTCGGCGCGGCTGGACAGTTCGCAGCCGAGTGCCGGCCTCGGCTACGAGCTTGATGCCATCGCCGCCGTCGTCATCGGAGGCGCGAGCCTATCAGGCGGCATCGGCAGCATCGGCGGCACGGTGGTCGGCGTGCTCATCATCGGCGTGCTGCACAACGGGCTGAACCTTGTCGGCGTCTCGCCCTTCATCCAGCAGATCATCATCGGCTGCGTCATCGCCGCGGCCGTGACCATCGACAAATTTCGCCGCCAGGGAAGCTGAGGGCGCATCTGCGCCCCGCCCGGGCCGGCGGATGGACGTGCCTGCACGATAAACAAAAACGGAGAGGAAAGAGAATGTTCAAGACAAAACGGCGTCTTCTGGCGATGTCGGCGCTTGCCGCGCTCGGGTTTGCCGCGAGCCCGCTGATGGCGCCCGGCGCCCAGGCGGCGGAGCCGACCATCGGCCTCGCGGTCGCCAATCTGCAGGCGAATTTCTTCAACCAGATCAAGCAGTCGGTCGAGGCGGAAGCCAAGGCCAAGGGGCTAAAGGTCATCGTCGTTGATGCCCATGGCGATAGCGCGACGCAGGTCAACCAGATCCAGGATCTCATCACACGGGGCGTCAAGGCGCTGATCTACATCCCGGCCGGTGCGACCGCGGCGGGCGTGCCGGTGAAGGCTGCGGAGGCTGCGCATATCCCGGTGATCGCGGTCGATCGCAACCCGCCCGATGCGCCGGCGACCACTTTCATCGCGACCAACAGCGTCCAGGCCGCGCATACGCTGGGCGACTATGTCTGCAAGATCTCAGGCGGCAAGGGCGAACTCGCCATCATCCAGGGTCAGCTCGGGACGACGCCGGAGATCGACCGTAACAAGGGCTTCAACGAGGCGATGGAAAATTGTCCTGGCATCAAGCTCGTGGCCAAGCAGGCAAGCCAGGAATGGTCCCAGGCGGAAGGCTTCAACATCGCGCAGGATATGCTGCAGCGGCATCCGAATATCTCGATCTTCTTCGGCCGGGCCGATGCGCTGGCCTTGGGCGCGGCCCAGGCCGTGAAGGTCGCGAACCTCAACCATTCCGTCATCGTGGTCGGCTTCGATGGTGATACCGCCGGGCTGAAGGCGGTGCAGGATGGCGTGCTGGCGGCCACGATGACGCAGCAGACGCAGAAGATGGGCCGCATGGCGGTCGATTCCGCAATCGCTTTGATGGATGGCAAGACGGTGCCGGCCCAGCAGTTGCAGCCGGCGATCCTAACGACCAAGGCCAATGTCGCGCCGCTCATCGCGCAACATCCCTGATCGTAAGCAGATCATGGAAGCGATGATGGCGGCGCCGGGCGAGGCGACGAGGCTCCGGCCGGCGGAGGGGCGCGCGGTGCGCCTTTCCGTCCGCGGTGTGGGCAAAAGCTTCGTCGGCACCCAGGTGCTGCAGGATGTCGATCTGACGGTGCGGGAGGGCGAGGTCGTCGCCCTCCTCGGGGAGAATGGCGCCGGCAAATCGACCCTCTCCGCCATCATCGCGGGCCTCATCCAGCCCGATACCGGCAGCATGACCTGGGAGGGAGGCGCCTATGCCCCGGCCTCCCCGGGCGATGCCATGGCCCATGGCGTCGGCCTCATCCACCAGGAAATGCGGCTGCTGCCGGACCTCACGATCGCCGAGAATGTCTTCGTCGGGCGCCTGCCGATGCGGGCCGGGCGCATCGATCGTGCCGCCATGCGGGCGGAGGCGGCCGAGCAGTTGCGCCGCCTTGGCCTCGATATCTCGCCTGAGACGCCGGTGCGCAAGCTGTGGGTCGCGGCGCAGCAGCAGGTGGAGATTGCCAAGGCGCTGACGCTGAAGGCGCGCCTCCTGATCCTCGACGAGCCGACAGCCGCCTTGGGTGGCGGAGAGACCGACCGGCTCTTCACCCAGATCGCGGGGCTGAAGGCGGAGGGCTATTCCTTCATCTACATCAGCCACCGGCTGGAAGAGATCGCCCGCATCGCCGACCGCGTGGTGGTGTTGCGCGACGGCCGGAAGGTGGCCGAGCACGAGACGGCGCAGGTGCCGGTCGATCTTCTGCTGCAAGACATGGTGGGCCGCAGTATCGACCGGCTCTTTCCCACCATGGCGCCGCCGCGCCCACGCGAAGTGCTGACCTTGAGCGGACTGACAGCTGCCGACGGGGCCTTTCGCGATATCAGCTTCAGCGTGCGGGAGGGCGAGATCTTCGGCATCGCCGGCATCGTGGGTGCTGGGCGGACGGAGCTTGTGCGCGCCATCGCCGGCGCCGATCCCATTGCCGCGGGCCGCATTACGCTTGATGGGCGGGACGTGCCGCTGCGCAGCCCCGCCGAGGCGATCGCTGCCGGCATCGTGCTGGTGCCGGAGGATCGCAAGGGCCAGGGCGTGCTGCTGGAGCAGACGATCGGGGACAATCTGGCGCTCGGCAATATGGACCGCGTCGGCCGCCACGGCTGGATCGGGCCACGCCGGGTGCGGGACTTCGCAACCGCGCTGATCGAACGGCTCGGCGTGAAGGGGCGGGCAGGGCAGCAGGCGCGCTATCTCTCGGGCGGCAACCAGCAGAAGGTGGTGATCGCCCGCTGGGTGGCCCGCGCGCCCAAAGTGTTCATTCTCGATGAGCCGACGCGCGGCATCGATGTTGGCGCGCGGGCGGCGATTTACGAGGTGATCGCCGATCTCGCGCGGAGCGGCATGGCGGTGATCGTGGTGAGTTCGGACCTTGAGGAAGTGCTCGGGCTGTCGCACCGGGTGATGGTACTGGCGCGCGGGCGGCAGATGGGCGTGCTCGACCGCAAGGACGCCAACAATATCGCGGTCATGGCGCTGGCGACGGCGTGAAGCGTGGGCGCGGGACGAGAGAGGGGAGGGGAGGGCAAGGATGGATCTGTTCGATTTGACAGGTGAGGTGGCGCTCGTAACGGGTGCCGGCAGCGGCATCGGCCAGCGCCTGGCGGTGGGGCTCGCCCAAGCGGGTGCTGACGTTCTTTGCTTTGATCTGCCAACAAGCCAGGGGCTGGCCGAGACGGCCGGGCGGATCGGGGCGCTTGGGGGCCGCGCCGCAGTCGCCACCGGGGACGTGACGCGCGCGGAAGATCTGGCGGCGGCGGTGCAGGCCGCCGAGGCGCTCGGCCCCCTCTCGATCGGCCTCAATTGCGCAGGAATCGCCAATGCCGCTCCGGCGGAGGAGATGGGGCAGGCGCAATGGCAGCGCATGTACGATGTCAACGTCACCGGTGTTTTCCTCTCCGCCCAGGCGCAAGCGCGCGTCATGCTCCCTCGGCGGCGCGGCGCGATCGTCAATATCGCGTCGATGTCTGGCGTCATCGTCAATCGCGGCCTGCTGCAAGCCCATTACAACAGCGCCAAGGCTGCAGTGATCCATCTCTCCAAGTCGCTCGCGATGGAATGGAGCGACCGCGGCATTCGGGTGAACTCGATCAGCCCTGGCTATACGGCGACGCCGATGAACATCCGCCCTGAAGTCGCCGATCAGGTGAAGCAGTTCGAGGCCGATACGCCGCTTGGCCGCATGGCGCGGGTGGACGAACTGGTCGGTCCGGCCGTATTTCTTGTCAGCCGCGCCGCTTCGTTCGTGACAGGGGTCGATCTCCTGGTCGATGGCGGCTTCGTCTGCTGGTGAAGGACCGATCTTGCCGAGACCCGATGAACTTCGCCTCATCGCGCGCGTCGCCCGGATGTATCACCTGGAGGAGATGAGGCAGGCCGATATCGCCGAACGGCTGATGATCTCGCAGGCGACGATTTCCCGCCTCCTGCGCCGCGCGCGGGAGGAGAATATCGTCCGCATCAGCGTGCAGACGCCATCCGGCACCTTCCCGGAATGTGAGGAGAGCCTTTGCCGCAAATTCGGCCTGCGGGAGGTCATCATCGCCGAATGCGCCGAGGAGCGTGAGGGACAGATCCTCCGTCGGATGGGGGAGGCGGCGGCGCATTATCTGGAGACGACGCTGCAGCCGGGCGAGATCATCGGCATCTCCTCTTGGAGCGAATCCCTGCTGCACACGGTCGAGAACATCCATCCGCAGCGCAAGGGCAGCGGCGGCCGGGTGGTGCAGATCCTCGGCGGCATGGGCGATCCGAGCGTGCAGAAGCACGCGACCAATCTCACCCGCCGGCTCGCCCAACTCGTCGGTGCGCAGCCGCAGCCCTTGGCGACGCAAGGTGTCACGCACTCCAAGACGGCGCAGGAAGCCTTGCTCAGCGATCCCTTCGTGCAGGAGACGATGCGCTCCTTCTCCGAAATCACCACCGCTCTGGTCGGCATCGGCGGGGTTGAACCCTCGAAGCTGCTGGCCGATAGCGGCAATGTCTTTACACCCGACGAATTGGCCGAGCTTGCACGCCTCGGCGCTGTCGGGGATATCTGCCTCAACTTCTTCGATGCGCATGGCGCGCCGGTACCCTCGGCTTTCCAGGAACGGGTGATCGGCATCGGCCTTGCCGGCCTGCGCGCGGCAAAGCGCGTGGTGGCGGTGGCGGGCGGCACGCGTAAGCGCGCGGCGATCCTCGGCGCGATGCGCGGCCATCTCATCGATGTTCTCATCACCGATCAATATACGGCTGCCTGGCTCGACGCTGCGGCGGCCTGAAAAAGGGGAGCGTGCGTCATGGGGTTTCTGGAAGGCAAGGTCGCCGTCATCACCGGTGGCAGCCGCGGCATCGGCGCTGCCATCGCCGAGCGTTTCCTGCGCGAGGGGGCGGCGGTCGTGCTCGCCGCGAACGAGCTCTTGGTTCATGAAACGGCGGCGGCACTCGGCGGCGAGGATGGGAGGGTCGCCGGCATCGTCGCGGATGTGACGCAGGTGGAGGATGTCGCCCGCATCTACGATCTCGCCGAGGAGCGCTTCGGCGGCGTCGATATCTCGGTGCAGAATGCCGGGGTCATCACCATCGCGCGCATCGAGGAGATGACGGAAGCGGAGTGGGACCGGGTGATGGATGTCAACACCAAGGGCGTCTTTCTCTGCTGCCAGGCGGCGATCCGGCGGATGCGGAAGGGCGGGCGCGGTGGGCGCCTCATCAATACCGCCTCCGGCCAGGCGCGGCAGGGCTTCATCTTCACGCCCCATTACGCTGCGAGCAAATTCGGCGTCGTCGGGCTCACCCAGAGCCTTGCCAAGGAAGTGGCGAAGGAGGGGATCACCGTCAACGCTTTCTGCCCCGGCATCATTGAGACCGAGATGTGGGCCTATAATGACAGCGCCTGGGGCAAGCTGCTCGGCAATTACGCGCCCGGCGCGTTGATGGCGGAATGGGTGCGCAACATCCCGATGGGTCGCGCTGGCAAGGGCGGGGATGTCGCCGGGCTCGTCGCCTTCCTCGCGGGCCCCGATGCCGCCTATATCACCGGTCAGACGATCAATGTCGATGGCGGGCTCATCATGTCCTGAGCGGGGGTGAGCCGTTGCCCTGCATGGGCACCAGCGGCTCCGAGGGGGCAGCGCGGAAGGCCCGCCAATAGACCGCGAGCTTGCCGATGAAAACGCCGCTGATCGCGCCCGAAGCCGCAATGTCGAGGGCCGCGAAACCCGTGCTCGCCGCCAGCCCCGGATCGGCCCCGAGCGCATAGGCGAAGGCGTATTTCACCGCGAAGCTGAGGAGCACGATGGGCAGGAGGGTCATGTCACCCGGCCGGCCGATCAGCCAGCGCGCATGGTCCGCCCGCACCCGCAGGCCGCGCAGCAGCGCCTGCCCGATGGCGGCGCCGAGCGCGAGGCCGAGGAACCAGAGCACCACCAGCAAAAGGCCGGGATGCAGCACGGTGATCATTTCCCAGATGCCCCAGAGCGTGAACAGCAACGGCACGATGAGTAGCCGGCCGAAGCCATGCACCGCCGGCTGGCGGGCAGCGAGCCCACGCCGGACGAGGACCACCAGAAGCACGTAAACCCACCAGGGCGTATGGGCGAGCGCCGCGCCGATCTCCGCCATATCCCGCGCCTCCCTCGGCTTTTCCAGCCCGACAATCTGCCGGATCGGCCCTGAACACAAGTTCGGGACCGGGGTTGAACCCCCCCAGGCGCCCGGCTAGCTTCGCTTTGGTGGAAAAACGCGCGTGACGATTGAAACGATACCCCCGCAGCTCAACGGCTATTTTGAGCGTTCTCCCGTGGCGCTCTCGCTTGCTTTGGCCGGGGGCCAGCACGCGCTCGCCTTCGTCAACAGTGCTTTCGAGCGGCTGACTGGCTATGCCTTGTCCGAGATCATCGGGCGAAACTGCCGCTTTCTCCAGAAAGATGCCGATAACGCGGAGGCGCGGGCCAAGCTGCGCGCCTTCCTGAGTGCTGCCGAGCCGGCGCAGGTGCGGGTGATGATCCTCAATTTCCGCAAGGACGGGCAGCCCTTTGTCAATCTCCTCACCATGACCAAGCTGCGGCGGCAGAACGGCGCGACGCCCTATATCCTCGCCTCCCAGTTCGACATCAGCCGTTCGCAGCCGAAGATGCTCGCGGCCTACGATTCGGCGCTGGGCGATACCTTTTCCCGCCTCAGCCCGGCGCTCGCCGAGCATGGCATGATCATCGAAAGCTCACTGATCACCATCGGCAACACGGCCGCCGCGATTGCCCAGGCGAAATTGACGCTGGCAGAGGCGGGCGCAGGCGACGCGGCATGAACGACGTCGCGCCCGCGATGGTGGCGGCGGATCGCCTGCCGGTGGTCGGCATCGGCGCGTCTGCCGGCGGTCTCGAAGCGCTGCGCGACATGCTGGGGGCGGCGCGCCTGCCGACCGGCATGGCCTTCGTCGTCGTCCAGCATCTCGATCCCAATCATGAAAGCATGCTGGCGCAATTGCTGGATCGGCACACGGTTCTCGCCGTCCATCAATGCGAGGGGGGTGAGCGGCTGGCGGCGGATCGGGTCTATATCATCCCGCCGGGGCGTGGACTCGCCATCCGCCAGGGCGTGCTGGAGCTGACGGATTTCGCCCAGCCGCGCGGGCTGCGCCGCCCGATCGACGATTTCTTCCTCTCGCTCGCGTCCGATCAACAGGCGCTGGCCGCCTGCGTCATCCTCTCCGGCACCGGGGCGGATGGCACCACGGGGCTGCGCGCGGTGAAGGAAAACGGTGGCGTCTGCATCGTCCAGCAGCCGGAGACGGCGCGTTACGACGGCATGCCGCTCTCCGCCGTCGGCACCGGCCTGGTCGATTTCATCTGCCCGTCGGGCGATATTTTGGAATGCCTGCGCAATTTCTTCGCCCGCAAGGACGGCGAGGGCAAGGGCAGCCCGGCGGCAGGCATCGCCGATCATGTCGATGATCTCTGCCGGGTGCTGCGCGGCACCATCGGGCATGATTTCGCCGGCTACAAACGCTCCACCCTCATCCGCCGGGTAGAGCGGCGGATGCACGTGCTCGGCATCACCGCGGCGGGGCAATATCTGCAACGCCTGCGCGGTGATGCGGCGGAGCGGGGCGCGCTCTTTCGCGATCTCCTCATCAATGTCACCCGGTTCTTCCGGGATGCCGAATTGTTCGAGATGCTCCGCGCCCGGGCGATCGAGCCGATGCTGCGGCGCGAGCCGCGCGATGAGGAGGATCTGCGGGTCTGGGTGCCGGGCTGCTCCAGCGGCGAGGAGGCCTATAGCATCGCCATGCTCTTCGCCGAGGTGGCGCGCAGTCTCGGCACACGCCCCGGCGTGCAGATCTTCGCGACCGATATCGACGAGCAGATGCTGCAGATCGCCCGCGAAGGCACCTATCCGGCCAGTGCGCTCGCCGATATTCCGGCGCCGCTCCGCGAGCGCTATGCCATGCCGCATGGGGACCGGTTTTCGATTGCCGGGCCGGTGCGCGATCTCATCCGCTTCTCCAACCACAGCCTGGTCAAGGATCCGCCGTTTTCCCGGATCGATCTTCTCTCTTGCCGTAACCTGCTGATCTATTTCGGCGAGCGGCTGCAGCAATCGGTCCTGCCGCTTTTGCATTACGCGCTCAAGCCCGGCGGCGTGCTCTTTCTCGGCCCCTCGGAAAGCGTTGGCCGCTTCGAGCACCTGTTCCCGCCGATCGACCAGCACGCGCGGCTTTTCCTGCGCTCGCCCGGCGCGCCGAGCTACCCGATTGACCTGCCCGGCCAGCGCGGCTCGGCCCCGCCATGGCGCAGCCGGGTGACGCGCGAGACCGAAAGCAGCTTTGAGGATGAAAGCGCGGCGACCCGCCGGCTGCTCGAACGCTATGCCCCGCCCAGCCTCGTCGTCGATCAGGATGGCGGCATCCTCGCCGCCCACGGCCGCCTCAGCCGCTACTTCAATTTCCCCGTTACCCGCACCGGCGGATCGAGCATTACGATGCTGGCGCGGCCCGGATTGCGCGATGTGCTCGGGCCCCTGCTGCGCCGCGTGCGCGAGGAGCGCAAGCCCGTCCGCGCGCGGGACGTGACGGTGAGCAGCGAATTCGGCCAACAGCCGGTCGAGATCGTCTGCGATCCGCTGGGAGACGGCACCTTCCTCTTCGTCATTCGCGATACCGGCCCCTTCGCCCGGGCGGACGATCCGGACATCGCCGAGCTCGATCTCGGCGGCGATGTCGTCGAGGGGTTGGAGGAGGAGCTGCGCCTCACCCGCCATCGGCTGCGCAGCGCCGTGGAGGAGCTGGAGACCGCGAATGAGGAGCTGAAAAGTTCCAATGAAGAAATGATGTCGATGAACGAGGAGTTGCAATCGACCAACGAGGAGCTGGCGACCGTTAATGACGAGCTGAAAAGCAAGGTCGATCAGCTCACGGTCGCCAATTCTGATCTGCGCAACTTCCTGCAATCGACCGAACTCGCCGTGATCGTGGTCGATCCCGATCTGCGCGTGCGGAGCTTTACCGAGGCGGCGACCGCGATCTTTCCCCTCCAGCCTTCGGACAAGGGGCGGCCCCTCGGCGATGTATCGAGCCGGCTTGGCGAGACCGACTATCTTGAGGATGCGCGCACCGTGGCGCTCGGCGGCCCCGCCATCCAGCGCCGGGTGGTGGGCCGCGATGGGCGCAGCAGCTATGCTCTCCGCATCCTCCCCTATCGTAGCCAGAGTGGGCTGACCCAGGCGGCGACCCTCGTGCTCACCGATATCACCGAGGCGCTCACGCTCGAACGCGCGCTCGCCGCCGAGCGTCAGCGGCTCGATCTCGCGATCACCGCGGGCGGCATCGGCATCTGGGAATACAGCCCGCAGAAGGACGAGGTGCGGCTCGACCCGGCCGAGAGCCGGCTCTTCGATCTGCCCGAGCAGGAGGCGCTTCCGCTGGCTGCCTTGTTGCGCCGGATCGAGCCCGAGGATCGGGATAGCGTCACCTCCCTCCTTGAGCGTACCGTGCGCGGGGAGGGGGATTTCGCGGCGAGCTTCCGCCTTCGCACCCAGCCGGGTTCGGTGCGCTGGATCAAGAGTTTCGGGCGCCTCACCGGCCAGGCCGGCGCCCCCCGCATCCTCGGCGTCTCGATCGACGTGACGGCGGAATACGCGCTATCCGATACGCGCGAGTTGATGCTGCGCGAGATGAACCATCGGGTGAAGAACCTCTTCGCCATCATCGGCGGCATGGTGACGGCGGCGGCCCGGTCGCACCAGGATGTTGGCACCTTCGCGCTCGACCTGCGGGAGCGGGTGGTGGCGCTCGGCCAGGCGCATTCGCTGGCTTCCCCGATCGGCGAGGATCGCACCATCGGCCTTGCGGATCTTATCGACACGACCCTTGCCCCCTATCGTGACCATGCCCAGATAAGCGTGGCTGGCCCGGACGTGTTGATTGATCGCGGCTGCCTCTCGCCGCTCGCGCTGATGCTTCATGAATGGGCAACCAATTCGGTCAAATATGGCGCGCTGGGCGCTGGGCCAGGTGGCAGTCTGGCACTTTCCTGGCGGGTCAAAGGAGACGGTCTGGTGTTTGACTGGCGTGAGGAAAGCAGCCGCATCGCAGCTCCGAAGCCCGGCACTGGGTTCGGCACTCTGCTGGTGGAGACCTCCTCCCGCCAGCTTGGCGCGCGGGTGAACCGCGAGGCGCGGCCAGGCTACTTCGCGCTTGAGCTGATCCTGCCGCGGAGGGTTCTGATCGATGCCTGAGCGCGGCATGCCTGAACGGGTCTTGTTGGTCGAGGATGAGTTGTTCGTCGCCCTCGACGTTCAGATCACCGTGGAGGAAAGCGGCCTCGCGGTGGAAGGGCCCTATGGCACCTTGCAGGAAACCCTGGCGGCGCTGAGCGCCGGCCTGCCACGGCCGGTCTGCGCCATTCTTGACGTTCGGCTGCGGGATGGCGAGGTCTATCCGGTGGCAGATCGGCTGCGGGAGGCGGGGGTACCGATCATCTTCCACTCCGGCCATGCGGACCAGCGCACGCTGGAGCAGCGCTATCCCGGTGCGGCGGTCTGCGGCAAGCCCTGCTCGCCGGCGACCTTGCGCGCCAAGCTGGCAAGCCTGCTCGCAAGCAGGGGGCCGTCGCTGGCCCCGAGCGCCTGAGCGCCGGCGCGTAAGGCAACCGAGCTTCGGGAGCGCCCGGTCCGGCCGGACTGATCTCGTCCGGCCGCGCCCTTTCCCGTCAGGCCTGCACGCTTGCCTGGGCTGCGCTCTGATCGAAGTCGGCTGCCGAATGGCGCTCCGCCAACTGCTCTTCCTCCGGCCCCATGATGCGATTGACCCGGCGGCCACGGCGCACCGCCGGCCGCGCCGCGATCATCTCCGCCCAGCGCACCACATGCTTGTATTCATGGACCGAAAGAAATTCCCCGGCGTTGTAGAGCGCGCCGAGCGCGAGCTGGCCATACCACGGCCAGATCGCCATATCGGCGATGCTGTAGTCTTCCCCGGCGATGAAGGTGCGCTCCGCCAGCAGCCGGTTCAGCACATCCATCTGGCGCTTCGCCTCCATCGCGAAGCGGTTGATCGGGTATTCAAGCTTCTCCGGGGCATAGGTGTAGAAATGCCCGAAGCCGCCACCGAGGAAGGGGGCGGAGCCCATCTGCCAGAAGAGCCAGTTCAACACCTCGGTGCGGGCAGGGCCGGAAGCGGGCAGGAAGGCGCCGAACTTCTCCGCCAGATAGACCAGGATCGAGCCCGATTCGAAGACACGCACCGGCGCCGCGCCGCTTCTGTCGAGCAGCGCCGGGATTTTGGAGTTGGGATTGACCGCGACGAACCCGCTGCCGAACTGATCGCCATCGCCGATGCGAATGAGCCAGGCATCATACTCCGCACCTGCATGGCCGAGAGCGAGCAGCTCCTCCAGCATCACCGTGACCTTCACGCCGTTCGGCGTGGCGAGCGAATAGAGCTGCAGCGGATGCTGGCCGGTCGGCAACTCCTTCTCATGCGTGGCCCCGGCCACGGGGCGGTTGATCGAGGCGAATCGCCCGGCCGGTTCGGCAGGCGGGGTCCAGACCTGGGGCGGCACATAGGCGGGGCTGTCACTCATCGGGGCGTCTCCGGCCGGTTGCACAAAACATCGGCGCGACCCTAGGGAAGAGAAGGCGCCAGATAAAGCCGTGTCGGCTGATAAGCCTCATGCGGGGCGGGCGCTGTCTGCGCCGCCTATCCCATCGCGGCGGGATCTGCTCTAGAAGCCTCGCCATGACGCGTGATGAGGATGACGAAGACGACGGCCCGCCCCCCTTGCCGGGGGGCAAGTTCTACATGACGCCGCAGGGCTTTGCCCGGCTGGAGGCGGAACTCGCCGCGCGGCGCGAGGAGCGGCACAGGGTCGTCGAGATCGTCTCCTGGGCCGCCGGCAATGGCGATCGCAGCGAGAATGCGGATTACAAGGAGGGCAAGCGGCGCTTGCGGGAGATCGACCGCCGGCTGCGCTTCCTCATGCGCCGTATCGCCCATGCCGAGGTGGTGGATCCAACCGCCCAGACCCAGCGGGACCGCGTGTTTTTTGGCGCAACCGTGACCTACGCGACCGAGCGGGACGAGGAACGGCGGGTCACCATCGTCGGCGTGGACGAGGCGGATATGGCGGAGGGGAAGATCAGCATCGCCTCGCCCATCGCCCTCGCTCTGCTGCGGGCTCGTCAGGGCGATGAGGTGACAGTGCGCACCCCGCGCGGGCCGGAGCGGATCGAAGTGCTCGCCATTACCTATCCCGAGCGCCGCGCCTGACGCTTCCGGCGTGCACGCGGCCGATCCGCTGAGCCACATGCGTTCTGTCGTACTGAAACGGCATTTCGAGCGGATCCTGGCTGGATTCACGCATCTGACCAGGCGCAGATGCTCACGCAACACATAGCGAGAGCGGATACGACGGCGCGTGAGCGACGAGGTTCCGCTCTCGTCGTGCCCGACGCGATGCCGCCCGAGGCTTCAGAACTCCGCCCAGCCATCATCCTCGGCTTCCGCCAGGGCCGGACCCCGGCGCGGCGCGGGGGAAAGCGTGGCTCTGGACGGGCCATTGGCAGCCTGTAGCGGCTCGGCAGGTCGTGCCTCAGCCGGCCGCGCCTTGGCCGGCGCCACCTTACCCAAAGGTGCCTTAGACGGCGGCGATGCAGGCAGCAGTCTTTCCCCGCGGCGGGCTGTCATGGAGGCGGGCTGCCGGCTGACCGCCGCGGGGGCGCGGTGCGCGGCGCTGGGCGCGGCCTCTCGATCCCTCGCCCCCGCGTCATCTCCCTCGATGCGGAAGCGGGCCACGAGATGCGACAGGGTTTCCGCCTCGCGCGACAGGCTGTGGCTCGCCGCCGTCGATTGCTCGACCATGGCGGCGTTCTGTTGCGTCACCTGATCCATCTGGTTGACCGCGGTATTGACTTGCCCGAGCCCGGTGGACTGCTCTTCCGCCGAGGCGGCGATATCGACGATCAGGTCGTTCAGCCGCGTCACATGCCCGAGGATGTTGGAGAGCGCCCTGCCGGTTTCGCCGACCAGCTTGACACCCGTATCAACCTGCTGACCCGAGGCGGAGATCAGCGTCTTGATCTCCTTGGCGGCATCGGCGGAGCGTTGCGCCAGGGCGCGAACTTCCGTCGCCACCACGGCGAAGCCGCGCCCGGCATCGCCTGCCCGCGCCGCCTCGACCCCGGCATTCAGCGCGAGAAGGTTGGTCTGAAAGGCGATCTCGTCGATCACGCCGATGATGCTGCCGATTTGCTTCGAGGAGTTTTCGATGCCGGACATGGCGCTGACCGTATCCGTCACCACCTGGCCGGAGCGCTCCGCGTCCGATTTCGTGCTGCTGACGAGTTGGCGCGCCTGGGTGGCACTTTCCGCGGTTCGCCTGACGGTTGCGGTGATCTCGTCCAGCGCGGCTGCGGTCTCCTCGAGGTTGGCCGCCTGCTGCTCGGTTCTCCGCGCGAGATCGTCCGATGCCTCGGTGATCTCCCGCGCCCCGCTGCGAACGCCCTGCGCCGTCTCGGAAATCGAGGTGATCGTCGCTTCGAGCTTTTCGAGCGAAGTGTTGAAATCAAGCCGGACCGGCTCGAACTCCGGGGTGAAGGCCTCCGTGAGACGATAGCGGAGGTTATTCGCGGCAAGTTCCTTCAAGCCATGGGCCACGCCGTGCACCGCGCGGACGCGCTCGGTGATATCCGTCGCGAACTTGATGACCTTCGTGACCTTGTTGTTGAGATCGAAGATCGGATTATAGGAAGCCTGCAGCCAAACTTCCTTGCCGCCCTTCCCGATCCGCTTGAACTCGGCCGCAACGTATTCGCCCGATGCAAGTCGCTGCCAGAAAGCGGCGTAGTCCGGAGAGTTCACGGCTGCCGGATCAACGAACAGGCTATGCTTTCTGCCCTGGAGTTCCTCCAGGCGATAACCCATCGCCTGGAGAAAATTCTCGTTGGCGGTGATGATGTCTCCGTCTGGGGTGAATTCGATGACGGCCTGTGCGCGCGAAATCGCGTCGAGCGTGCCGCGGGTCTCGGCATTGCGCAGCTTTTGTGCCGTGATATCGGTGGCTTGCTTGACGACCTTGATGACGGTGCCGTTCAAGTTCTTGACGGGATTGTAGGAGGCCTGAAGCCATACTTCGCGGCCGCCTTTGCCGATGCGCTTGTATTCACCGGCATCAAATTCCCCGCGTCCGAGCTTGCGCCAGAATTCCTTGTAGTCGGGGTGGCTCGCTGCGTGCGGATCGAGAAAGATGCTGTGATGCTGCCCCTTTATCTCCGCCAGGCTATAGCCGAGTATCCGGCAGAAATTCTCGTTGGCATGGAGAACCTTGCCATCGGGGCTGAACTCGATAATCCCGATGGACGAGGACAATGCCTCGAGGATGGCCTTGGAATTTCTTCCGCCGAGCCAGCTGAGCCTGAACACCAGTGAAACCTCCATTGCACTTCAACAGCGTATAGTATCACCTTCGTTAGCGATTCATTGAGATAATGTTTTGAAAACAAAACGAACTTACGTTCTTGCGCGAAGTGATGGTTATCTGAAGGATTTGTGCCGGTTTTTCCGGGCGCGCGCATGATTGCGATGCATGCCGCGCGGAGCCGCTTGCCGTCAGCAGGTAACGCGCGCAAGCTGCTTTTGCATTTTCCGTCGCGTTTTGTGCGGACGGAGCGCCTCGCTGGTTCAGATCAACGAGGGTGGCGGTTGCGAACTTCCCAGACGCTCCCGGCAAGCCTGGAGAGCAACTTTGGAACCGGAAGCCGCACGAGAATCAAGAGAGCGCGCTCGTGTCCGACTGATTCAAAAGTTCGTATAATGCCTGCAGCTTTCGCTAACGAACTTCTGGACCGGGATTTTCATTTGATACCGGCGAAGACCGGCACAGTGATCAAAGCTGCGCACGGGGTCATATGCGCTGGTGTGCCGGGCTCCGCATCTGAGACTAGAAGCTCTGGCCGTTATTCAGCTTCGGCGGCCCCTGGATGATCTTCTTGTTCTGCAATTGCTTCTGTTGCCGGTTGAAATCATCGACTTTGACGGGATTGGTGCCGCAGCCGCCGATCACCCCGGGTCGGGTCGGGTCCGCCGCGTTATGGTTCATCGCCTTTTTCTGCGCGTCCGTGCAGCCCGTAGCGCCCGCATGGGCGAGGGCCGGAACCAGGGTGAGAGCCAGGGCGAAGGCGTAAAGAAGGCGGTTCATCGCGCGTCCTTTCGGCAAGCGTCCGGGAAGCAGGGCCGCTCTTACCTTATGCCATGCGTGGCGGGCAGCTTCAAACGCCGGCTTCAGCCGCTATCCCTTGGGCCAGCGCCGATGCAGCCAGAGCCAGGAGGCGGGATCTGCCCGAACCCAGGCTTCCACCCGGGCCGTCATCGCGGCGGTAAGGGCCTGGGTATCGGCGGCGCGGTCTCCGCTGCGCGGAATGTCGAGCGGCGCTTCGCAGACCATGCGCAGCCGCGCCGGCCCCAGCCGCACGATATGGATCGGCACCAGCGGCAGGTTGAAGCGGAGCGCGAGCTGCGCCGCGGCCGGTGCCGTCATCGCATCGCGGCCGAAGAAGGGCACGGGGATGCCGTCATTCATCTTCTGATCGACCAGGAGGCCGAGCGAGCCACCGCTGGCGAGATGGCCCATGGCTGCGCGTGCCCCGGCCGCGCCTTTCGGGAACATGCTGACATCCGGCCCATGCGCCGCGGCGCGCAGCGATTGCACGACCTCTTCCACCGCGCGGTTGGAGGCCCGGCGATAGGCGCCGGAGATGCGGCGGCCAAGCTGGGCGGCGATGGGCAGGATCATCTCCCAATTGCCGCAATGGGCGGAGAAGAAAATGGCTGGGCCCTCTGGCAGATGTTCGCGGCCGAGAATCTCCCAGCCAGGGCCTGCCGCGTTGTGGTGGAGAGCGGCGAGATGCGGCAATTCGCCGACGTTGCGGCCGAGGTTGCACCAGACGGCGGCAATGATGCGCTTGCGTTCGG
Organism: Acidisoma sp. C75; assembly: GCF_054665095.1. NCBI lineage: Bacteria > Pseudomonadati > Pseudomonadota > Alphaproteobacteria > Acetobacterales > Acidocellaceae > Acidisoma > Acidisoma sp. C75. The sequence goes on from NZ_BAAFHD010000004.1 coordinate 236,022, forward strand.
CGGCGGAGAGCGTGGGGAAGGCTTGGCGGAGATTGCGGTCGGCCACGCGGGAAGCGCCGAGCCGCGGGCCGATCGCCGCGGCTACGCCGCCGGCGAGGTTCGAGGCGCGCTGCGGCCCGAGGGCCCTGAGAAAGCCGAAGGCTGCGCGCAGAACGAGCCGCAAGGCGATGGTACCGGGCGCTCGGGGGGGCGCGGGCCGGTCGCGCGCAGCATTTGTGCTCATTGTGCTCTCTGCACACAGTCTCGTGTGGTCAGAGGGCGCTGTCTAGGGGGGCGCCTCTGCCGGCGGGCAATCAACCGCCCGCGAAGCGCCGGCGCGTTACCGGTGGTGGTGCTTGAGGGCCAGCAGGTCGAGGATCGGCTGAAGGACAAGTTTGCGAAGGGTGCGCATGCGAGGTCTCCTGTAAGAATGATGCTGCGACGCACAATAGTGCATCCTTCGGTCAATTTCAACCTTTATTGCGACTTTTGTTCGGTATAACGTAAAAATCAGATATTTCGAGCACCGGCGGGTCGCAAAGCGCGGCACAGCGCGCAAAAACGAGTTCGATGATCATGCAGAGAAGGGAAAAGGGGAGGTGGCAGGCTGATACGGCAGGCAATGGACGCGGCACACGCCTGAGGACCGGCACGCTCTGGGCACCGCTCGGCCGCGGGCACGGTCCGGTGCCGGGTGAGGGGATCGAACCCCCGACCTTCGGTTTACAAAACCGCTGCACTACCGCTGTGCTAACCCGGCCTTCCGGCTCCCTTTAGCCGTTTTTCCGCGGGGCGCGCAATTCCTCGCCGTCGGTGCCGGGCCGCGGCAGGGCATTCTTGCGGCATCCGCCAAGATTTGCCGACCCGGCGGATTTCAATATCATAGGCGTGCCGGTGGGCCCGTGGGGATGCCGGGAAGCGAGGTGCGCCATGCCGAAAGACCAGCCGATCCCCTCCGAGATGCAGCCTGATCCGGCGCATTACGCCTTCGACCTCGAAGCCGCCTTCGCTTCCGTCGTCGGCCTGCGTGCCAAGGCACCGGCGGATGCCTTCACCGCCGCCGCCCTCGGTACCGAGCGGGAAGGTTCCGGCGTCGTCATCAGCGCGGATGGGCTGATCCTCACCATCGGCTATCTCATCACCGAAGCCGAGGAGATCTGGATCACCAGCGGCAACGGCCAGACCTTACCGGGCCACGCGCTCGCCTTCGATGCGGAAAGCGGTTTCGGCCTCGTCCAGCCGCTCGGCCGGCTGCGCGCGCCGCCCATCGACCTCGGCGCCAGCGCCGAGGCGGAACTCGGCGAAGCGGCGATCTTCGTCTCGGCTGGCGGCCGGCGCATGGCGATCGAAACGCGAATCGTCGGGCGGCAGGAATTCGCCGGCTACTGGGAATATCTCATCGAGGATGCCCTGTTCATCGCGCCGGCGCATCCGTTCTGGGGTGGCGGGGCGCTGATCAACCGGCGGGCGCAACTGCTCGGCATCGGCTCGCTCAGCCTGCAACAGGATGACCAGCGCGGCCATCGGCTGGATATGAACATGGTGGTGCCGATCGACCTGCTGCGCCCGATCCTCGAGGATCTGAAGCGCCAGGGGGAGGCCAATCGCCCGGCCCGGCCCTGGCTCGGCATCTATGCGATGGAGGATGAAGAGCGCGTGGTGATCGGCGGCGTGGCCGAAGGGGGGCCGGCCGATATCGCCGGCCTCCGCCAGGGGGACGAGGTGCTCGCGGTCGCCGGCGAGCCGGTGACGAGCCTGGCCGGCCTCTGGCGCTCGGTCCTCGCCCAGGGCCAGGCCGGCACCCGCGTACCCTTGCTGGTGCAGCGGGACGAGCGGCGCATCCCGGTGCTGATCGCGACCGTGGATCGTCGCAAGCTGCTTAAGAAGCCGCGGCTGCATTGAGGCGGCGCGGTTCGGATGGCGTCGCGCCCGCCGATGTGACAGGCTGAGCCTTCCAGCGAGGATGGCTGGCGCCCGAGCCTTGGCCGCGCCTCCCTCACCTTCGGGCCTGGGCGCGCGGCTGATGCCGGCGGGCAGAAGCGAGACAAAGCCGAGGAGAGAGAGCGACATGGCCAAAGGTCGAGACAAGGGCGGGCGCGAGCCGAAGAAGCCCAAGGCCAGCAAGAAGACGCTGGCACCCAGCCAATCCCCCTTCAAGCCGCCGGCGGCACCGCCGGCCAAGGCCAGCCCCAAGAAGGATTGACGCGCCCGCTCGGGGGAGGGCGGCCGGGCACACAAACGCACAAAAAAACGGGGAGCCGCGAGGCTCCCCGTTTGCCGTTGGCGGATCTTCGGCTGCCGATCAGGCGGAGTAGTACATCTCGAACTCGACCGGGTGCGGCGTGTGTTCGAAGCGGTACACTTCCTTCCACTTCAGCTCGATATAGGCCTCGATCATGTCCTTGGTGAAGACATCGCCCTGAAGCAGGAAGTCGTGATCGGCTTCGAGCGCGCCGAGCGCTTCGCGCAGGCTGCCGCAGACGGTCGGGATTTCCTTCAGCTCCTCGGGCGGCAGATCGTAGAGATCCTTGTCCATCGCATCACCGGGATGGATCTTGTTCTTGATCCCGTCGATGCCGGCCATCGCGATCGCCGCATAGGCGAGGTAGGGATTGGCCGTCGGGTCGGGGAAGCGCACTTCCACACGCTTCGCCTTGGGGCTCGTCGTGTAGGGGATGCGGCAGGAGGCGGAGCGGTTGCGCGCCGAATAGGCGAGCAGCACAGGCGCCTCGAAGCCCGGGATCAGGCGCTTGTAGCTGTTGGTCGAAGGATTGGTGAAGGCGTTGATGGCCTTGGCATGCTTGATGATGCCGCCGATGAAGTAGAGGCACATCTCCGAGAGATCGGCATAACCGTTGCCGGCGAAGAGCGGCTTGCCATCCTTCCAGATCGACTGGTGGGTGTGCATGCCCGAGCCGTTATCGCCATAGATCGGCTTCGGCATGAAGGTCGCCGTCTTGCCGTAGCTGTGCGCGACGTTGTGCACGCAGTACTTATAGATCTGCATGTCGTCGGCCATCTTCGTCAGCGTCTGAAAGCGCGTGCCGAGTTCGTGCTGGCTCTGCGCCACCTCGTGGTGATGCTTCTCGATGATGAGGCCCATCTCGCCCATGGTGGAGAGCATCTCGGCGCGGAGGTCGACCTCGCTATCGACCGGCGCCACCGGGAAATAGCCGCCCTTCACGCCCGGGCGATGGCCCATATTGCCCTCGGGATAGTCTTTCATGGAGGAGCCGGGGCCCTCGATGCTTTCGAGGTGGTAGGTGCCAAAATTGCCGCCGGTGCCGAACTTGACGCTGTCGAAGATGAAGAATTCGGCTTCCGCGCCCACCACGATGGTATCGCCGATGCCCGACGCCTTGACATATTCCTCGACGCGCTTGGCGGTGGAGCGGGGATCGCGGCTATAGCCCTGGCCGGTGGAGGGCTCCACGATGTCGCAGAACAGGATGAGCTGCGGCTTGGCCGTGAAAGGGTCCATCACCGCCGTATCCGGGTCCGGCATCAGGATCATGTCGGACTCGTTGATCGCCTTCCAGCCGGCAATGGAGGAACCGTCGAACATGATACCATCGACGAAGGAATCCTCGTTGATGGTCGAGACGTGCTGGGCGGTGTGCTGCCACTTGCCGCGCATATCCGTGAAGCGCAGGTCCACATATTCGACCGAGTGCTCCTTGATCATTTCCATGACCTTCTGAACACCCGTCAGGGAATCACTCGCCATCCTCAAATCCTCGTTCATGTTGAAGCATCTTGATCCGCGCCCTTGAGAGGAGCGGACCTGGAAACGGCCGCCCGCCGGGGGTGGCCGCCTTCGGCACGTCCTTGGGGGCGTCAGACGGCGTCGGCGCCGCGTTCCCCCGTCCGAATGCGAATGACCTCGTCCACCGTCGAGATGAAGATCTTGCCGTCGCCGATGCGGCCGGTGCGGGCGGCGTTCATGATCGCCTCGACCGCGCGCTCGGCGACGCTATCCTCGCACACCACTTCGATCTTCACCTTCGGCAGGAAATCGACCACGTATTCAGCGCCGCGATAGAGCTCCGTATGGCCCTTCTGTCGGCCGAATCCCTTCGCCTCGACGACGGTGATGCCCTGGAGGCCGACCTCGTGCAGCGCCTCCTTCACCTCATCCAGTTTGAAGGGTTTGATCACGGCTTCTATCTTCTTCATCGCATCCTCGTCGCGGGTCGGCTGCGACCGCTCCGGTCTCCATGCCTCGGCATGCAAATCATCGGCCAGGGCGCAGCGGGACCACCTCCCATGCCGGCGCAAACTCGCACGCCCGCCCGCCCGCTGCAATCGGCCGCAAGGGAAGGGGGCGAAGAATTTCACGGCGGCGAGAGGCTATGCCGCCCCTGCTGGCGAGGAGGCGGGCAGCCATTGCCTCATTCTGAGGCAGACGTGGCTTGGCTGCCTTGCCGAGGTCTCGGCCGTGGCGGCATTGTCCGCCGCGTGGCCATCGGCCAAACTCGGCACCTGCGCGCTTTCGGGGAGTGGTTTGCGTGAAACAAGTCAATAGCCTGCTGGCCCAGACGGGGACGACGATCTTCACCGTGATGTCCGCGCTCGCGCAGAAGCACCAGGCGATCAATCTCGGCCAGGGCTTCCCGGATACCGATGGGCCGGCCGATGTCATCGCGGCCGCGGCGGCAGCCCTCCAGGATGGCCGCAACCAGTATCCGCCGCTCACCGGCCTGCCCGAACTGCGCGCTGCCGTCGCTGCCGCCAATCAGCGCTTCTACGGTCTCACGCTCGATCCTGAGCGCGAGGTGGTGGTGACATCGGGGGCGACTGAGGCAATCACCGCCTCGCTGATGGCGCTGCTCGATCCGGGGGACGAGGTGGTGCTCATCGAACCCCTCTACGACACCTACCTGCCGGTGGTGCGCATGCTGGGTGCGGTGCCGAAGCTCGTGCGGCTTGCGCCCCCGGCGTGGGAGCTGCCGCGCGCCGCCCTGGAAGCCGCCTTCGGCCCCAAGACCAAGGCCATTCTGCTCAACAGCCCGATGAACCCGGTGGGCAAGGTCTTCACCGCCGCCGAACTCGCCCTGATCGCCGAGCTTCTGCGGAAGCACGATGCCTATGCGGTGTGCGACGAGGTGTACGAGCATCTGGTGTTCGACGGGCTCCGCCATATTCCGCTGATGACCCTGCCGGGCATGCGGGAGCGCTGCCTGCGCATCGGCTCCGCCGGCAAGACCTTCAGCCTCACCGGCTGGAAGGTCGGCTATATTTCGGGGCCAGCGGCGCTCATGGGCGTGGTCGCGAAGGCGCACCAGAATCTCACCTTCACGACGCCGCCCAATCTGCAGCGTGCCGTGGCGGTTGGCCTTGCCAAGGAGGACGCCTATTTCGCCGGGCTCGCGGCCGATCTGCAGGCCAAGCGAGACCATCTGGTGGCCGGGCTGCAGGGGGCAGGTTTCCGCACGCTCGCCTCCTCGGGCAGCTACTTCGTCCTCGCCGACTATTCCGCCCTCGATGCAGATGGCGACGATGCCGCCTTCTGCCGCCGCCTCGCCGAACAGGCGGGGGTGGTCGCCATTCCGCTCTCTGCCTTCTATGCCGGGGAGAAGCCGCGCCATCATGTCCGCTTCGCTTTCTGCAAGCAGACGGTACTGCTGGACGAGGCAATCACCCGGCTGACACGCTACGCCGCTGCGGGGCAGGCGCGTGCAAGCCTGCCGTTGACGGCGGCTGAGTGATCGGTCTAAACGGCCCTTCACGATGCTTCCGGGCATCGTGAACGGGTGGCGGTCGTAGCTCAGTTGGTAGAGCGCCAGGTTGTGGTCTTGGATGTCGTGGGTTCGAGCCCCATCGATCGCCCCAGTCTCCCGGGAACCGTTTCCCGGCAACAGCTTCCCTTCGGTTGTTTCTCCAAGCGCGTTGCCCTGCGGGAGGCTCGCGGCGTCACTATCCCGCACCGGCAAGGCTGCCGCTCGCCACGCATAAAAAAGGCCTGCCCCGAAAGGCAGGCCTCAGATCTCGCGCAACCGCTCCACGCCCGGCAGCCACCCTACGAGAGCGCGCGCTCTCCCCGAAACCGGGCGGCCCGAGCGCGCTCCTGGGCGCTCAACGCCCGCGAATGACCGCGCCGGCGCGGTAGAGCAGCACAGCGAGGGCGATCTTCGTGGCTTCCGCCGGCAGGAAGGGCACCAGCCCGCCAGCGACCGCCTTCGGCCACCCCACGAGGGTGGCGAGCCAGGCGAGGCCGAAGCCGTAGATCACCACCACGCCGGCAAGGAAAGCGAGGATGGTGCCCACCCATCCGCGCATCAGCCCGCGGCTGGCGCAGAACCCCATGAGCGCGGCGGCAATGAAGAAGCCGAGCAGATATCCTCCCGTCGGGCCGGCGAGATAGGCGAGGCCCGCGCCCCCCGCGAAGACCGGCAGGCCGATGGCGCCGGCGAAGAGGTAGGTGAAGAGCGTCGCTTCCGCGAGGCCGCTGCCGTAGATCGCGCCGAGCAGCAGCACGGTGCCGCTCTGCATCGTCATCGGCACCGGCCAGAAGGGCACCGCGACATGGGCGGCAGCGGCGATGATGAGGGCGCCGAGTAGCGTCGCGACGAGCTTGAGGGGCAGGGGCATGGTGCGGGCCTGGACCCGCCGCAGGGAAACCGCTTTTGTCTCACCGGACATCATTGAACTCCAAGTCTGAAGGGCCGGGTCTGGAGACCGCCGGCGGCAAGCCGGCGTCCTCGATCCTTGTGCCGCGAGGGCCAGAGTTCATGCTGCCTCTCCTTCGGCGGGGGCGCAAGGGCGCGACACGCCGCGCGCTCCGGGAAAGTTGATCCATGTCAGCGCATGGTCAGCTTTTCATGCTATCGCGGGCCGGGCGGCAGGCATACGCGAACGGAAGATGTCCAGATCGGCACCTGGGGCGTAACTGCTGGGTGGGAGAACCGGGAATGAACGCTTTTCTGAACCACTGCCGGTCGCAGCTGGCCGAGATCAAGGCCCAGGGGCGGTATCGGCAGTTCACGCCGCTCCGCCGCGATGCCGCGCGCTATCCGATCTATACCCTCACCGAAGGCGGGGCCACGCGGGATATCACCGTCTGGTCCGCCAATGATTATCTCGGCCTCGGCGTCGATCCCGCGGTCGCGGCGGCGGCGCGGGAGGCTTTGGGAACGCTGGGCGTCGGCGCCGGCGGCACCCGCAATATCAGCGGCACCTCGCCCCTGCATGATGCTCTGGAGGCGGAACTCGCGCAGCTGCATGGCCGCGAGGCGGCGCTGCTCTTCACCTCAGGCTTCGTCTCCAACCAGGCTTCGCTCACCGCCATCCTGCGCAGCCTGCCCGGCTTCATCTGCTTTTCGGATGAGAAGAACCACGCCTCGATGATCGCCGGCATCAAGAACAGCCCGGCCACCTGCCACGTCTTCCGCCATAATGATCTCGCCCATCTGGAAGAGTTGCTCGCCGCCGCGCCGGCGGAGGCGCCGAAGCTGATCGCCTTCGAATCGGTCTATTCGATGGATGCCGATATCGCGCCGATCGGCGCCATCTGCGATTTGGCGGAGCGGTTCGGCGCGCTGACCTATCTGGACGAGGTGCATGCCGTCGGCATGTACGGGCCGCATGGCGGCGGCGTCTCCGAGCGCGACGGCCTCGCCCATCGGCTGACGGTGATCGAGGGCACGCTCGCCAAGGCTTTCGGCGCCCATGGCGGCTATATCGCGGGGGATGCGCTCGTCGTCGATTTCATCCGCTCGACCGCGCCTGGCTTCATCTTCACGACATCGCTGCCGCCTGCCGTGGTGGGTGGCGCCTTGGCGAGCCTCCGCCGCATCCGCGAGGATCATGCGCTCCGCGCCGCGCTCTTCCGGCAATCGGATCTGCTCAAGCGCAAGCTGGACGCGGCCGGGCTGCCGCGCCTTCCCTCCGAAAGCCACATCGTGCCGCTCATGGTGCCGGGCGCCGAGCGGGTGAGGAGCGTCAGCCGCCTGCTGCTGGAGCGCTATGGCCATTATGCGACGCCGATCAATTACCCGACCGTGCCGCGCGGGGCGGAGCGGTTGCGCCTCACTCCTGGCCCCCGCCATACCGAGGCGATGATGGACGCGCTGATCGCCGCGCTTCAGGATATTTTCGCGCGGGAAGATCGCAAGGCGGCGTAACGCCTCCGCCGAGCGGCGCGGCGCGTAGAAGGCTTCGGGGCGCGCGGGATGGGGCAGGACGCGCAAAGGCCTGCCGGCCTCTGCGCTCGCCAGTGCCCTCGGCGAGGGATTTTCCGTCCCGGCCCCTAGCTGGTTGTTTTGCCGCGCCTATTTACCAGCCTTAGGCGATTTCATCGGCGGAGGATCTGCTCTAGCTTCGGCCCGCTTTCAGCCTCTCGCCCGCTCTGCCCTCTGGTTTGTGCTTTTTTGGGAAGGAAGGTTTCATGACGCCGTCTCGTCTCTCCACCGGTCGCCGCCGCCTGCTCGCGGTCGCCGCCGGGCTCGGCCTCGCGCTCACCGGGGCTCTGACCGTCACCGCCGCCCACGCCGACCCGGTGACCTTGACCGCCAAGCTCGTGCCGGTTCCTGGCGCGCCGCCCACCGGCCTCGGCCATATGGTCGCGCAATACGATCCGACGACCCAGCTGCTGACCTGGCGGGTCACCTATAGCGGCCTTTCGGGCCCGGTCGTCGCCGCGCATATCCATGGCCCGGCGACGCCCACCATGGACCAGGCGCCGCTCGCCTCGGCGCCGGTGGTGGTGCCCTTCACCCCGCCGCTGACGAGCCCGATCCAGGGTTCGGCCAAGCTGACGCTCGACCAGGTCTCGCAGCTGCTGGGCGGGCTCTATTACGTGAACCTGCATACCGCCGCTTTCCCGGGCGGGGAGATCCGCGGCCAGATCAACGTGCAGCCGACCAACTGAGGCCGGGCCGAGAGGCTGGCGGCCAAGGAGAGGGCGCCCGCGGGCGCCCTTTTTCGTTCAGCCGCTCTCTTCCTCGCGCCCGTAGAGCAGCAGGAGCGCGAGGATGACGACGCCATAGACGATGCTGCGCCCGTAATCCGGCATGTTGAAGGCGAGCAGCACCGAGACCAGCACGGTGAGGCTGATCGCGCCCGCGACCGAGCCGAGATAGTGCCCGCGCCCGCCCAGGATATAGACGCCGCCGATGACCACCGCGGCGATCGATTGGAAGAGATAGGGCTCGCCCATGCCGAGGGCGGCCTGCCCCCCGAAACCCACCAGCATGATGCCGGCAAGCGCCGAGAAGAAGCCGCTTAAGCCATAGAGCGCGATGGTGACGCCCGAGACGTTGATGCCGGCGAGATGGCTCGCCCGCGCATTGTTGCCGACCGTGTAGGTGGAGCGGCCGAAGCGCGTCATCACCAGCACGAAGGAGACGACGAGGATGACGACGAGCCAGATCCAGAGCACGATCGGGATGCCGAGGAAGCTGTGATGCACCGCCGCCTGCACCACGGGCGGCGCGTAGGAGCCGCAGCTGGTGCAGGTGAGGCCGCCGGACAGCCCGAGCGTCAGCCCCTGCATGATGCCGTTCATCGCGAGCGTCATGACCACGGCGGGGATGCCGAGCAGCGCGATGCCGGCGCCGTTCAGCGCGCCGATCAGCGCGCCGAGGCCGAGGGTGAGCGCGAGCGCGGGAATCGCCCGGTCGTTCTGGCCGAGCGAACTCGTCACCATCACGATCGCCGAGGCATTGAGCACCCAGGGGACCGACAGGTCGATCCCGCCGATGAGGATGACGAAGGTCTGCCCGGCCGCGACCAGGCCGACAAAGGAGGCGACGACGAGGATGGCGCGGATCCCGTCGAGGCTCGCAAACCCCGGGCGGACGATCTGGCCGATGGCGAACAGGATGATGCCGGCGAGGAAGGCGTAGAGAATGCGGCGCCGCTCCTGGGTCAGCAGGGTTTTCATGGCCTGACCCCTCATCGCCGCCGCCTCACCATGGTGCCGATGACATTGGCCGCCACCACCGCCGCGAGCAGGAACAGCCCCTCGTAGAAGGTCTGATAAAGCGGATCGATATGGGCGAAGAACAGGATGTTCACCACCATGACGGTGACGAAGGCGCCGAAGACCGCGCCGAGCCCGCTGCCGCGCCCGCCGAAGAGGCTGACACCGCCGAGCACGGCGGCAACGATCGAGGTGAGCGTATAGGTATTGCCGGTCGTCGCGTCTCCCGCCGTGGCATTAGCGGCGAGGAACAGGCCGGCCAGCGCCGAGGCGAGGCCGCCCAGACTATAGGCGAGGATGATGGTGCGTTTGACGGAAATGCCGTGGCTGCTCGCCGCCATGGTGTCGTTGCCGATGGCGAAGACCGAGACGCCGAGGCGCGTGCGGCGGAAGCCCGCCCAAAGCAAGCCGATGAGCGGCACATAGAGCAGCGCGATCGGCCAGTTCGGGTTGGTCAGCACATTGGTGAAGCCCGCCGGCACCGTGCCGCCCGGCTGCGGCAGTACCTTGATGGCGATGCCCTGGTAGATCGAGAGGGTTGCCAGCGTCACCAGGATCGGCTGCAGCCGGCCGAGAGCGACGAGCACGCCGTTCAGCGCGCCGCAAGCCAGGCCGGTGAGCAGGATCGCCGCCGTCCACAGCGCGGTCGGCACCGGACCGCCATTGAGCGTCAGCGCCGCCATGGCATTGGTGAGGTCGATCACGCCGCCCACCGAAAGATCGATCCCGCGCGTGAGCACGACGAGGGATTGCGCGATCGCCGCGAAAGCGAGCGGCATGGTGTTGTTGAGGGTGGAGGTGAGTTCGAAGTTGCCGGGGAAGCGGTGCTGCGTGATCACATAGAGGAGGCAGTAGGCGATGACGCAGGCGGCGAGCAGGGTGATGACCAGCACGAGGCCGACATTCTGGCCGACGACGTGCGAAAGCCGGGAACGGCGCGGGCCGCTCGGCGCGAGGATCGTCTGTGGGGGAGAGGCGGAGGGAGGCATCGGGTGGGTCGCTCCTCAGGCGGCCAGATGGTCGCGCACGGCGGCCGAGACGATATCCTCGGCGGTCATGTCTGGCGCGTGCAGTTCCGCCGCGACCACGCCTTCCCGCATCACCAGCACACGGTGGCAGAGATGGGCGAGTTCCTCGGCATCGCTGGAATAGAACAGGATCGCGTTGCCCTCGGCCGCGAGCTTCGCCACGAGTTCGTAAATTTCGTGCTTGGTTGCCACATCAACGCCGCGCGTCACGTCGTACAGCAGCAGGATCTGGCCCTTGGTGAGCAGCCAGCGGCCGAGCAGCACCTTCTGCTGGTTGCCGCCCGAAAGAGCGCCGACCGGAAGGCCGATCCCGGCGGTGCGCACGCGCAAGGACGAGACGACGCTTTGCGCGGCTTCCCGTTCCTCCTGGCGCTTGAGCACGCCGAACCGGCTCAACCGGCGCAGGATCGCGAGCGTTGCGTTATCCCGCACGCTCATCCGCAGCAGCAGCCCTTCGGTCTTGCGGTCTTCCGGCACCAGCGCGATGCCGGCGGCGATGGCGGCGCGGGGGGAGGTGAAGCGCTGCGGCTTCCGATCCACGGCGATCACACCGGCCGTTGCGTGCGCATCGCCGAAGAGCAGGCGGAACACTTCCCGATGTCCGTGGCCGGCAAGGCCGCCGAGGCCGAGAATTTCGCCGGCATGAAGATCGAAGGAAACCGTTTTGACATTGGCGCCGGCCAGCCGCTCGGCGCTCAGCGCCACCGGTGCTGACGCGGGCAGGGCCGGGCGCGGCGGGTAGAGCGCCTCGACGCGCCGGCCCGTCATCAGCCGCACCGCCTCATCCTCATGGATTTCGGTGAAGGTGCCGACATCAGAGCCCCCGCGGCAGATGGTGATGCGGTCGGCGATGCTGCGGATCTCGCCCCAGCGATGGGAGGTGAAGATGATGGCGGTGCCCTGGGCGCGCAAAGCCCGGATCTGGCCGAACAGCCATTCGACCTCGCGTTCCACCAGCGAGGAGGTCGGCTCGTCGAGGAAGAGGATCTGCGGGTCATGGCTGATCGCGCGGACGATTTCGACAGTCTGCCGTTCGGCCAGCGAAATATCCTCGACGAGGGCGCGCGGATCGATATGCATCACGCCATAGCGGGCGAGCAGCGCATCCGCGTCCCTCAGCGTCTGGCCGCGGCTGATGAAGCCGCCGAAGCCCCGCGGCTCGCGCGCCAGAAGCAGATTCTCGGCGACCGTCATCCAGGGAAGCAGCGTGAGTTCCTGGAACACCGTCCAGGCGCCGAGGCGATGGGCATCCGCCGGCCCCGAGAGCGAGACCGCGCGGCCGCCGATGCGAACTTCCCCGGAATCGGGCCGCACGCGGCCGCCGAGGATCTTGATGAGGGTCGATTTGCCAGCACCGTTCTCGCCGACGAGGCAATGCACCTCGCCGGCGAGGGCGGCGAAGGACGCTTTGGTAAGCGCCGCGACGCCGCCATAGGCTTTGCTGACCTCGACCGCTTCGACAGCGGTAGCGGCCACGCGTTCAGGCTTTCGGAAGGTTGATATAGAGCTTCTGGTTGGTGCAGGCCGCACCGCTGATCGCCGCCGCGGCACAGATATCGACCGGCGAGGTTGGGCCGCCGGCGGTGAAATCGTCGAAGAAGCTGTCCGGCTGATCGGCGAAGACATTCACCCCGAGCTTGAGATCGGCGTTCGAGAGAAAGACGTTCGGCACGTCGATGCTCTTCTTCGGATAGGTGCCGTTGAGGATGCGCCGCGCAAGTTCGAGCGCCATCAGCGAGAGATAGGGCGGGCTGCCGGAGGAATAGCCGACGACCTTGTGCCCACCGATGCCCAGCATCATCTTGCGGAAGCCGTTCTCAGCCTCGCCCGCGGTCGGCGGCAGGGGGCGGTTGGCGGCGATAAAGGCCTTGAGCACGCCATCCGTGCCACCCTGGCACCAGATCGCGTCGATCTTCGGGAGCGAGGGGAGAACGGCCGCGGTATTGCGCTCGGCGGTCGAGGAATCCCACATGCCGGTGAAGCGGTTGACGACCTTGATGCCCGGATTCTTTGCCCAGACCTCATCGGCGCCCTTGTTGCGATCGAGATCGACCTGGGTGCCGGCAACGCCCGTCACCATGATGACATTGCCCTTTCCCCCGACCTGCTTGACGATCCATTCCGCCCAGCCCTTACCGAGATCGTACTGGCTGACATTGACGGTGATGGCGGAAGGTGCGGTCACCGCATTGTCGAAGGCGACGACGAGGATGCCGCGCGAGGTCGCCTGGCGGATGATGCCGTTGAGCGCGGTCGGCGAGGCGGCGTCGATCACGATCGCATCCACCCGCTCGGCGATGAGGTTCGAGATCTGCTGCGACTGCTTGGAGACATCATTGCCGGAGTTATAGACCGAACCGATGACTTCCGATTTGAACGGCTCCATCAGCAGCGCCGCCTTGAAGACGTTTTCCATCTCCAGCCGCCACTTGTTGCCGATATAGGAGTTGGAGAGCGCGATCTTGTACTGCTTGCCGGTGGCCGCCGCGGCGAGGCCGGGTTGCGCAACCAGAAATGGCAGCCCTGCCAGGCCGAGGCCAGCCGTTTGCAGCAGGGCGCGTCTCGTCGCCGGATATGTCATGCTTCGATCCCTCCTTCCGAGCAGCCTGTCCCTCATCATCGGAAGGTGGCCGCTTATGTCTCTTGTTTTGATGGACGTTGTTATCGGCCAGTGCCGGCGGCAGCCGGTCGGGCGGGAGTTTCACGCGCTTGCGGGTATTTGTCCAGTGACAAGCGGCAATAACCGGAAAAATGCGTGCCCGCCGCGCCGTCCGGTTCAGCCGAGGTTGAATTGTTTCGTGACCTCCTTGAGGTAATCCGCCTGGCGGCGCTTGATGCTCTGGTCGGCGTTCAGGATGCTCGCGATGAAAGCCTGCACTTCGGCGATCTCATCCACATGGCGGCGGGCGCCGAGCGAGTGGGTGACGCTGCCGCCGTGGCGGCGATGCCGGTTGAGCGGTTCGGCGACATAGGCGATGCGCGCCGCCGGTTGGCTCAGCACCGCGGCATAGAGATACCAATCCCCGGCCACGCGGAAATCGTCGAGCCGATCGCCCAGCCGCTCGAAGGCATCGAGCAGGGCGCTGCGCCGCCAGAGCACGGAACTGACGTTGAGGATGAGATTGCGCTCACTGAGGCAGCGGGCGAGGAAATCGCGGCCTGAGAAGCCGGCATCGGCCGCAAGCAGGCCGGGGGCGGAGCGGCTGTAATAGGCCTTGTAGCTGTCGCTGAGGATTTCGCCATCCTCGTCGATCGCGACGCTGTCGGCGAAGGCCATGACGCAGTCCGGATCGGCGATCATGCGGGCGAGCAGCCGGCTGAGGAAGCGCGGATCGCTCTCGTCATCCGCCTCGGCGATCCAGAGGAATTCCCCGCTCGCCGCTTCCGCCGCGCGGCGCCATTGGCGAAAGACGGAGCCGGAATTCTCATCATTGCGGATGATGCGCAGGCGCCGCCCGGCTTCCACCGCAGTGTTCTCAGCGGTCACCAGGCTTTTATCGGTCGAGGCGTCGTCGAGCAGGAGGATCTCGCGCAGCGGGTTCCATTGCGCGAAGATGGTGCCGAGCCGTGTCGCCAGGTGTCGCTCGTAATTGTAGTTGGGCACGGCGACGGAAACTGTCAGCAGGTCGGGCGCGGTCAGGTCCACCAGGCGGCGGGCATAGGCATCGAAGCGGAAATCCTTCGCCGCCATCGCGGCAAGGCGCTGCTGGCGGCTTCGGGTCTCCTCGGGCGGGCTCTGCGCGAAGGCGAGGGCCTCGCGGGCCATGGCGGCGAGGTCACCGCGGGCCACCACGCTGCCGGCCTCGCGTTCAATCAGCAGATCCGGAATGCCGCCCGATCCGGCGAAGGCGACCGTCGGCAGGCCGGCGCTCATGGCTTCCAGCACCGTCGACGGGAAGGGGTCTTCGCGGGAGGTCAGCAGCAGCGCGTCGGCGGCCGACAGCAAGGCGTCGAGATCCCGGCGGAAGCCCAGCAGATGCAGCCGCCCGCTGGCTTTTGCGGCCTCGATCTCCGGTGCCATGTAGCTCGCCATCTCCCGGTCCACATTGCCGGCCCAGAGAAGGTGGGCCTCGGCCTCGAGGGAGGCAAACTGTTCGGCCAGTTGCAGGAAGAGATCGAAGCCCTTGCGCATATCGGCATAGCCGAGGCCGAGGAAGACCGGTGCATCCGGGCCGATCCCGAGCGACCGGCGGAGCACGGCGCGCTTCTCGGCGTCGAAGTTTTGCGGCTGGTAGATGCCCTGCGGCTGGATGACCGCTTTGGCGAGGAAGGCTTCGCTTTGCGCATCCAGGAGGGTGAGGACGCCATCCTGCACCGAGCTTGCGGGGAAGACCACGCGATCGGCCGCCTGGATGCCCCGCCGCGCGAGCTGGATGAGGTTCTTTTCCCGAATGAGGCTCGGCAGTTCATGCACCAGCAGCGTCGTCGTGAAGCCGGCGCTCGCGAGCACGGGCGGCGCGGCGCCGGCGGCGACGGTATTGACGATCGCATGGCGGAAGCCGCGGGCGGCCAGCTTGCGTGCCTCCCCCGGCAGGTCGGAGAGGCGGGGCAGCACCGTCGTCGGCGCTTCCTCGGCATAATCGGGCACCATCGGCCCGCCTTCGAGCAGCAGGAACTCAACGCCCACGCCGTGGGTCTCCCGCAGCCGCCGGGCGATCGCGAGCAACAGGGTCTGCGCGCCATGACGATGGGCATCGTGGCCCACGAGCAGGAGCTTGCCGCGCCCGGCACTTTGCGTATCGACCGAGACGGCGCGCGCCAGCGCATTGAGATAGGCGGCACCGAAATGCAGATCGGGCTCGAGATAGGCGCCTTCCGCCCATTCGTTCCAGGCATTGATGCAGATGATCGGCTGGCCGAAGAAGGGCTGCTCCGCCGCCTGGGTGGCCAGGGCCGAGACCCATTCGCCGAAGGCGGCCGGCGTGCTGCCGTGCAGGACGAGGCCGCGGCCCTCGCGCCGCGCATCGTTATCCCAGGAAGGGACCGCGGTGCGGATCAGCGGATAGGGCGGCCGCGGCTCGGCGAGCGAGATCGCCACCGTATCCTGGTAGCTCAGCACATGGGGTTTCGCCTCCATGTCCAGCCATTCCAGGCTGCCATTGATCTTGGGCAGGGTGGAGGTGAGCTTGTGGGGCGGAAACTCGATCGCGCCTTCCATGCCGAATTCGCGCGGATCGTTGGTATCGAAGCCTTGTGCCATCACGAAGATCGGATCCTCGTTGCAGGTGGCGCGAAACAGCCGCCGCCACCGGCCGATCGTCATTCGTGCATCGGGGATAAGGCCGGGGCGATAGATCATCAGCACCGGGCGCCCGTGCAGGCGGATATAGCGAGGATCGGCGAAATGGCGCGCGAAGGTCAGCACCAGATCCTCGTCCTCGCTGGTGCGATAATCCTGACTGATCAGCACCTCGTCATCGAAGCCGTCCCACCGGCGGGTCCAATTCTCATTGGTCCACATGAGGCAGAAGGGCATGTCGAGCGTCGGGTCCGCAAGCAGGATCTCAAGCGGCTTTTCCAGCAGCCGGCGCCCGTTGAACCAGTAGAAGTAGAAGACGAAGCCGTGGATGCCGGCGGCCTTGGCCAGCGCGATCTGGCGGCGGATCGGCTCGGGATTGTCGAGCGTGTAATGGCCGAGGTCGCGCGGGGTGCGCGGCTGGTAATGCCCGGCGAAGCGCGGCACGCCGCGCGCGAGGTTGGTCCATTCCGTGAAGCCTTGGCCCCACCAGGCGTCGTTTTCAGGAATGGGATGGAATTGCGGCAGGTAGTAGGCCAGCACCCAGGCGCGCAGGTTGGCGGCGGGCGGCAGCGGCTCGAAGGGCTCGAATTGCGGGCCGGGGCGGCAGAAGCGGGCGACCTCACCGGGAATCGTCGTCTCGTGCAGCGGGCGCTTCGGGTAGATCCCCACTTCGCCGCGCCGCATCTGGTAATCGAGCAGCGGGTTGATATCCGGCTGCTGGCGGAGGTAGCGGGCACGATAGAAGGCGTTGTCGAAATCGGGCGAGGGGTTGCGATCCTCCCGGAAGCCGACCGAGAGGTAATGCTCGAAGGCATCGACGCCGGCATTCGCGACATCGGGATAGGCCGCATAATAGAAGGTCGCGTCGAAATCCGCATTGGGATTGACCCGCCCGGTCAGCCGCTCCCTGAGGTAATGCGCGAGGCAAAGCTCACCTTCCGGCAGATGATAGGTCTCGCGATACCAAGTGGGGTCGAACAGCACCGAAGGGCGGCGCCCCTCCCGCTCGCCATGGTTCATGTAGTGGACGAGCGGATTGGTCCGCTCGGCTGCCACGTCCGCATAATAGGCGAGATACCACTTGGTATCGAAATAGAGATTGGGCTTGCGCCCCTCGATCCAGCCGGTGGTGCACCATTGGCGGAGCGCGTCCTGAGGATCGGCATGGTAGGCGCCGCAGTACCATGTCACGTCGAACAGGCCGCTGCGCAGAATCGCCTCATAGGCCTCGGCGTTGAAGCCGGGCGCGGCGGGTGTCGCGATGGTCTCGCCGTCATTCATCTGCCGCGTTCCTCTTCCTCATCACCCCATAATGCGGAGCAAGGTGTTTACGAGCAATGGTCTGCGGCATCAGGGGATTGTCCCGCATGGGCGGCGCGGCGCAGCCGGTCGTTGATCGCCTCGCCGAGCCCGCGTGCCGGCACCGGCATGGCGGCGATGCCGGCGAGCGATCGCTCGCGCCCCGCCGCATCCAGCGCCCGCAGCCCCGCGAAGAGCCGCGCCGCCGCCTCCTCCAGATCGCTGGATTCGCTGAGGTTGAAGGTCAGCGCGGCACCCGGCAAGGGGTGCCCGAAGGCGAGCAGCGCCTCGTCCCCCCGCACGAGCCCGGCATCGAGGCGGAGCGGCAGGCGTGGCGCGTAATGCGCGAGTAATTGCCCAGGGGCGCGCGGCGCCTCGGTTTCCACCGCATCCGGCACCCAGAGATCGGGGAGGGTGGCGAGCAGAACTTCCCGCGCCAGGCCACCCGCACGAAGCAGCGCCGGCCGGGTGCCCGTGAGGTCTATCACCGTCGATTCGAGACCGACCGCGCACGGCCCGCCGTCGAGAACCGCGGCGATGCGGCCGGCGAGGCCATCGAGGACATGGGCGGCCGTCGTCGGGCTGACACGGCCGGAGCGGTTGGCCGAGGGCGCGGCGATCGGCCGCCCGGCTTCGGCCAGCAGTGCGTGCGCGAGCGGATGGGCCGGCACCCGCACCGCCTGGGTCTCGAGCCCTGCCCCGGCCAGCGCGGAGACGCGGCAGCCCGCGCGGCGCGGCAGGACGAGGGTGAGCGGCCCGGGCCAGAAGGCGGCGGCCGCTCGCTCGGCCCGGGCATCGGGCAGGACATCGGCGAAGGCGCTTTCAGCATCGGCGTAATGCGCGATGAGCGGATTGAAGCGCGGGCGCTCCTTGGCGGCATAGATGGCGGCGACCGCCTCGCCCGAGGTTGCGTCCGCGCCGAGGCCATAGACCGTCTCGGTCGGGAAACCGACGAGCGCGCCTGCCCGCAGCAGGGCGGCAGCCTCGGCGATACCGGCCCGGTCGGGGGCGAGTTCCTTGGTGTGCATTCTCTCCTCGGCGCAGACGCGGATGGGGCGGAGGCCGCGCCCCGGAGGGAGCGGCCCTGCCGCCGGGTGATAGACCTGCGGGGCGGGTGTGGCAAAGTGCGCCGCATT
This sequence comes from Acidisoma sp. C75, assembly GCF_054665095.1. Lineage (NCBI taxonomy): Bacteria > Pseudomonadati > Pseudomonadota > Alphaproteobacteria > Acetobacterales > Acidocellaceae > Acidisoma > Acidisoma sp. C75. The sequence goes on from NZ_BAAFHD010000004.1 coordinate 254,625, forward strand.
TGTTAGTGTCGTCGTGTCTCCTTCGCCCGGGCCGGGGGCAGCGCCTCCCGCGCTTTCCATCCGTGCAGCTTTCCCTGAGGATCGTCTTTCATGCTCGATATCACCTTCGCCAAGCCCGCCGCGCCCAAGGGAGGCGCGGTCGCGCTCCTGATCGGGGAAGAGGAGCAGTTCACGGGGGTGGCCGCCGGGATGGACGAGGCGGCCGGAGGCGCCATCGCCCGCGCCATCGCCGCCGCCCAGTTCAAGGGGCAGAAGGGGCAGAGCGTCACCCTCTTCGCGCCGCTTGCCGGCCTTGGCCGCGTGCTCCTCCTCGGGCTCGGCAAGCGCGCCGATCTCAAGCCGCTCGGCTTCGAGGAGGCGGGTGGCGCCATCGCGGCGGCCCTTGCCGGTGAGCCGCAGGCCGTGGTGATCGCCGATGGCCTCGGCGCGCAGGATGCGGCGCATCTCGCCTTCGGGGCCAGCCTGCGCGCCTACCGCTTCGACCGCTACCGCACCAAGGAGAAGCCGGAGGACAAGCCGAAGCTCGCCAGCCTCGCGGTGCAGACGGCCGACCTCACCCGCGCGCGGGCCGCCTTCGCGCCGCTGAAGGCGACCGCCGAGGGCATCTTCCTCACGCGCGATCTCGTCAGCGAGCCGCCCAATGTGCTGACCCCGGCGGAGATGGCGGAGCGGTGCAAGAAGCTCAGCGAACTCGGGCTGAAAATCGAGGTCATGGGGCCGAAGGAGTTGGGTAAGCTCGGCTTCGGCGCCATGCTTGGCGTGGCCCAAGGCAGCGCGCAGGAGCCGCGGCTCGTCGTCATGCACTGGCATGGCACCGGTGCGCGGCGAAGCCGCAAGCCGCTCGTCTTCGTCGGCAAGGGCGTCACCTTCGATACCGGCGGCATCTCCATCAAGCCTGCTGCCGGCATGGAGGATATGAAGTGGGACATGGCGGGCGCCGGCACGGTGGTCGGCCTCATGGCCGCGCTCGCCGGGCGCAAGGCGAAGGTCGATGCGATCGGCCTCGTCGGCCTCGTCGAGAACATGCCTTCGGGCACCGCGCAGCGCCCGGGCGATGTGGTGACGAGCTATTCCGGCCAGACGATCGAGGTGCTGAACACCGATGCCGAAGGCCGGCTGGTTCTCGCCGACGTGCTCTGGTACGCGCAGGAGAAATACGACCCGGCCTTCATGGTGAACCTCGCGACGCTGACGGGCGCCATCATCGTCTCCCTCGGCCAGGAGCATGCCGGGCTTTTCAGCAATGATGACGAGCTTGCCCAGAAGCTGCTGGCCGCCGGCCTCGCGACCGGGGAGAAGCTGTGGCGCATGCCGCTCGCCGAAGCCTATGACCGCGCGCTCAAATCCGATATCGCGGATATGAAGAATATCGGCGGCCGCTACGGCAGCGCCATCATCGCCGCCCAGTTCATCCAGCGCTTCGTCAATGGCAAGCCCTGGGCGCATCTCGATATCGCCGGCACCGCCTGGTCTTCCAAGGATGCCGCCTGCACGCCCAAAGGTGCCACGGCCTATGGCGTGCGGCTGCTCGATCGGCTGGTGCGCGATCATTATGAAAGCTGAGCGGCGGCGGGGCATGCCGGTGGCAGGGCGATGATCTCCGCCGGCCAGCCCGGCCTCGCCCTCATCGGCCAGGCGGAGGCAAGCCCCCGCACCGCGCGCGTGCTGCCGCTCTGGCAGGATGCGGTGCCGGCCGCCTATCGCGCGGCGGCAATGGCGGCAGGCTTCACCGGCCGGCGGGGTGAGACGCTGACGCTCTTTGGCCAGGGGGAATTGCGGCTCCTCCTGCTGCTCGGCCTCGGCCCGGCCGAGGAGGGCGGCGGGGCAGGGGCCGCCGCCGAGGATGCGGGGGCCGAGGCCGCTGCCACGCTGCGTCGCGAGGCGGAAGTGGTTCTGGATGGGCGCGGCCTGCCGCGCAGCCTCGCCACCCGCCTCATGCTCGGCGCTGCCCTCCGTGCCTGGCAACCCGCCCAGCAGCGGCAAGGCCACCGCCTGCCGGGGCCGGAGGTGAGCGAAATCACCCGCCTCGCCCTGCTGGTGGAAGAGCCGGAGCGCCAGGGCCAGCATTGGAAGGCGCTTCTGGCGGTGCATGAGGCGATCTGCCTCGCCCGCGGCTTGATCGCCGAGCCGGCCAACAGCCTCACCCCCAAGGTCTTTGCCGAGAGGCTCGAGGCTTTGACCGAGGCGGGCATCACCGTCGAAATCCTCTCTGGCAAGACGCTCGCCGCCCGCGGGCTGCGGCTGCTCGCCGCCGTCGGCCAGGCTTCCGCCAACCCGCCGCATCTTGTGGTGCTGCGCTGGGCCGGCAAGCTCGATCTGCCGCCGGTCGCCTTCGTCGGCAAGGGCATCACCTTCGATACCGGCGGGCTCTGCATCAAGCCCGCGGATCAGATGTGGGACATGCGGGGCGATATGGCGGGTGCCGCGGTCTGCGCCGGGGCCCTCCTGGCGCTCGCCCGCCGCCGTTCCCCCGCCCCCGCGGTCGCCGTGCTAGCGCTCGCCGAGAACATGATCGGCGCGGAATCCTATCGCCCGGGCGATGTCATCGCGAGCCATGCGGGGCCGACCGTCGAGATCATCGACACCGATGCCGAGGGCCGCCTCGCGCTCGCGGATGCGCTCTCCTATACGATCGCGCGGTTCCAGCCCCGCGCCGTGATCGATCTGGCGACGCTGACCTATGCCGTGGGCCTGGCGCTCGGCCGCGAGATGGCGGGGCTCTACGATAATGACGCGACGCTCGCCGCCCAGCTCGCCGCCGCCGGCCATGCGGTGGGCGAGCCGCTCTGGCGCATGCCGGTGACGACGCGGGATCGCGAAGCTCTCACCTCCGACATCGCTGATATCCGCCATTGCCTGACGGGGCCCTTGACCCCGGATGCGACCCTCGCCGCCGCCTTTCTGCGCGCTTTCGTCGGTGAGACGCCATGGGCGCATATCGATATCGGCGCCGTCGATCTGCGGGAGGAGGCGGAGGGCCGCTACGTCGCGGGGCCGACCGCCTTCGGCGTGCGGCTGCTCGACCGGCTGATCGCCAACCGCTACGAAGACCCGGATCATCCCTGAAAGAGGCCATGGCCGAGATCGGCTTCTATCACCTGACGCGCATGACGGCGGAGGCGGCGCTGCCTGCGCTGCTCGGCCGCACGCTCGCGGCCGGCAAGCGCGCCGTCATCCGCTGTGGCAGCGCCGAGCGGCTCGCCGTCCTCGATACCGCGCTCTGGCAATGCCAGACGCCGGATTGGCTGCCGCATGGCCATGCCGGCACGGGCGAGGCGGCGCACCAGCCGATCTGGCTGACGGAAGCCGATGAGGCGCCGAATGGCGCGACCTTCCTTTTCCTGATCGACGGCCAGGAGAGCGCGCGGCTGGCGGCTTACGAGCGGATCTTCGATCTCTTCGATGGCAATGACGAGGCGGCGGTGGCTGCCGCCCGCAGCCGCTGGCTTGCGGCAAAAGCGGGCGGCCACCAGCTGAGCTATTGGCAGCAAGGCCCGCGGGGCTGGGAGCGCAAGCAATGACGTCGATCGCGACACTCACTCATCGCGCCGTGCTGGCGGTGGAAGGGGAGGATCGCGTCTCCTTCCTGCAAGGGCTGGTCAGCCAGGATGTGGCGCTCGCCGCCCCCGGCCGCGCGCTGTGGTCCGCACTCCTGACCCCGCAGGGCAAATGGCTGGCGGAATTCTTCATCTTCTCGGATGGCGATCGCCTGCTCCTCGATGTCGAGGCGGCATTGCGCGAGGATATCGGCCGCCGCCTCTCCCGCTACCGGCTGCGGGCGCGGGTGACGCTCGAAAACCATGACGCGGCGGTGCAGGTCGCCTGGGGTGGGGCGCCGCCGCCGGTTCCGACGCCCGGTCTGATCGCGCCCGATCCGCGCCTGGCGGAGGCAGGGTTTCGCATCCTGGCGGCGCCGGCGATCGCGGCGAATGCGGCGGCGGACGATTGGGATGCCCATCGCCTCAGCCTCGGCCTGCCGGAAGGTTCGCGTGATCTCGAAGCCGAGAAGACGGTGCTGCTCGAGGCCGGGTTCGACGAGTTGGGCGGCATTTCCTGGAGCAAGGGCTGCTATATGGGGCAGGAGTTGACGGCGCGCACCCGCTATCGCGGCTTGCTCAAGCGCCGGCTGGTCCCCGTGCAAGTGGAAGGGCCTTTGCCTGGCCCCGGCACCCCGATCCTTAGCGCCGAGGGCCGAGAGGTCGGCAGCATGCGCTCCGGCCGCGGCAATCTCGGCCTCGCCCTGCTGCGCCTCGAAGCTCTCGCCGGGTCGGCGCCGCTGCGGGCCGGGGAAGCGCGGCTCTCGCCCACACTGCCTGCCTGGATCCGCCTGCCCCAGGATGCCGCGACGGGCTGAAGCCGAGCCTGTCCCGAGCGCCCTCGCGGCGAGAGGCGCGGCGCGTGCCTCAAGGCCCGCCTTACTCCGTCCTGCTCTGACCGGCGGACCCTTGGCTGGCGAGGATCGCTTTCGCCAGATCGAGATGCTGTTGCAGAATCGGCATCGTCACCGCGGCGAAACGCCGGATCTCTGCATTGTGGGTCTCAGCCGCTTCCTTGCGGAAGGTCGCGATATCCCGTCCATGATCCTTGACCTGATCTTCGAGGAAGGCGGTATCGAAGGCGGAACGCGGCCGCTGCTCGAAGGCGTTATAAGTCTGCTCGCCCTCCTTCCCCATCCCGTTCGGCGTCGTCTGCCCCAGCGCATTGGCGAGGGCCGCGAGCTGGCTTTCGACCTGCACATGGTCATCGACCATCAGCCGGGAGAAGGCTTTCACCGCCGGCGCCATCGCCTGCTTTTCGGCAAGCAGGCAGAGGTTGATCTCCGCCTGGTTATCTTCCGCCGCATAGGTCAGAAAATCCTTGTCGCGTTGGCCGAGCGTCTTCTGGCTCTCGGCCCTCTGGCTCATCGCGGCTGCGGTCTGCGGGCTTGCGCCGGCCTGTGCGGCAGCGGGAGTTTGGGCCAGCGCGGGGGCGAGCGCGAAGCCCGCGATGCAGGCGAGGCCTGGCGCCAAGGCGCGGATGAAACGGATCATGGGCGGGCTCTCCTTCTCCGAGGCTCAGCGCCGCCCGCCGATCGGGCGGGCCCTCAGCCTCGGCAAGAGCAGTGGGACTGGGCGGCCGCCGTTTCAGCCGGGGGGCGCCTCACAATGAAGGGTTGTGCCGGCGCTGTGATGGGCGCGCCCCGCGCACGGCCGGGCGACCTCGGAAGCGGGTCGGGCAGCCTCAGCCCTCGAAATTCTCGTTCTGCAGGAAATTGTCGGCCCGCGCGGTCGCGCCATTCAGCCCCGCGCTATAGGGGATATCATCGAGGCGAGCGGCGACGGTGGCGGGATCGGCGGTGAAGATCGGGCTGCGCAGCAGGCTCTGCACGCGTGCTTGGTCATCGGCCTGATAGGCGCTGCTCAGCGCAAGCAGCGTATCGACCACCGCTTGCGACGACGCGCTCTCGCTGATGCCGAGCCGGCCGCGCATCGCGCTCCGCGCATCGAGGAGCTGCAGGCGGGTGGTCGGGTCCATTGCGATCCAGCGCGGATTGCTGTTGAGCTCGCCGCCGAGATAGTCGAGCGCCGCCACGCTATAGGCCGCCTTCGCCGGATTGCCGCGGATCGCATGGGCGAAGCCCAGGGCCGCGGCGTCGAGCGCCGCCACATCCTGGTCGCCATTGGTATGGAAGGCCCCGGCGGGCAGCTGAGCGGTATCCGGCGGCTTGGTGGAGGAAAGGCAGCCCGCCAGAGGCAGGGCGAGGAGCAGGGCGCGGAGTGCGGGATGCCCGCTTGGCTTGCGCATAGCCTCTCCTCTCACATTCTTGAGATGGGCATGAATGAGGCAGCAATTTGATCTTAGAATGGCGCGCAGCCTAACCACTTGTATCTTGGTGTTACATCGGATGTGAGAGGAGCAAATTCCCATGCGCATTTCGAGGGACAAAGCGGCGGTGAGTGGAATCGAACTCACCACCGAGGCGGTGGAACCACCGCCCGCTTGCCGTAAGCGGGAGTTGGCCGCAGTGATCCAGGCGGCGCTCAAGGTCGGGGCCGACTATTCCGCCCGCGAAGCAGGGCGGCGGGCCTTCGCTGAACTCATGAAGCTCGACAATGATCTGCAGCCGGGCAGCGCGCTGCCCATAGCTTCCGCCGAGGCGGTGATTTTTGCCCAGCCGAAGCGCCGGCGCCTGCGCCCGGCCGCGGCCCTCTCTGCCTGAGCGGAGAGGAGCCTGAGCGTGAGAGACCGATCCGGGCAGGCGCGCCGCGCCGCCCGGCAGGCACTCACATATGGATGGCGCCGTCCTCGAGGGCGAGGGCGGCTTCGCGCACGACTTCGCTAAGCGTCGGGTGCGCATGGCAGGTGCGGGCGACATCCTCGGCGGAAGCGCCGAACTCGATCGCCGTCACCAGTTCCGCGATAAGATCCCCGGCCGCCGGGCCGATGATCTGAGCGCCGAGCAGCCGGTCCGTCGTCTTCTCCGAGAGCAGCTTGGCATAGCCATCCGTGGTGCCGATGGCGCGCGCGCGGCCATTGGCGGAGAAGGGGAATTTGCCGATGCGGTAGTCGATGCCGGCGGCCTTCAGCTCCATTTCAGTCTGGCCGACCGTCGCCACTTCGGGCCAGGTGTAGATGACGGAGGGAATGGCGCCGTAATTCACATGGCCTGCCTGGCCAGCAAGAATTTCGGCCACCGCCATGCCCTCATCCTCGGCCTTGTGGGCCAGCATCGGGCCTTCCCGCACATCGCCGATGGCATAGATGCCGGGCACGTTGGTCGCGTAATGCGCATCGGTCACCACGCGGCCGCGGCTATCCCGCGCCACTCCCGCTTCCTCGAGGCCGAGGCCATCGGTGAAGACGCGCCGGCCGATGGCGAGCAGCACGATATCGGCCGAGAGGGTCTCAGCCTCGCCGCCCTGGGCAGGCTCTACCGTAAGGGTGACGCCGGCCTCCCCTGCTTCCGCCTTCGTCACCTTCGCACCGAGGCGGAAGGCGAGGCCCTGCTTCTCCAGGATGCGCTGGAAATCCCGCGCCACATCGGCATCGAGCGTGGGCACGATGCGGTCGAGGAATTCGATGACCGTCACCTCCGCGCCGAGGCGCCGCCAGACGCTGCCGAGTTCGAGCCCGATGACGCCCGCGCCGATGACGACGAGGTGCTTCGGCACTTCCGAGAGTTCGAGCGCGCCGGTCGAGGTCACGATCCGCTGCTCATCGACGGTGACACCGGGGAGCGGCGTGCTTTCGCTGCCCGTGGCGATGACGATCGCCTTGGTGGCGTATTCCTCGCCGCCGACCGCGACGCGCCCGGCGCCGAGGATCTTGCCGGCGCCGCGGAGCCAGGTGATCTTGTTCTTGCGGAAGAGGAATTCGACGCCCTTGGTATTGGCCGCGACGACTTCCTGCTTGCGCGCCATCATCCGCTCGAGATCGAGGCGGATCTCGCCGATCTCGATGCCATGCTCCTTGAAGCCATGCGCCGCCTGGTGGAAGTTCTCGGAAGACTGCAGCAGCGCCTTGGAGGGGATGCAGCCGATATTGAGGCAGGTGCCGCCCAGCGTCTCCCGCTTCTCGACGCAGGCGACTTTCAGGCCGAGCTGCGCCGCGCGGATGGCGCAGACATAGCCGCCCGGGCCGGAACCGATGACGATCAGGTCAAAAGCTTCGCTCATATTCGTTCTCCAGAGTGCCGGCCGGGAGAGGGCAGTGCGGCACGTCTTCGGTCAGGCAGGGCGCGGGAAGCCGCGCAAAGAGAAACGGGGTGACGTTGCCGCCACCCCGCCGAGCCTGTGATCAGAGGCCGAGCAGCAGGCGGCGCGGATCCTCGATCGCCTCCTTAACCCGCACGAGGAAGGAGACCGCCTCCTTGCCGTCGATGATGCGGTGATCATAGGTCAGCGCCAGATACATCATCGGGCGGATTTCGACCTTGCCGCCGATCGCCACCGGGCGTTCCTGGATCTTGTGCATGCCGAGGATCGCCGATTGCGGCGGGTTGATGATCGGGGTGGACATCAGCGAGCCATAGACCCCGCCATTGGTGATGCTGAAGGTGCCGCCCGTCAGCTCTTCGAGCTTGAGCTGGCCATCCCGCGCGCGCTTGCCGAAATTGGCGATCGCCCCTTCGATCTCGGCGAAGCCCATCTGGTCGGCATCGCGCAGCACCGGCACGACGAGCCCGTTCGGGCCGCCGACCGCAATGCCCATATGCACGTAGTTCTTATAGACAATGTCCTCGCCGTCGATCTCGGCATTGACGGCGGGGAATTCCTTCAGCCCGGCGACGCAGGCGCGCACGAAGAAGGACATGAAGCCGAGCCGCACGCCATTATGCTTCTTCTCGAACGCCTCCTTGTACTGGGAGCGAAGCTGCATGGCGGCCGACATATCCACCTCGTTGAAGGTGGTGAGCATCGCCGCGGTGTTCTGCGCTTCCTTCAGCCGGTTGGCGATGGTGCGGCGCAGCCGGGTCATCTTCACCCGCTCGTCCCGCGGCTCGTCCTGCCGGGCTGCCTTGGGGGCAGGGGCGGCGGGTGCCTTCGCGGCCGGGGCCTGGGGCCGGGCGAGGAAATCCAGCACGTCGCCCTTGGAAATGCGGCCGTCCTTGGCGGTGCCGGTGCCGATGTCGGCGGCCGAAACTCCGGCTTCCGCCATGCGCTTGGCAGCGGCGGGCAGGGGCTCGCCAGCCGCCGCGGCGGCTGGGCGCGGCACCGGGCCGGAAGCCGGCGGCGGCGGGTGGATGCCGGCTTCGGCACTATGCGCCGGCTGCGGCGCGGTCGCCCCCGCCTCACCGCCGGCGATGAGGCCGAGAAGGGCGCCGACCGCCACTTCCGCCCCGGCATTGGCGGCGATCGAGGCAAGCGTGCCGGCCACCGGCGCGTTGACTTCGACGGAGACCTTGTCCGTCTCAAGCTCGACCAGCGGCTCGTCGGCCGCCACGCTCTCGCCCGGCTGCTTCAGCCAGCGCGCGACGGTCGCCGTCGTCACGCTTTCGCCCAGGGTCGGCACGGTGATCTCCGCGCTCGGGCCAGCGGCGGAAGGCTTGCTGGCCGGCGCCTCGGGCGCCGAGACCTTGGCCTGCGGCTTGGCCGCGCCGGCTTCACCACCGATTTCGCCGAGCACAGCGCCGACCTCGACCTCGCTGCCATCCTTCTGGAGGATGGCGCTGAGCGTGCCGGCCGTGGGGGCGTTCACCTCCACCGTCACCTTATCGGTCTCAAGCTCGACCAGCGGCTCGTCAGCGGCGACCGTGTCGCCCTCCTGCTTCAGCCATCGCGCGATGGTGGCGGTGGTCACGCTCTCGCCAAGCGTGGGAACCTTGATCTCGGTGGGCATCGTCGCTCCTGATCGGACTGATAAGGGTCGGTCGTCTTATTGAAGGGCGGCGGCGACGAGCGCCGCCTGTTCCTGGGCATGAACCTTGGCCGAGCCCGTCGCGGGGCTCGCCGCCTCGGCACGGCCGACATAACGCGGCCGCCGGGCGGGATTGTCCACCGCCACCATCACGCGCTCCAGCCGGCGGTCCACGAAGGTCCAGGCGCCCATGTTCTCGGGCTCTTCCTGGGCCCAGACCACCTCGGCCTTGGGGTAGCTCTGCAGCACGGTGCGGAGCGCCATGGCGGGGAAGGGATAGATCTGCTCCAGCCGCACGATCGCCACATCGGCGATCCCCTGCTCGCGCCGGGCGGCGAGGAGATCGTAATAGACCTTGCCCGAGCAGATGACGACGCGGCGCACCTCCTCGCCCGGCGCGATCGCGTCGATCTCGGGGATCACCTTGCGGAAGGTGGTATCCTCCGCCATTTCGGACAGCGGAGAGACGGCGAGCTTGTGCCGCAGCAGGCTCTTCGGCGTCATGATGACGAGCGGCTTGCGATAGTTCCGCTTCAACTGCCGGCGCAGCGCGTGGAAGTAGTTGCCCGGCGTGGTGATGTTGCAGACCTGCATATTGTTTTCGGCGCAAAGCTGCAGATAGCGTTCCAGCCGGGCCGAGGAATGCTCCGGCCCCTGGCCTTCCTGACCATGCGGCAGCAGCAGCGTCAGGCCGGACATGCGCAACCACTTGGTCTCGCCGGACGAGATGAACTGGTCGATCACCGCCTGGGCGCCATTCGCGAAATCGCCGAACTGCGCTTCCCAGAGCACCAGCGTCCGCGGGTCCGCGACCGAATAGCCGTATTCGAAGCCGAGCACGCCGACTTCCGAGAGCAGGGAGTTGTAGATTTCGATCTTCGCCTGATCGGCGCGGATATTGTTGAGCGGCGTGTATTCGTTCTGGTTCACCTGGTCGATCAGCACCGCGTGGCGCTGGCTGAAGGTGCCGCGCTGGCAATCCTCGCCGGAAAGCCGCACGCGATGCCCATCGAGCAGCAGGGAGCCGAAGGCAAGCGCCTCGCCGGTCGCCCAGTCGATCCCTTCGCCGGTCTCGATCGCTGTCTTCTTGGCTTCGAGCTGGCGGGCAATCTTCGGATTGACGTTGAAGCCATCCGGCACCTGGCTGATGGCGGCGCCGATCTGCGCCAGCACCGCGCGCGAGACGCCGGTCCGCTCTTCGGACTTGGTCTCGTCATCCTCGCAGCGGTTGAGGCCGGACCACTTGCCTTCCAGCCAATCCGCCTTGTTCGGCTTGTAGGACTTGCCGGCCTCGTAGAATTCCTCGAGCTTGGCGGTGAAATCATCCCACATCGCCTGGGCTTCCGCCGCCGTCATCACCCCTTCGGCCACCAGCTTCTCGGCATAGAGCGTGCGGGTGGTCTTCAACGCGCCGATGGCACGATACATGATCGGCTGGGTGAAGGCCGGCTCGTCTGATTCATTGTGGCCGTGACGGCGGTAGCAGACGATGTCGAGCACCGTGTCGCAGCCGAATTCCTGCCGGAACTCCGTCAACAGTTGGGCGGCGTAGAAGACCGCCTCCGGATCGTCGCCATTCACATGCAGGATCGGGGATTGCACGGATTTGGCGACATCGGTGCAGTAGAGGCCCGAATAGGCATGCGCCGGAACGGTGGTGAAGCCGATCTGGTTGTTGGTGATGACATGCACCGTGCCGCCGGTGCGGTAGCCAATGAGCTGGCTCATCGCCAGCGTCTCATAGACGATGCCCTGGCCCGCGAAGGCGGCATCCCCGTGCAGGAGGATGCCCATCACCGAGTGGCGGCCGCGCGTGTCGCCCGCCTCATCTTGCCGCGCGCGCACCTTGCCGACCACGACAGGATCGACGACTTCGAGATGCGAGGGGTTGGGTTGCAGCGAAAGGTGGACGCGGCGCCCCTCGATCTCGAGATCGGTCGAGGTGCCGAGATGGTATTTCACATCGCCCGACCCTTGCACATCATCGGGCTTCGGGCTGCCGCCCGAGAATTCGCTGAAGACCGCCGTGAACGGCTTCTTGACGACATTGACGAGGGTATTGAGCCGCCCGCGATGCGCCATGCCGATGGCGATTTCGTTCACCCCGGCGCGGGCCGCGGTGCGGATGATGGTGTGGAGCGCCGGAATGGTCGATTCGCCGCCTTCCAGGCCGAAGCGCTTGGTGCCGACATAGCGCTTCTGGCAGAACACCTCGAAGGCTTCCGCCTCGGTCAGTTCCTTGAGCAGCTGGGTCTTGACCGATTTATCCAGCTGCCGCCGCCAGGGCGCGCCCTCGATGCGGCGCTGCAGCCAATCCTTCTGGCGAGCATCCTGGATGTGCATGAACTCGATGCCGAGCGTGCCGCAATAGGTCTCTTCCAGAAGCGCCACGATCTCCCGCAGCGTCGCGGTCTCCCGGCCGAGCATATTGTCGATATAGATCGGCTTGTCGTAGTCGGCCTCGGTGAAGCCGTAGGTCTTGGGGTCAAGCTCCGGGTGATGCGGGCGCAACTGCTGGGCCAGTGGATCGAGCTGGGCATCGAGATGCCCGCGTACGCGATAGGCGCGGATCAGCATCAGCGCGCGGATGGAGTTGATCGTATCCTCATGCGCATGCGCCGCGGCGACCGAGCGCGCGACCGGAGCGCCGGGTGCCGCGGTTTGCGAAGCGGCGGCGGCCGGCTTCGCCTCGTCCTTGCCGCGGCGGCCAGCGGCCGGCGGCGGAGGTGGGGCATCGGCCTCGATCGCCCATTGCCGCGGCGCCCAGGAGGCGCCGGAGGCATCGGTCAGAACCGAGCGGGCCTCATCGTTCAAGGCCGCGAAGAGCGTTCCGAAGCTGGGATCGACGGAGGCTGGGTCTCTGACCCAGCGGGCATAGAGATCAGCGATGAAGGCCGCGTTGGCACCGTTAAACGCGGTAGCGAGAAGATCGACGCCTGGCATAGGGGCTCCGTTGAATACAGCCCGCCGCGATCGGGCGGGGCCGCCGAACCATGGCGAGTGCTATAGGCCGCGGCGCCCTTCAAACATAGTCTTTGGACCTTGAAAGAAAGACAAAACAGGCAGGCTCCTGGGTTGCCTCTTGTGCATGGAAATGCCCTGATCCGACCTTATTTCGCAGACCGGGGCATTTGTTCAGCACGAGCCCATATTTTCCGGAGCGGGCGGCTCCGCCGCCGAGCCGCCGCCCCGAATGACTGCGCCTCGCCTTAGCCGCGCAGTGCCTTGACCATGGTGCTGCCGAGCGAGGCCGGGCTATCCGCGACATGGATGCCGGCCGCGCGCATCGCTTCCGTCTTGGCGGCAGCGGTATCGCGCCCGCCCGAGATCACGGCGCCGGCATGGCCCATGCGGCGGCCCGGCGGAGCGGTCGCCCCCGCGATGAAGCCGACCACCGGCTTCTTGGTGCCGCTCTGCTTGATGAAATCGGCCGCGACGATCTCGCTCTGGCCGCCGATCTCACCGATCATGATGAGCGCCTCGGTCTCGTCATCGGCCAGGAACATCTCGATCACGTCCTGGAAGTCGAGCCCCTTCACCGGATCGCCGCCGATGCCCACACAGGTGCTCTGGCCGAGGCCCGCAGCCGTCGTCTGCGCTACCGCCTCATAGGTCAGCGTGCCGGAGCGGCTGACGATGCCGATCTTGCCGCGGCGGTGAATATGGCCGGGCATGATGCCGATCTTGCAGGCATCCGGGGTGATGACGCCCGGGCAGTTCGGCCCGACGAGGATCGACTTCGAGCCTTCGAGCGCGCGGCGGACCTTGATCATGTCCAGCACCGGAATGCCCTCGGTGATGCAGACGATGAGCGGCATCTCGGCGTCGATCGCTTCGAGGATTGAATCGGCCGCAAACGGCGGCGGCACGTAGATGGCGCTCGCGGTCGCGCCGGTCTTCTCGCGCGCTTCGCGCACCGTGTCGAACACCGGCAGATCGATGTGGACACTGCCGCCCTTGCCCGGCGTCACGCCACCGACGACCTTGGTGCCGTAGGCGATCGCCTGTTCGGAATGGAATGTCCCCTGGGCGCCGGTAAAGCCCTGGGTGATGACGCGCGTATTGCTATCGACGAGGATGGCCATGTTATGCGGCTTCCTTAACGGCGCGGACCACCTTTTCGGCGGCATCCGCAAGATTGTCGGCGGCGATGATGGGCAGGCCGGACTTGGCCATGATGTCCTTGCCGAGGGCGACGTTGGTGCCTTCGAGCCGCACGACGAGCGGAACCGTCAGCGAAACCTCCCGCGCCGCCGCGATCACGCCTTCGGCGATCACGTCGCAGCGCATGATCCCGCCGAAGATATTGACCAGGATGCCTTCGACATTCGGATCGGAGAGGATGATCTTGAAGGCCGCCGTCACGCGCTCCTTGGTGGCACCACCGCCGACATCGAGGAAGTTCGCCGGCTCCCCGCCATAGAGCTTGATGATGTCCATGGTCGCCATGGCGAGGCCCGCGCCGTTCACCATGCAGCCGATCGTGCCGTCGAGCGCCACGTAGGAGAGGCTGTGCTTGTTCGCTTCCAGCTCCTTCGGGTCTTCCTCGGCCTCGTCGCGCAGCTCTTCGAGCTCGGGATGGCGGAAGAGGGCGTTGTCGTCGAAGCTCACCTTGGCATCGAGCGCCACGACATCGCCGCCCTTGGTGACGACGAGCGGGTTGATCTCGACGATCGCGCAATCAAGCTCGACGAAGGCCTTGTACATCGCGAGCACGAATTTGGTGAAGGCACCGACCTGCTTGCCGGTGAGGCCGAGGCCGAAGGCGAGGCCACGGGCATGGAAGGGCGAAACCCCCGTCGCCGGGTCGATCGCGGTGCGCAGGATCTTCTCAGGGCTGTGCTCGGCAACCTCCTCGATCTCCATGCCGCCCTCGGTTGAGGCCATGATCACGATGCGCGAGGTCGCGCGATCGACGAGCAGGGAGAGGTAGAGCTCGCGCTCGATATCGCACCCGGCTTCGACATAGACGCGATGCACGGTCTTGCCGGCGGGGCCGGTCTGCTTCGTCACCAGCGTATGGCCGAGCATGGCCGCCGCCGCCGCCCGCACTTCCTCGGCGGATTTGGCGAGCCGCACGCCGCCCTTGCCGTTCGGATCGTCGGCGAAGCGGCCGGCGCCGCGGCCACCGGCATGGATCTGCGACTTGACGACATAGATCGGGCCAGGAAGCTTCTCGGCAGCCGCCGCCGCCTCATCCGGCGTCCAGGCCACATGGCCTTCGAGCACCGCGACGCCGGCCGCCTTGAGAAGCTCTTTGGCCTGGTATTCATGGATGTTCATGAGGTTCAGCCCATCAGTTGCTTGGATGTTTCGATCAGGTCGCGCCGCGCCAGGGGGGATGGGCGCAGGCCCGCCCCGATAGCCTGCCGCGCCCGGATCTCCACCAGTGGTTGTGCTGCCGCATCGTCGGCCCGCAGGCGAGGCGAGGAAGCAGCGGTCTCTCTCTGCGCAGGCCCGGCCCACAAGGGGGAGAAGCTTAGCATCCATGTCTTAGGGGACAGATAAAGCCCAGCCCCCGGCAGAACGCCGGGCAGGCCGCGCGCCGCGATGCGGGGCTCGCCTCGTCCGGCAAGCCGGCTTGCGCCGGGATCGCGGATGCTGTTCCGGGCCATGATTGTCCTTCCTCGGGAAAGCACGGGAAGCGCGCGGAAACGGCCGAACCCTCGGAACAAGGGTCTCGGCCGCGAGACGATCCGTGCCTAACGCAAGTGCTGCGGTGCGGCAAGCAGGGCGCGGCCGCGCGGCCCCTCGCAATTCATGCGGAGCAGCGCTGCCCGGATTGCAGAACTGTCATCATCCGATCAGAAACCACAGGCGGAAAAGCGCCGTATGGAGCGTTGAGTTGCGGACGAAACCGGGAATGCGCAGGGCAGAAAAGCGAAGAAACCAGGGCTTGCCGAGGGCCTGCTGGATCGCGAGAAGCACGCGGCGGTGCTCGGGCGGGAAGGCCGCGCCGCTTTCTGCCAGGGCCGCGACATTCTTCCTGAAGATTGACATAAATTCTTTTGGGCCTCGCCGCAGCGCGGCGACCGCGCGGCGGAGCGCCGAGCCCGGGGCGCCGACGACATTCCCGCCGTGCTGGCGGTACAGGATGACCGGCCGCTCATCCCTCAGGATCGCCCCGCCGGCAGCGGCGACCATGAGATAGCACCACCAGTCATGCCAGCTTTCGCGCGGCGGCCGGCTTTGCGCCACGAGGCGGAGGGCGGCCTGGTTGAGGGCCACGGTATTGCCGGTGGCGATATTCTGCGTGAGGCAGGCGGGAAACCCCGCGGGCCCGGCGAGCGAGGCCGAAAGCCCGATCGGGTTCAGCCCTTCGTCCACCAACCTCTGGCGGGCGCAGTAGAGGGCGGGCCGTTCCGCCGCCGCGGCGTGCAGCGCCGCCCAGGCCCAGCCGAGCTTTTCCGGCAGCCAGACATCATCCTGATCCGCGAAGGCGGCATAGGCGAAGCCTTCGCTCTCCGCGGCGCGCAGCAGGGCCATGAAACTGCCGACGACGCCGAGATTGCCGGCAGGCGCGCCGAGCGGGCGGAGGCGGCCGGGGTGGGCCGCGCCCCAGGCGGTGAGCAGCGGCACCGTGTCATCGCGTGAGCCGTCATCCCGCCAGAGCAGCACCCATTCAGGATGCGTCTGCGCGAGCAGGCTTTCGAGCAGGGCGGGCAGGAAGCGCGCGCCATTATAGGTCGAGAGCAGGATGGCGCAGCCGGCCGCCGGCCCGGCGGAGGCCGCCATGCCGCTTCAGCCCTTGGGAGCGAGCAGACGGTCAACCGTCCGCGCCAGGCTCTCGTGCCAGGCCGGCAGTTCAACCCCGAAGGTCTCGCGCAACTTCGTCGTATCGAGGCGCGAATCGGCCGGGCGCTTCGCCGGCGTCGGCCAATCCGTAGTCGCGATGGGCTCGACCTCGGGCGAGGGGCCGCCATGGCGGCGCGCTTCGTCGAAAGTCGCGGTCGCCAGCCCATGCCAGGTGGTCTCGCCCGCGCCGGTTGCATGGAAGATGCCGCCATAGGCGGGCTTCCAGCCATCGCGCGCGATAAGCCCGATGATGGTGAGGATGGCAGCCGCCAAATCCTCCGCCGCGGTCGGGCTGCCCTTCTGGTCGGCGACGACGCGAAGCTTCGGCAGCTTCGCCCCCGCCGCCAGCATGGTCTTAACGAAGTTCTTGCCGGTATCGGCATAGACCCAGGCGGTGCGGAGGATGATGGCGCGGCCGCCCGCGGCCAGCACCGCCTCTTCGCCATCCCGCTTGGTACGGCCATAGGCGCCGGTCGGGTTGGTGGGATCGGTTTCGACGTAGGGCACGCCCTTGTCGCCCGCGAAGACATAATCGGTCGAGATATGGATGAAGGGGATGCCCCGGCCGGCGCAGAGTCGGGCGAGGAGGGCCGGGCCCTCGCAATTGGCGCGCCGTGCGGCCGGCTCGTCGGCTTCCGCAGCATCCACCGCGGTATAGGCGGCGGCATTGATGACATAGGCCCAATCCCTGGCCGCGAAGGCGGCTTCCAGGCTTTCGGGCTTGTCGAAATCGAGAGCCGGCCGCCCGAAGACCACGACCTCCATATCCCGCTGGGGCGCGAGGCGGGCAAGCGCCTGGGCGACCTGGCCGGACCCGCCGGTGACGAGGATGGGTCCGATCGTCATGCGCCCGGGCCCTGGTAGGTGAAGAGCGTGCCGGCATCGCGCAGGCGCGGCAGCAGCTTGTCCTTATCCGAGAGGATCGCCTCTTCCGGCGCGATCGGCCAGGGCAGCCCGATATCCGGATCGTTCCAGATCACCCCGGCCTCGGCTGCCTTGTCGTATTCCGCCGTCACCTTGTACATGACCTCGGTATTGGCTTCGAGGGTGCAGAAGGCATGCACGAAGCCGCCCGGCACCCAGAGCTGCTGCCAATTCTCCGCCGAAAGCTCGGCCGCGACCCATTTGCCGAAGGTCGGCGAGCCGACACGGGCATCAACCGCCACATCCCAGATCGCGCCGCGCACGCAGCGCACGAGCTTGCCCTGGATCGAGGGGGCGAGCTGGCAGTGCAGGCCGCGAATGACCCCGCGTTCCACCGAAAGGCTGTGGTTATCCTGCACGAAGGCATCCGTGATGCCCGCCGCCTCGCGCAGCTTGCGCTCGTTATAGGTCTCGGAAAAGAACCCGCGGCTGTCGCCGAAGCGCGGCGGGGTGATGAGCTTGACCTCGGGGATGGCGAGCGTTTCGACCTTCATCGCGGCGTCTCCCTCTATGCGGGCTCAGTGATGGCCGTCGGCGAGTTCGGCAAGCACACGGCCGAGATCGGTCTTGCCGAGCTTTTTGGCCTGTTCGCGCAGCTCATCGGCGGTGATGAAGCCGCGCCGGAAGGCGACTTCCTCGGGGCTGCCGACCAGCATTCCCTGGCGGGACTGGATGGTCTGCACGAAGGTCGCCGCCTGCATGAGGCTGTCCGGCGTGCCGGCATCGAGCCAGGCCGCCCCCCGCCCCAGCCGCTCCACATGCAGCGAACCCTCTTCGAGGTAGAGCTTGTTGAGATCGGTGATCTCAAGTTCGCCGCGCGGCGAGGGCTTGATCGCCTCGGCGAACTTCGTCACCCGCTTGTCGTAGAAATAGAGCCCCGTGACCGCCCAGTTGGATTTCGGCACCGCCGGCTTTTCGACGATTTCGAGGGCATGGCCGGCCTCGTCGAAGGAGACCACGCCGTACCGCTCGGGATCGCGCACCTGATAGGCGAAGACGGTCGCCCCTTCCGGCCGGGCCGAAGCCGCGCGCAGCAGGACCGAGAGATGCTCGCCATGGACGAGATTATCGCCAAGCGCGAGCGCGCAGGCCTCGCCCGCCAGCCATTCGCGGGCGATCAGGAAGGCTTGCGCGATGCCGTCCGGGCTCGGCTGCTCGGCATAGGTGAACTTCACCCCGAAGCGCGAGCCATCGCCCAGCAGGCGCTTGAACTGCGGCAGGTCGGAGGGCGTCGAGATCAGCATGATGTCCCGGATATCCGCCAGCATCAGCGTCGTCAGCGGATAATAGACCATCGGCTTGTCATAGACCGGCAGAAGCTGCTTGGAGGCGGCCAAGGTCATCGGATGCAGCCGGGTGCCGGAGCCGCCGGCCAGCAGAATACCTTTCATGGGGTCTCGTTCTCTCTCGGGGGTCGCGTCGGTCGGATCAGGAAAAAGCGGGAATGCGGCGGGTGGGCTGGCGGATCAGGCGGCGGTGCCGAGGCGCTGGCCCTGGTATTTGCCGGCGCGGATCTTCTCCCACCAGTCTCGATGATTCAGATACCAGTCCACCGTGCGGGCAAGCCCGCGCTCGAAATCATGCGCGGCCTTCCAGCCGAGCGCGGCCTCGGCCCGCGAAGGGTCGATCTCATAGCGGAAATCATGCCCGGGCCGGTCGGTCACGAAGGTGATGAGCCGGGAGCGCGGGCCTGCGGGGTCCGGCAGGCGGCGGTCGAGTTCGGCGCAGATCGCATGCACGACCTCGAGGTTGCTGCGCGGCTGGCGGGCGCCGATGCAATAGGTCTCGCCCGGGCGGCCCTGCTCCACCACCTTGACCAGCGCCTCGGCATGATCTTCGACGAAGAGCCAGTCCCGCTTGTTGGAACCGTCGCCATAGACCGGCAGCGGCTTGCCTTCGAGGGCGTTGAGGATGACGAGCGGGATCAGCTTCTCGGGGAAATGCCAGATGCCGTAATTATTGGTGGTGTTGGAGACGAGGGCGGGCAGGCCGTAGGTGTGGTACCAGGCGCGCACCAGATGGTCCGATGCCGCCTTGGACGAGGAATAGGGGCTGCGCGGATCGTAGGGCGTGGTTTCGCAGAAGGGCGGGTCGTTTTCTTCCAGCGCGCCGAACACCTCGTCGGTCGAGATGTGATGGAAGCGGAAGGCATCCTTCCGCGCGCCGGAGAGCGTGCCGTAATAGCCGCGCGCCGCTTCGAGCAGCGAGAAGGTGCCCATGATATTGGTGCGCATGAAATCACCCGGCCCGTCGATCGAGCGATCGACATGGCTTTCCGCCGCGAGGTGCATCACCGCATCGGGCTGATGGGTGGCGAAGATCTCCCGCATGGCAGCCGCATCGGCGATATCGGCACGGATCAGCTCGTGCCGGTTGGATGTGCGGGCCTCCTCCAGCGCATCCTCGGAGGCCGCATAGGTCATGACATCGACATTGACGACGGAATGCTCCGTCGCCCGGATGATATGGCGCACGACCGCCGATCCGATGAAGCCGCAGCCACCTGTTACCAACAGTCGCATCTCGATCCCGCCTTGATCCCCAGGGAGTGAAGGTTCGGGCGGTGGAGTGGCATGTTTGCCGCTCTGCGGCAAGAAGCGGCGCCGCGCGGGCCGATCACGCTCTGTAAGCCGTGGGCGGCCCGGCTGGCCGCGAGGCGGCGCGGGAAGCGCGGGGGAGGGTGGGGCGCGCGCGCCTTGGCCGCAGGCTGGGGCCTAGGGCAGAGGGCAAGGGCTTCGCAGAGGAGGGGCGCGAGAGAATCGGCGCCGATTGATTGACAGCGGCGCGCGGCCTCCTTATTCAGCCCCAGCACGACAGGGCCGGGTGACCGGTCTTGCTCATTTTATAGCAACTCCAGCCCGGGCCGCCTGGCGGTTTCCGGCTTGCCAAGATCGGGCCTGACCAATGAAGGTGCGTAACTCCCTCCGTTCCGCCAAGACGCGCGACAAGAACTGCCGCGTTGTGCGCCGCCGTGGCCGCGTCTATGTCATCAACAAGAAGAACCCGCGCATGAAGGCCCGCCAGGGCTGAGCTTGCGTGGCCCCTGCCTTCGGGCAGGGTAAGAGCCTTGTGATCGAAGGGGGCGGATGGCGCGAGCTATCCGCCCTTTTCCTGTTGATCGGTGGAGCGCGCATTGCGCCCCGCTCATAATCCGCGGTGCGGCCGCGATGGAGCCCGCCGCCCTGATCGCGAAAGCGCGCAGCGGTAACAGGGCCTACCTGCCTACCAGGCAAGGCCCCGCCGATAGAGTGGTCACCCCTCGAAGGGGTCTTTCATCAGGATGGTGTCGTCCCGCTCCGGGCTCGTGGAGAGGAGTGTCACCGGGCATTCCACCAGCTCTTCGATCCGCCGGATATATTTGATCGCCTGGGCCGGCAGATCGGCGTAGGAGCGGGCGCCGCGCGTCGAATCCGACCAGCCCTCCAGCGTCTCGTAGATCGGTGCCGCGGCCGCTTGCGCCGCCATCGCCGCCGGCAGGTAGCGATAGCTCCGCCCTGCGATCTCGTAGCCGATGCCGATCTTGAGTTCGGCAAAACCGTCCAGCACGTCGAGCTTGGTCAGCGCAAGGCCCTGGATGCCGCCGACCTTCACCGCCTGGCGGACGAGGGCGGCATCGAACCAGCCGCAGCGGCGCGGCCGGCCGGTGACGGTGCCGAATTCATGCCCCCGCTCGCCCAAGGTCTTGCCGGTCTCGTCGAAAAGCTCGGTCGGGAAAGGGCCGGAGCCGACGCGCGTGGTATAGGCCTTGGCGATGCCGAGCACGGTGCCGACCGCCCAGGGGCCGACGCCGGCGCCCGAGGCTGCCGTCGCCGCGACCGTATTGCTGGAGGTCACGAAGGGATAGGTGCCGTGATCGACATCGAGCATGACGGCCTGCGCGCCTTCGAACAGGATGCGCCGGCCGGCGCGGCGCGCCTCATCCAGCAGATCCCAAACCGGCTCGGCATAGGGCAGCAGCTTGGGCGCGAGTTCCAGTAGCCTGTCGAGCAGCGCCTGCTTCTCGAAAGGCTCGGCGCCGAGGCCGGTGAGCAGCGTGTTGTGGTGCAGCAGCAACTCGTCGAGCTTGTGGGAAAGCGTCTCGGGCTCGGCAAGATCGCAGAGGCGGATGGCGCGGCGCGCCACCTTGTCCTCATAGGCCGGGCCGATCCCGCGCCCGGTGGTGCCGATCTTGTGCTCGCCGCGCGCCGCCTCGCGCGCGCGATCCAGCGCGCCGTGCAGCGGCAGGATCAGCGGTACGTTCTCGGCGATGCGCAGCGTCTCGGGCGTGATCGTCAGCCCCTGGGATTGCAGACGGGCGATTTCGGTGAGCAGCGCCTCGGGATCGACGACGACGCCGTTGCCGATGATGCCGAGCTTGCCGCGCACGAGCCCGCTCGGGAGGAGCGAGAGCTTGTACGTCTGATCGCCGACGACGAGCGTATGGCCGGCATTGTGCCCGCCCTGGAAGCGGACGACGATATCGGCGCGGCTCGCCAGCCAATCGACGACCTTGCCCTTGCCCTCATCGCCCCATTGGGCACCGATGATCGCGACATTGGTCATGAACGCTTACTCCGCACAGGCGTCTTAGGTGAGCGGCACGGCAGCGCCGTTCCGCAGGATATGGCTGCAGCCGAGGCGACGGGCTTCGCCTTCCGCCGTGCTGCCGACGGTAGCTTCGCCGAGGGCGGCGATCGTCGCATAGCCCGCCGCGCGCGCGCGCGCGCCCGCGGCGGGGTCGGCGCCGGGCGGCAGGTAAAGCCGCGGCCTTAGCTGGGGAGGGTGCGCGGCGCCGAGGATCGCATCGGGAAAGAGCGTGAGGCCGGTCGCCGGCTCCATCTCCCCGCTCACATAGCGCCCGCCGCGCCCCAACTCCTGCTGGTGGCCAAGCGCATAGACGGTGACGCAAGGCCCGGTATGGTAGCGGAAGCCGCGGAATTCGAGCGGATCGATGGTGAGGCGAAGCTCCGGCGCCCGAGCGCCGATGGCGGCGACGACGGCGGCCAGCCGATCGGCGAGCGCGCGCGCCGCGGCGGGCAGCGCGACATCGGCGAGCGCGGCAAGCGCTGGCCCCGCTTCGCCGGCAGCGAGCAGCAGGCGCGTCAGCACCGCGGCGATGCGCCCGCCGAGGCGGGAGACGGCGGCGGCGTCCTTCCTATCCAGCGCATGGGCGAGTGCCGCGCGATGCTCGGCCTGCAGGCCCGCGCCATCCAGCAGGATCGTCGCCATGCTCGGCATCGAAAGGTCGAAGCTCACGGTGGTGAGGCCGAGGGCGGCCAGCGCTTCGGCGCCGGCGAGGATGATTTCGGCATCCGCCTCCGGCGCGTCGGAACCGATGATCTCGATCCCCGCCTGGGTGATCTGCCGTTCCGGCGCCAACTGGTGGCCGCGCACGCGCAGGCAGGTCTCGGCGTAGGAGAGGCGGAGCGGGCGGGGGGCGGCGGCCAGCCGGGTCGCCGCGATGCGGGCGACCTGCGGCGTGGTATCGGCCCGCAGCCCCAGCATGCGCTGGCTGTCCGGGTCCATCAGGCGGAAGGTCTGCTCGGCCACGGCCGCGCCGGAGCCGGCGAGCAGGCTCTGCTCGAATTCCACCAGCGGCGGGCGGACGCGCTGATAGCCGTGGCTCGCGAAGACCGCCATCATCGCCTCGATGGACTGCGCCTCGATCTCGGCCTCCGGCGGCAGCAGATCGCGCAGGCCGGCCGGCAGCAGGGCGGGGTTGGGGCTCGGGTCTTCGGTCACGTCGGCTCCGTCTGGGAAGGCATCACCGACCGGCGCGGCGCGATGCCGAGGCGCTATAGCACCGGCGCGAAGGATGACAAAACGAATGCGGCAGTAATAATTCGTTTACGTAACGAATGGCTTGCGTGCATGCTGCCGGCCCATGCTCTTCGCTACCCCCCTCTTCCTCTTTGCCTTCCTGCCGGCGGCCTGGCTCGGCTTTCATCTCCTGGCGCGGTGCAGCGCGCAGCTCGCCCTCGCCTTTCTGCTGGTGATGAGCCTCGGCTTCTATGCCGCGGGAAACCTTGCCGACCTGCCGCTGCTGATCCTCTCCATCCTCGCCAATGATCGGCTGGCCGCGCGGGTGCGCCGGCGCGGCTGGTATGCGGCGGCCATTATCGGCAATCTCGCCGTGCTCGGCCTCTTCAAATATGGCGGTCTGATCGCGGCGAGCCTCCGCCTGCCCGATCCCGGGCTCACCCTGCCGCTCGGCATCAGTTTCTTTACATTCCAGCAGATTATGTACCTTTCCGAATGTAAAACTGCCGCTCCGCGCGGTTCCTTTCTGGCCTACGCCAACTGCATCGCCTTCTTTGGGCATCTGCTGGCCGGGCCGCTGGTGCGCCCGGCCGAGATCATGCCCCAGTTCGCCGCGGCCGCGCATCGCCGCGGCATCCTGGCGGATGACCTCGCCGAGGGTCTCACCCTCATCCTCCTTGGCCTCGCCAAGAAGCTGGTGCTGGCGGATGGTTTCGCGCCGCTCGCCAATCGCGGCTTCGCGGCGGCTGGCGCCGGCGTGCCGCTCACCCTGCTCGAAGCCTGGGTGGCGCTTCTCGCCTTCGGCTTGCAGATCTATTTCGACTTCGCGGGCTATTCCGATATCGCGATCGGGCTTGCCCGGCTTTTTGGCATCCGCTTCCCGCTGAACTTCAATAGCCCCTATAAGGCGTTGACCATACGGGATTTCTGGCGGCGGTGGAACATCACACTCAGTCGCTTCCTGCGTGATTTCCTCTATATCCCGCTCGGCGGCAACCGGCATGGGGAGAGCCGGCGGCGGCTTAACCTCATGCTCACCATGCTGCTCGGCGGGCTCTGGCATGGGGCTGCCTGGCGCTTCCTGCTCTGGGGCGGGCTGCATGGCCTCTATCTCATCCTGCATGAGATCTGGGATCGGCGCGCACCCCGCTGGGCGCGCCTGCCGCGCCCGGTGGCGCAGGGGCTGACGCTGCTCGCCGTGCTGCTCGCCTGGGTGCCGTTCCGGGCGCCGGATATGGCGGCGGCGGGGGCCATGCTGCGCGGCCTCGCCGACATCAATGGCCTGGCCTTGCCGAGCCGGCTCATCGCCCTCTGGCCGCCGCTCGGTCTCATCGCGCGGCCGGTGCCGGTGCTCGCGGCGCTCGGGGATGCGCGCACGCTGAGCCTGCCGGAAGCCGTGGCCTTCCTGGCGCTCGGCTGGCTCATCGTGCTCGCTCTGCCGCATGTGCATGAAGCCTCGCCGCGCCTGCGGGCGGCGGGCATTCTCGCCTCGGGCGGCTTCGTGGCGCAGGCACTGCTCTTCGGCGGCGCCGCACAACCTTTCCTCTATTTCCGGTTCTGAGGGATGCGGCGCCTGGCGCGGCTCGGCCTCATCCTGCTGGCGGCACTCCTGCTGCATGCGGCGGCCTTCGCCCTCGTGCTCGGCCGGCCGCTCGACCTCGGGCCGCTCCGCCGCGCCTTCAGCGAGAAGCGGGCTGCGGCGGCCGCCATGCCGAGCCCGAAGCTGCTTATCTTCGCCGGTTCCAACGCCCTCTTCTCGCATTCCTGCGCCGTCATCGGTCCGATGCTCGGGCGCGCTTGCGTCAATGGCGGCATCGCGGTGGGCCTCGGGCTCGATTACCAGTTTGCTCTCTGGAAGCCGCTGCTGCATGCGGGCGACGTGGTCTATATGCCGCTCGAACTCGGCCAATATGCGATCGGCCGGGCGGCGGCCGAGGCAGGGCCGGACAATGCCATCCTGTGGCGGCATGAGCGCGGGCTGCTGCCCGCCCTCGGCGCGCGGCGCATGGCGGCGGCCTTCTTCTCCGGCACGGCAGCAGACGCGATCGCGAGCCTGATGGAGATGGCGGCCGCCGGCCTCAGCCCCGCGCTCGCGCACCCGGCCTTCGCCGAGACCGATCGGTGGGGCGATGCCATCGGCCATGATCTCGCGGCCGCCGCCGGCAATCGCGCCTTCCTCGCCAGCCTGCATCGGGCGGACCCTGCCGCCGTGGCTATCGCCCAAGGCTACGGCACGCGGGAGGTCGAGGCCTTCCGCGCCTGGGCCTCGGCGCATGGCGTGCGGGTGATCGGCGGCTGGCCGACGGAATTCGCCGATGCGCCGCCCGGGGCGCGTCTGCCGCCGCTGCTCCAGCGCCTCTATGGCGGCGATTTTCTCGTCCTCGCCGGGGATGGGCGCTATCCGCGGCAGGATTTTTTCGACAGCCAGGACCATCTCGTCAGCGAATGCCAGGCGCTGCATTCGATCCGCGTCGCCCAAGGCCTGGCGCCGCTGCTCGGGCTTCCTGCCCGGCCGCCGCCGCCCTGGGCCGCGCAGATGGCGGCGCGCTGCCCCTGACGAATCAGGCGCTTCCCATGCTACGCCGGCCGCATGTCCGATCATCTCGAGGGCTTGAACCCGGCGCAGCGCGCGGCGGTGCTGGCGCCCGCCCCGCAACTCGTGCTCGCCGGCGCCGGCTCCGGCAAGACGGAGACGCTCTCTCGCCGCGTGATCGACCTCGTGCTGACCCGCGGCGAGCGGCCAGAGCGGCTGCTCTGCATCACCTTCACCAATCGCGCGGCGGCGGAGATGCGGGCGCGGATCGGGAGCCGCCTCGGCGGCCAGGCGCCGCACTGGGTGGGCACCTTCCACGCCTGCATGGCGCGGCTGCTGATGGAGGATGCCGGCGCGCTGCCCAACCTGCCGCGCGGCTTCGCCATTCTCGATGCCGCCCGCGCCCGCGCGCTGATGGGGCAGATTGCCGGCATCCGCGATCCGAAGGAACTCGCCCAGGTTTTCGAAGCGGTCTCGCTCTTGCGCAACTACGCGGTGCAGCCGGGGGCGGCCCCGCCGCGCAGTCCTGCCTTCGCGCGCTTCGAGGCGGAGCTGCTGCGCCAGGCGATCGGCCTTCGCGCGGAGTATACGGCCGAGTTGCGCCGCCAGCGTGCGGTCGATTTCGACGACCTGCTGATTCTGCCGGCCGAGGCGATGGCGGCCGACCCGGCGCTGGCCGCCCGCTGGTCGGGCCGCTGGAGCGAGATTCTGGTGGACGAATACCAGGACACCAATGCCGCCCAGCACCGGCTGCTGCGGCTCTTGGCCGGGCGCCAGCCACGGGTCTTCGCGGTGGGCGACGACGCCCAGGCGATCTAT
Source organism: Acidisoma sp. C75 (assembly GCF_054665095.1). Classification (NCBI taxonomy): domain Bacteria; kingdom Pseudomonadati; phylum Pseudomonadota; class Alphaproteobacteria; order Acetobacterales; family Acidocellaceae; genus Acidisoma; species Acidisoma sp. C75. Next base: position 280,771 of record NZ_BAAFHD010000004.1, read on the forward strand.
GGCTGGCGGGGCGCCGAAGTGACCCATATCCGCCGCTTCGCCAAGGATTTCCCCGCCGCCGGCAACCCGATCCGGCTGGAGACGAACTACCGCTCCACCCGCACCATTCTGGCCGCGGCCAATGCCATCGCGGCGCAGGATCCGGAGGCGCTGCGCAAAACCCTGGCGGTTGCCGACCCCACGCATTCCGCCGGCGCGGTGATCGCGCTCCGCGGGGTCGAGAGCGCGGAGGATGAGGGCCGCGCCGTCCTCTCCTGGATCGCCCGGCTGCGCCGCGCCACGCCCGATCTCGCTTTACGGGAATGCGCGGTGCTGGTGCGGGCGGGCTTCGTCGCCGAGCCGATCCTCGAAGCCCTGCGCGAGGCCAAGATCCCCGCCCAGCTGGTGAGCGAGCGTGAGGTGGAGATGCCGCGCGAGATCCAGGGCGTGATCGCCTGGCTGCGCCTCGCCCTCAGCCGGCGTCGGCGGCAGGATGGGGCGGAAGCCTGGGATGCGGCCGCGGACGATGCCTTCCGCCGCGCTTCCGCCTTGCCCAAGCGGGCGATCTCGGGCCAGGCTTTCGCCCGCCTGCGGGCCTTCGCGTCCGATGCCGGGCTGCCGCTGGCCGAGGCCCTCCCCACCGCGCCGCTGAGCGCGGAGGAGCGCGCCGGGTTCGAAACCGTGCTCGGCCTCGCCCGGCGCATCGCGGGCAAGCTTGCGGCTCCCGGGATGCGGGCGAGCGCCGGGCTGCGGATCGCCGCCGAAGAAAGCGGGCTCGCCCGCGCGCTCGAGGAGGCCGCGCCGCTGCGCCGCGCCTGGGCGACGCTGCTCGCCCGCGCGGACCGCCTGGGCGGCCCCGCCGATTTCGCCGAAGCGGCCGAATTCGGCGCGCTCGATACCGAGCCAGAGGGCCCCGATAGCGTGCCGGTGATGACGCTGCATCGCGCCAAGGGCCTGGAATTCGATCATGTCTTCATGGCCGGGCTCGAAGAGGGGCTGTTTCCCAATCGCCGCGCCGAGGCGGAGGGCTCGCTCGCCGAGGAGCGACGGCTCTTCTATGTCGGGCTCACGCGGGCCCGGCTCAGCCTGCACCTCTCCTGGGTGGAGCGGCGGCGCCAGTGGCGGAGCAAGCCCTCGCGCTTCATCGGTGAAATTCCGCCCAACCTCCTAGGCGGCGATCCGCCGCGGGCGCCGGCACGGAGCGGCCGGGCGAAACCCGAACCCAAGGGCGCCGGGCCTGCCGGCGCGGGGCGGAGCCGCGCCTATCCGAAGCCGCCCGCCAAGCCTGCCGGGCAGATGCCGAGCGCGGAGGAGACGGCGCGCATGGTGGCGGCCTTCAAGGCCCGCAAGCGCCTCTCTGGCCGCCGGTCAAACTGAGGCGGTCGCCTCGCTCTCCTCCGTCTGGAGATCGATCCAGGAGAGATGCCCGCCCTTGCCGGCGCCGGTATCGAGGAAGATCGCCCGCCCGCCGCCACGCGCCCATTGGGTGAGCGGGCGACCATCGGTGCTCCGCGGATCATGCCCGACATAGACCGTGAGCCCCGGCGGGATGCGCGAGACCCAGCGGAGGGTGCGCTCGGGGAAGCCGTCCTCGCGGATCTGGCCGGTCGGTTCGCCGAACAGCGCGCGGGCATGGATGCCGAGCGCGCGGCCGATCTCCATCGGCTGGGAGGGGCCGGCCAGCATATCGGTATGGAAACCGGCATGGACGAAGAGCCGCCGGCCGCTGCGCAGCCAAAGCGGCGCGCGGCTGACCTCGGCGATGAAGCGCAGGCGCAGCGCCGCATCCATCTGCCGGGCGGTGGCGGCAAGCTCCGCATTGCTGCGCACCTTCTGGCCGAGCAGGAAGCGCGCGAGCTTCAGATCGTGGTTGCCGAGCAGGAAGAGGCCGCGGCCTTCGTCGATCAGCCGGAACATCACCCGCAGCACGCCTGCGCTATCGGGGCCGTAATCGACGAGATCGCCGAGCTGGATGAGGAAACGATCCGTCTCGGCGGCGTAGGAGAAGGCAGCGAGATCGCCATGCACGTCGCCGACGACGCGCAGGGGCTGGTCTCGCGGGATTGAGAGCGGCTCACGGTCCATTGTTGGAGATTATAGGAAGTTGTCGCTACCTTGCTCGGTGTCTTGCTGCACCGCTGATGGGCGCGGCCCGAAGGGCAGGGCGGCCCTGGTAGCGCTACCGAAAACCGCCTAGCCTCGCCCCGCGCAGGGCGCGGCCGCAGGGCTGCAAGACGCCGTGACGAAGTGACAGAGAGAAAGACAGACACCAGGGAGGGTGCAGTGCAGTATCGCGTGCTAGGCCGGTCCGGCCTCAAGATTTCGGTGCTGACCTTCGGCACCATGACGATCGGCGGCAGCGGCGCCTTCGCGAAAACCGGCGCGACTGATCTCGCCGGCGCGCGCCGGCAACTCGATCTCTGCCTCGATGCCGGGGTGAACATCATCGATACGGCGAATGTCTATTCGACCGGGCGTTCGGAAGAGATCCTCGGTGAGGCGCTGGAAGGCCGGCGGCACCGCCTGCTGGTCGCCACCAAGGCGCGCTTTCCGATGGGCGGCGGGCCGAACGACGAGGGGCTTTCCCGCCACCACCTCATCGCCGAATGCGAAGCGAGCCTCCGGCGGCTGCGCACCGATCATATCGACCTCTATCAGCTGCATGAATGGGATGGCATCACGCCGCTCGAAGAGACGATGGAAGCGCTCGACAGCCTCGTGCGCAGCGGCAAGGTGCGCTACGTCGGCGCCTCCAACTTCTCCGGCTGGCACCTCATGAAGGCGATGGAGATCGCGCGGCGGGAGGGGCGGGTGCCGCTCATCAGCCAGCAGATCTATTACTCGCTGCAGGCGCGGGAGGCGGAAAACGAGCTGGTGCCGATCAGCATCGATCAGGGGCTCGGCATCCTGGTCTGGAGCCCGCTTGCCGGCGGTCTGCTCTCGGGCAAGTACCGCCGCGGCCAGCCGCAGCCGCAGGGCACGCGGCATTTGCAGGAATGGGGCGAGCCGCCGGTCTATGACGAGGCGAAGCTCTACGACATCATCGAGGTGCTGGTGGAGATCGCCGCCGCGCGCGGCGTCTCCGCCGCCGAAGTGGCCCTCGCCTGGAGCCTGACGCGGCCGGGCATCACCTCGCTCGTCATCGGCGCGCGGACGGAGGAGCAGCTTGCCGCGAATCTCCGCGCGGTCGGGCTTTCCCTGGAGGCGGAGGAGGTCGCGCGGCTCGAAGCGGTCAGCCGGCCGCCCTTGCAATACCCCTACTGGCATCAGGCGAACACCGCCGCCGGGCGGCTCGGCGCCGCCGATCTCGCGCTGATCTGGCCCTATATCGCCGGGCGCGGCGCGGGCAAGTAAAGCGCGCCGTCGCGCCCTCGGCCGATCCGTGTCATCCTCAGGCGAGAGAACAACAAGCGCGAGCGGATCGCCGGGCGGGTCAGCGCCCAGGGCTCCGCTCCAGCCCGCTTTGGACGAGGATGCCCATGCCCGAGCTTCTGCTCGCTCTTCTGGATCGCCCGGAAACGGCGGCGTCCGTGCTCGATGTCGCCGGGCAGGTGGCGGGGCGGCTCGGCCTCTCCCGGCTGCGGGCGCTTGTCATTCGCCATCCCTCGACCGAAGGCATTATGCCGACAGAGGAGGTGGCGAGCGATGCCGACCTCGTGGCCCGTGCCGCGGCGGAGACGGCGCGCATCGCGGCGATCCGCGCGGTCTATGATCGGTGGATCGGCGCGGGCGGCAGCGGTGAATGGGCCGAGCGGCTCGGCGAGACGGAGCCGCTGGTGGCGGAGGCCACCGAGGGCGGCGCGACGATCGTCGTCGGCCATGCGCCGGGCGCCGAGCGCGATGCCCGGCAGGCGATGGCGGTTGCTTTGTTCGAATCGCGGCTGCCCAGCCTCTTCGTGCCAAAAGGTGCGGCCGGGCCGGTCGGCCGCGTCATTGCGATCGCCTGGAAGCCGAGCGCGGCGGCGGAACGCGCCGTTACTGCTGCCATGCCGCTTCTCTGCAAGGCCGAGCAAGTGGTTGTGCTGACCGGGGAGGAGGGAGCCGGGACGGCGGAGCCGCCTGGCGGGGAGCCGCCCGGCGCGCTCCTGGCGCCGCTCCGTGCCGCCGGCGTGCCGATCAGCATGCGACGATTCGCGCCCGGCACGCGGCCGATCGGCGCGGCGTTGCTGCAGGAAGCGCACGCCGCTGGAGCCGATCTCCTCGTCATGGGGGCCTTCACCCATGCGCGCTGGCGGGAGTTGCTGCTGGGCGGCGCCACGCGCCAAATCCTGCGCGAGGCCGATCTGCCGGTGCTGATGAAGCATTGATGGGCCCTGGTCCAGAGAAGCGGCTCCGCCCGCTTCTCATCGCTCCGCTCGCTGAGATTTCTTGACAGGCTAACCGTTATCGCTAACATCATGCGCTAAGCCCTGCATCCGATGGGGCAGCCAGATCTTTGGGGGAATGCGGTGCGGCTTTTCGATCTCTCCGGGCGGATCGCGCTCATCACCGGCTCCAGCAAAGGCATCGGCCATGCGATCGCCGCTGCGCTGGCCGAGGCGGGTGCCACGATCGTGCTCAACGGGCGGGATGCGGCGGCGCTGGAAAAGGCGCGGGCGGCGCTCGCGAGGCCCGGCCGGCAGGTTCACGCCAAGGCCTTCGATGTCACCCGCCCGCAGGCAGTGGCCGAGGGGGTCGCCGAGATCGAGCGCGAGATCGGGCCGATCGACATCCTCTTCAACAATGCCGGCATGCAGCACCGCACGCCGTTGCAGGATTTCCCGCTCGATGCCTGGGAGCGGATCACCACCGTCAATATCGATAGCGTCTTCTTCGTCGGCCAGGCGGTGGCGCGCCATATGATCCCGCGCGGGCGCGGCAAGATCATCAATATCTGCTCGGTGCAAAGCGAACTCGGCCGCCCCGGCATCGCCCCCTATGCGGCGACCAAGGGCGCGGTGAAGATGCTTACCAAAGGCATGGCGATCGACTGGGGCAAGTTCGGCCTGCAGGTGAACGGCCTCGGCCCCGGCTATTTCAAGACCGAACTGAACCAGGCGCTCGTCGATAATCCGGAGTTCAGCGCCTGGCTCGAAGGCCGAACCCCGGCCGGCCGCTGGGGCTCGGTCGAGGAATTGGCGGGTGCGGCGATCTTCCTCGCCTCAGACGCATCGAGCTTCGTCAACGGCCACATCCTCTATGTCGATGGGGGAATTACCGCGAGCCTGTGACCGAGGGGCGGAGGGCCGCGCGCAGGCGGGCCCGCGCCCTATGAAAGACAAGCCTGAGATCAACACGGGCCGAAGCCCGGGAGAGAGGCGGATATGGCGGAGGGAGGGCTTCGCTTCGATGGGATCGTCAAGACCTTTGGGGGCACGCGTGCCCTCAAGGGGGTGAGCTTCGCGGTGCCGCGCGGCCAGGTCGTCGCCCTGCTGGGCGAGAACGGCGCCGGCAAATCGACGCTCATCAAGATCCTCGGCGGCATCGTGCGCGCGGATGAAGGGCGCGTCTCGATCGACGGTGAGCCCTATCGCCACCGCGCGCGCAGCGCGGGCAAGGCCGAGGGCGGGGCATCGGGCCATCGCGTCGCCTTCATCCACCAGGACCTCGGCCTCATCGAATGGATGACGGTTGCCGAGAATATGAGCCTCGGCGAGGGCTTCGCCCGCCGGCCGGGCTTGCTCCGGGCGATCGACTGGCAGGCGGCGGAGCGGCGGGCGGCGGCCGCGCTCCGCCTCATCGGCTGCGATATCGATCCGACGGTGCGGGTCGCGAGCCTCAGCCGGACCGAGAAATCCCTCGTCGCGATTGCCCGCGCGCTCGTCTCGCCCTGCGATTTCCTGGTGCTCGACGAGCCGACCGCGAGCCTGCCCGCCAATGAGGTGGAGCGGCTCTTCACCGCCATCCGCCGCCTGCGGGCCGAGGGGGTGGGGATGATCTACGTCTCCCACCGGCTCGATGAGATCTTTCGCATCGCCGACCATGTGGTGGTGCTGCGCGACGGCCGGCTGACGGGGGAGAAGCCGGTGGGCGAAACCTCGCCGGAGGAACTGGTCTCCTGGATCGTCGGGCGTACCAATCTCGAACTCTTCGAGAAAGCACCGCCGCGCGCGGCGGGCGCGGTGCGGCTGTCGGTGCGCGGCCTCCTCACCCCCAATGCCGGGCCGGTCGATTTCGATCTGCATGAGGGCGAACTGCTCGGCCTCGTCGGCCTGCGCGGGGCGGGGCAGGAGGAGGTGGGGCGCGCGCTCTTCGGCACCCTGCCGCATGGCGGCCGCATCACGCTCGAAGGCCGCACGCCCGATCTCAGCTCCGCGCGCGCAGCCCTCTCCTCCGGCATCGGCCTGATGGCGCGCGACCGGGCGGAGGAATCGATCGCGCCGAGCCTCAGCATCCGGGAGAATGCATTCCTCAACCCGGGCGCCGGCGGGCGCGGCCTCTTCACGCCGCTCTCGCCGCGGATCGAGGCTGAGGCCGCCCGCGCGCTCGGCGCCTCGGTCGGCCTCAGCCCGAACAATCCCGATCTCGCCATCGAGGGGCTTTCGGGCGGCAACCAGCAGAAGGTCGTCGTCGGCCGCTGGCTGGCGACGGGGCGGAGACTGCTCATCGCCGAAGACCCAACGGCTGGCGTCGATGTCGGCGCCAAGGCGGAGATCTACCGGCTGATGGCCCGCGCGCTCGAGGCCGGGCTCGCCGTGCTCGTGATTTCCACGGATTTCGAGGAAATCGCCCATATCTGCAACCGTGCACTGGTTTTTAACCGGGGGCGCATCATCAGCGAACTAAAAGACGCCGCCTTGACGACGGAAGCCGTGATCACGGCGGCCTCCGCGTCGGAAGCGGCCTGAGGAGGGACGAATGGCCATCAACTCCGTCCGTTCGGATGCGCTCGAGCCGACGCGCAACGAACTCGTAGCAGCAAGCCCGCGCGAAAGGATCACGCGCCTGCTGCCTGTCTATGGCTTGCCGATCCTGACGCTGCTGCTCATCCTCTTATTCTCCCTTCTGCTGCCCGATACTTTCCCGACCATGCTCAACCTGCGCTCGATCATTTCGGATAAGGCGATCATCGCCATCCTCGCTTTGGCGGCGATGATCCCGATGGTCTCGGGCAAGATCGATCTCACCGTCGGCTACGGCATCGTGCTCTGGCATATCCTCGCGATCAGCCTGCAGGTGAACAATGCCGTGCCCTGGCCGATCGCCGTCCTTGCCGTGCTGGTGATCTCGGGGCTGATCGGCTTCGTCAACGGCCTGCTCGTCGAGGTGGCCCAAATCGACAGTTTCATCGCGACCTTGGGCACCGGCACCGTGCTCTACGCCCTGGCACTCGCCTATACCGGCGGGCAGCAGGTCGTGGGCGTGCTGCCGCCGGGCTTCCTCGCGCTCAACGGGCTCTTCCTCTTCCATCTGCCGATCACCGGCTACTACGTGATCGTCATGGCGTTGGTGCTGTGGTTCGTTCTCGAATATCTGCCGGTCGGCCGCTACCTCTATGCGATCGGGGCCAATCCGAAGGCGGCGGCGCTCAACGGCATTCCCGTGCGGCGCTATACCATCGCGGCCTTCGTCGCCTCGGGGCTGCTCACGGGGCTCGCCGGCGTGCTTCTCGCCTCCAAGCTGCGCATCGGCCAGGCCAGTGTCGGGCTCGAATATCTACTGCCGGCGCTGGTCGGCGCCTTTCTCGGCTCCACCACCATCAAGCCCGGGCGCGTCAACGTCTGGGGCACGATGATCGGCATCGCCATTCTCGCCGTCGGCATTGCCGGTATCCAGCAGTTCGGCGGCTCCTTCTGGGTCGAGCCGCTGTTCAACGGCCTCACGCTGCTCATCGCCATCGGCATCGCGGGCTATGCCCAGCGGCGGCGCGGCGCCATGCGCCTGCGGCCCAAGGCGGGTGGCTGACCCAACCCCCTTCCTCATAACAACAAGGAAACGACCGGATGATAACGAAACGCTCCCTCCTTGCCGGCACCGGCGCGCTGGCCGCCGCCGCCGGCCTCGGCCTGCCGGAGGCCAAGGCCGATCCGATGTCCGATGCGCAGGCCTTCCTCGCCAAATATGCGAGCCATGTGACGGCCTGGGACGGCCCGAGTACCGGCCCCAAGGCAGCCAAGGGCAAAAGCATCGTGTTGCTCGCGGGAGACATGAAGAACGGGGGCATCATCGGCGTTGTGCAGGGGTTCCAGGAGGCACGCCATGCGATGGGATGGAACGCGCGGGTGATCGACGGTGCCGGCACTGTTTCCGGCCGTACCTCGGCTTTCTCTCAGGCACTGGCGCTCAAGCCCGATGGCATCGTCATCCTCGGCTTCGATCCGATCGAGCAGAAGCCGAGCCTGCAGGCGGCGAACAAGGCGGGCATCCCGCTCGTCGCCTGGCATGCGGGCGCCGCACTCGGCCCGATCCCCGGCACCTCGGTACATGCCAATGTCTCGACCGATCCTATGCTGGTCGCCAAGGCTGCCGCCCTCTGGGCCTATGTGGATGCCAAGGGCAAGCCGAGCGTGGTGATCTTCACCGATAGCCAGTATCAGATCGCGGTCGCCAAGGCGCAGCGGATGCAGAAGGTGATCCAGGATCTCGGCGGCACCGTGCTCTCCTACGAGAATACGCCGATCGCCGACACCGCCAACCGCATGCCGCAGCTCACCACATCGCTGCTCGAGAAGTTTGGCAAGAAGTGGACGCATAGTCTCGCGATCAACGATATCTACTATGACTTCATGGGCCCCTCGCTCGCCAGCGCCGGGATCGCGGGCGACGGCGCGCCCAGGAACATCGCGGCCGGGGATGGCTCCAAATCCGCCTATGAGCGTATCCGCGCCGGGCAATATCAGGCGGTGACGGTCGCCGAGCCACTCTACCTGCAAGGCTGGCAATTGGTTGACGAACTCAACCGCGCTTTCGCCCACGCGCCATGGTCCGGCTATATCGCGCCTTTCCATGTCGTGACCAAGGACAATATCGCCTTCGATGGCGGCCCGCGGAACATGTTCGACCCCGACAATGATTACCGTGGCCACTACAAGACGCTCTGGGGCGTGAGCTAACCGCGCAAAGCGCCGCGGCCAGGGCGGCGGCGCTTCAGGCGGCGGGGGCGGCGGGCAGGGCGCTCGCCTTCTCCTGCCTCTGGACGGCGCGGCGCCGCTGCCTATGATCGCCGCCCAGGCAAGAGGCCGCGAGGGCCTGCGACAGAGTTGGGATGAATTGTCCGATGACCTATGAAATTCTCGACCCCCGTTTCCGCCGGCTGATCCAGGGCTCCGCGCGGCTGGAGCGGCTCCATACCGGCATGCGCTGGGCGGAAGGGCCGGTCTATGTTCCGGCGGCGAAAAGCCTGCTCTGGTCCGATATCCCGAACGACCGGCTGATGCGCTATGACGAGACAGATGGGTCCGTCAGTATCTTCGAAAGCCCCTGCGGCAACCATAACGGCCATACGATCGACAATGAGGGGCGGGTGATCGCCTGCGAGCATGGCGGCCGCCGGGTTTCCCGCCTCGATTATGATGGGCGGTGGAGGACCCTGGCCGACCGGTTCGAGGGTAAGCGCCTCAACTCCCCCAACGACGTCGTCGTCAAGCGGGATGGCACGGTCTGGTTCACCGACCCGACCTATGGTATCGACAGCCACTACGAGGGCAATGCCGCGGAGTCCGAGATCGGCGCCTCAAACGTCTATCGGCTTGATCCGGCAACGGGCGCGATCACGGCGGTGATCACCGATATGCTGAAGCCCAACGGCCTGGCTTTCTCGCCCGAGGAGGATATCCTCTACGTGGCCGATACCGGGCAGACGCATGAGCCCGATCGCCCGGCCGAGATCATCGCCTATCGCCTCTCCGCCGATGGCACGCGCGCCACGCGCGAGCGTGTCTTCGCAACCCTCGACCGCGGGCTCTATGACGGTTTCCGCGTCGATCGCGGTGGCAATCTCTGGACCTCGGCGGATGAGGCGGTTGCCTGCTACGCGGCAGACGGCACGCTCCTCGGCCGCATCCCGGTGGGTGAGACGGTGGCGAACCTTACCTTCGGCGGGCCGAAGCGCAACCGCCTCTACATCACCGCGACGACCTCGCTCTACGCGATCTTCGTCAATGCCCATCCCACCGGATGGTGATCGGCCGGCGGTAGGCGTGGAGGCGGAGGAGCCGGGCCGCATCCGCGCCAAAGCCGCACCGAAGATGACCGACGTTGCCGAGCGCGCGGGCGTCTCGGCGATGACGGTGAGCCGCGCGCTGAAGGCCGATGGCGCGGTCTCTGCCAAGACGCGCCAGCGCATCCTCACCGCGGTCGAAGAACTCGGCTATGTGCTGGATCAGACGGCGGGCACGCTCTCCTCCAAGCGCTCCGGCTTCGTCGCCGCCCTCATCCCATCGCTCAACAACTCGAACTTTTCCGACACCGCGCGCGGCATCGAACGCGCGTTGGAGGAGAGCGGGCTGCAGCTTCTGCTGGGCGCGACCGATTATGCCGAAGGTAAGGAGGAGCGGCTGGTGCAGGCCATGCTGCGCCGCCGGCCGGAAGGGATCATCGCGACCGGCGGTAGCCACTCCCCGCGCGTCCGCCGCCTTCTCGCCGGCGCCGGCGTGCCGGTGGTCGAAACCTGGGACCTGCCGGCCCAGCCGATCGACCATGTGGTCGGGTTTTCCAATGCGGAGGCGATGGCCGCCATGGTCGGTCGGCTGCATGCCCGCGGCTATCGGGAAATCGGCTTCATCGTCGGCGCGGGCCCGCGCGATACCCGGGGGCGAGATCGCCTGCGCGGCTACCAGCAGGCGGTGGAGCGGCTTGGCCTGCCGCAGGGGCGGGTCGTCGCCCTCGGCGAACCGCCGATCACGGTCGAGCAGGGGGGCGAGGCGATTCGCCGGCTGCTGGCCGAATGGCCGGGCCTTGATGCCGTGGCCTGCGTCTCCGATCTCTCGGCCTTCGGTGCGCTCATGGAATGCCACCGCCAGGGCTGGCCGGTGCCCGGGCGGGTGGCGATCGCGGGTTTCGGGGATTTCGAGCTTGCCCGCTGCTGCCATCCACGCCTCACCACCATCTCGGTCGATCCGGAAGGGATCGGCGAGGCAGCCGGCCGGCTGCTGCTGCGCTCGATCGAGGCGGCGCGGCGGGGGGAGCGGCTGCCGCCCGAGCGGATCGTGGTGCCCTTCTCGATCATCGAGCGCGAGACGAGTTGAACCGAGCCGCTCATGCCGAGAGGCTGGGCGCCGCCAACTCCCGCGTAAGGTAGCCCGCGATCGCCTCCGCCCGCATCGGCCGAGCAAAGACATAGCCCTGAATGGCATCGCAACCGAGGTCGCGGAGCAACTGCACTTGGCTTGTCGTCTCGGCGCCCTCGGCAACGCAAGAGATGCCGATGCCCTTACAGAGCCCCACCAGTGAGCGGACGATCATCTTGCTCGTCGGGTTCTGCTCGATATCCGCGACGAACCGGCGATCGATCTTGAGCTTGTCGAGCGGGAGGCTCTGTACATGGCTGAGGCTTGAATAACCGGTGCCGAAATCGTCGAGCGCGATGCCGAGCCCCGCCGCGCGCAGCGTTTCGAGATTGCCCCGGGCGGTCGCAAAATCCTGCAGCAGCGCCGTTTCTGTTATTTCGAAAGTAAAACGATGTGCCGCGTATTTGCTATCTTCGACCGTGCGGATGATACGCGCCACGGTCTCACTGCTCATGATATCGTAGGCGGACAGATTGAAGGAGAGGGAGAGCGTCTCGGGCCAGGCGCGCATCACGTCGATGCCGCGTCGCAGCATGATGAGCGTGATTTGCGAGATGAGGCCCGCCCGCTCGGCCACCGGCACGAAATCGCCAGGGGAGACGAGGCCGAGGAGCGGGCTCTGCCAGCGCGTCAGCAGTTCGAAGGCGAAAGTCCGCTCATCATCGGCATGCACGATCGGCTGGAACACGGGGAAGAATTCGGCCTCGATATCGGCCACGCGCAAAGCCTGCTCGATCAGGCTTTGCGCGCGCAGTTCCGCCTTATGGGTGGGAGAAAAGATCTCAGTCCGCGCGCGCCCGGTGCGCTTGGCATGATAGAGGGCGAGATCGGCATATTCGAAGAGTGTTTCCGTATCTTGGGCCATGTCGGGAAATACCGCGATGCCGATTGATCCGCTGACCCGGATGACAAGATCGGTCAGCACCAACGGCTGCTCGATCATGCGAATGATGGTCTGGCCCACGCACCGCAACTCGTCCGCGTCGCCACCGGTCAGCAGGTGAAAGGCGAATTCGTCACCCCCCAGGCGATAGAAGGCGACCGACTGCGGCAAGGCTGTGAGCAGGCGGCGCGCAACTTCCACCAACACCCTGTCCCCGATGAAATGGCCGTATGAATCATTGACCGGCTTGAAACCATCGAGATCGAGAATGCCCACCGCGAGCTTCTCGCCCCGTTCCGTCGCCTCCGTCACGCGATGGCCGATGCTGCCGAAAAAATGCCGCCGGTTGGGCAAATTGGTCAGCATGTCCAGCCGGGCGAGACGGGCATTTTCCTCGCTCAGCTTCGTCGTTTCGGCGCGGGCGAAGACAAGACTGTCGAAGCCGCTCAGATGCCGATGCATGGCGGTGAGAACGCCGGTCGCGAAGACCGTGATCATGAAGACGATCGGCAGAGCGTAATCGACGTGGAAATAGAGCGCATCGAACACGGTCGCCGCGCAGATAATGACAGTATAGAGAAAGGAAATGCGGCCGATGCTGAAGACGACACTCTGGGCGAAGAGACCGTAGAAGGTCAGCTTCATGATCAGGAAGTAGCGGCCCGTCGTCGTCGTCGCTTCCATGATCTTGAAATCACCGAGGACCGCGATGACCGCGGCGCCGATCAGCAGGCCGGACAGCTTCCGCATATCCCGCCGGATGATGCCGATCTCCGGTAGCCGGCTGCGGTGCCGCAACCAGTAGAACAGGATGTAGAAGCCGCCTGCCAGGATGGTCGCCGGTGGCAGGACAGACCAGACCGCCGGCACGCTCCCTGCGAAGGCCGCGATTTGCGCGGTCATACCACCAAGAATGGCGATAACGATGACCGGCCCTTGCGGCATCAGCGCGCGATAGCGCGCGGTCAGCAAATCGTCATCCAGCCGGCGAAATAAGGCCATGGGCACTCGTCCAGGAGGACACAGGTTACCGAGGACGGATTAATGAATGTTGAAATCGTCGCGCCGAGGGCGGATCGGCCGCTTCGGCCCTAGGCGAATGGCCGCCCAGTCTTACATTCTGCTCCCGACCGCCGCATCAGCAAAGGCCGCCGCTTGCCCGAACCTCGCCGTTACCCGCTCTCCGATCACCATGATGGCGAGCATTTCTTCAACCCGCCGGCTACCGCGCCCGAGGCCCATCTGCCACCTGTTCCACCGCCGCCCGCCGAGCGGCGCTCCCGCTCCCGCCTGCTCGGGCTGATCCGCTGGCGGCTTGAAAGTCGCGGGCGGCGCTGGCCGGTGCCGCCACCCGGCCCTGACCCGGTGGGAGACCCGATGGCCCCGCCGCCGGAGGGAATGATCGCCGTCACCTTCATCGGCCATAGCAGCTTCATGCTGCGCCTGCCCGGCCTCACCATCCTGGCCGACCCGGTGTTCAGTGAGCGCTGCTCGCCCGTTTCCTGGGCGGGCCCTCGGCGCGTCCGCCCGCCGGGCCGCCCTTTCGCGGATCTGCCCAAGATCGATCTCGTCCTGCTGTCGCACAATCACTACGACCATATGGACCGGCCGAGCCTCGCCATGATCGCGGCGCGCGATCGGCCGCAGGTCGCGGTGCCACTGGGCAATGCCCGCCATCTGGAGGGCATGGGCTTCGCGCGCATCGCGGAAGGTGATTGGTGGGAGGAGGTCGCGCTCCCGGAACTGTCGGGCTTGCGGATCGGCATCACCCCGTCGCGGCATTTCTCCGCCCGCAGCCTGCGTGATCGCGGGCGCGACCTCTGGGGCGGCTTCATGCTGGAGTGGCGGGGCAAGCGGATCTACTACGCGGGCGATTCGGGCCACGGCACGCATTGGCAGCAGATCGGCGAACGCTTCGGGCCGCCCGATCTCGCCTTCCTGCCGATCGGCGCCTATGAGCCGCGGCATTTCATGGCGACCGTGCATGTCAACCCGCGCGAGGCGGTGGCCGCGCATCAGGCGCTCGGCGCCGCCCGATCGATCGGCATGCATTTCGGCACCTTCCAGCTTACGGATGAAGCGATCGACGCGCCTTTGCACGCGCTTGCCGCAGCGCGGGAGGCGGCCGGCCTGCCGGCGGAAGCGTTCGTCACCTTGGATTTCGGCGAGACGCGCCTCTTCCCGCTGTAAGCGGTGGCCCGCGGCCCGGCTTTTGCAAAGCATCCGCCACCCAGAGGGCTGCAAAGGGATGCGGAAGATGGAAGACGGATCGGATCGGGCCGCCTATGTGCGCGTGGCAGCCGCCTTGCACGGGCTCGATCTCAGCGCGGCGGAGCTTGAGCGCGTGACTGCAGCTTTCGCCCTCGTCTGCCGCTTCGCCGCGCCCGCCCTCGCCTGGCCGGTGCCGGCGGAATGCGAAGCCGCGCCGCAATTCCGGGCGTGAGGCTGGCGCATGGTCTCACCCCTCGATACCGCCACCACGCTCGCCGCCGCCATCCGCGCGGGTGCGGTTTCCGCGACCGAACTGACCGAGGCGGCGCTTGCCCGCGCCGAGGCCCATAACGGCGCCGTCAACGCCTTCACCGCCATCACCGCAGGGCGGGCGCGGCGCGAGGCCGCCGCGGTCGATGCCGCGCGGGCGGCGGGCGCGCCGCTCGGCCCGCTCGCCGGCGTCCCCTTCGCGGCCAAGAACCTCTTCGATATCGCAGGGGTGACGACGCTCGCCGGTTCCCGGATCGAGGCTGCGAACCCGCCGGCGAGCGCCGATTGCTTCGCCGTCCGGCAGTGGCGGGCGGCGGGCGGCGTCTGCCTCGGCGCGCTGGCCATGGATGAATACGCCTATGGCTTCACCACCGAGAACAGCCATTACGGCCCCTGCCGCAACCCGCACGATCTCTCCCGCAGCGCCGGCGGCTCCTCCGGCGGCTCGGGCGCGGCCGTCGCCGCCGGCCTGGTGCCGATCAGCCTCGGCACCGATACCAATGGCTCCATCCGGGTGCCGGCCAGCCTCTGCGGCATCTTCGGCCTCAAGCCGACCTATGGGCGGCTCTCCCGCGCCGGGTCGATCGCCTTCGTGCCGAGCCTCGACCATATCGGGCCCTTCGCCCGCACGGTCGGGGATCTCGCGCTCGCCTACGATCTGCTCCAGGGTTTCGATGGTGCCGATGCCGGCCAGGTGGAACGGCCGGCGGAGCCGGTTTCGGGCGCCTTGGGCGCCGGGCTGGCCGGGCTGCGCTGCGGCAGGCTGGCGGGCTATTTCGATCGCCCGTTGGGCGCGGCGGCGCGGGCGGCGGTCAGCGCCGTCTCGGCGCTGCTCGGCGCCGAAGCGGTCGCCGCGCCGGAGATCACCGCGGCCGGGCGCTCGGCCGCCTATATCATCACCGCGGTGGAGGGTGCTGCCCAGCACCACGCCCATCTGCGCGGCCGCCGCGCGGAGATGGAACCCCTCTCGCGGGATCGCCTGCTCGCTGGCGCGCTGGTGCCGGCGGAATGGTATCTGCATGCGCAGAAGGTGCGGGCGCTGTGGCGCGATGCGATGGCTGAGCTCTTTCGCCGCTATGATGTGCTGGTGGCCCCGGCAACGGCGGTGCCGGCCCAGCCGCTCGGCCAGGAGATGCTGACGGTGGATGGCGAGACGATGCCGCTCCGCCCGTCCTTCGGGCTCTTCACCCAGCCCATCACCTGCATCGGCCTGCCGGTGCTCACCGTGCCGGTGCAGCGGGCGGAAGGGGCTTTGCCGATCGGCGTGCAGCTCATCGCCGCGCCTTGGGCGGAGGAGACGCTGTTCCGCGTGGCGGCCGCACTGGAGGCGGAGGGGCTCGCCGCCGCGCCCGTCGCCCCCGCTTTCGCCGAATGAGGGGAGGCGGCATGGAGATCAACAAGCCCGGCCCGCTCGCCGAACTGACCGCGGCCTTCGCCGCCTACGAGCGCGCGCTCGTCAGCAACGATGTCGAGACGCTGACGGCGCTCTTCTGGCAGAGCCCGCATACCATCCGCTATGGCGGGGGCGAGAACCTCTATGGCGCGGAGGAGATCGCGGCCTTCCGCCAGGGGCGCGGTACCGCCGACCTGGAGCGCGATCTCGCCGGCACCGTCATCACCACCTTTGGCGATGCTTTCGGCACCGCCAGCACGCTCTTCCGCCGCCGGTCAACCGGCAAGACCGGCCGCCAGATGCAAAGCTGGGTGAAGCTCGGCGGCGCTTGGCGGGTGGTCGCGGCGCATGTTTCCATCCTCGACTTTCCGTTCCCGGAGCAGCATACCGGCGGATAGCGAGGGGGACCGCATGATCGGCGTGGATTGGGGAACGAGCAGCTTCCGGGCCTACCGGATGGATGCCGAGGGCCGGGTGCTCGATCGGGCCAGCGCCCAGGCCGGCATCATGTTCGTCGAGCAAGGGCGCTTCGCCGATATGCTCCGCCGCACGATCCAGCCGTGGATCAATCAAGGCGAACGGCGGGTGTTGCTGGCCGGCATGGTCGGCAGCCGCCAGGGCTGGGTGGAGGCACCGTACAAGCCATGCCCGGCAGGAGCGGCCGATCTCGCCGCCGCCACCATCCCGGTGCCCTTCGATGGCGCCGAGGTGCGCATCGTGCCGGGGGTGACGGGCGAGGAGAATGGCGTCCCTGAGGTGATGCGCGGGGAGGAGACGCAGATCATCGGCGCGCTCGATTCCTTCGGGGAGCGCGGCCTCGCCTGCATGCCGGGCAGCCACTCCAAATGGGTGCGGGTGCAAGGCGGCCGCATCACCGGCTTTTCGACCTATATGACGGGTGAGGCCTTCGCCGCCTTCAGCGGCCATACCATCCTCGGCCGGATGATGAAGGCCGATGCTCCGGCGGACCCGGTGGCCCTGCAAGCGGGCCTCGCCCGCAGCGGCGATGCCGGCGGGCTGCTGCGCCACCTCTTCGGCGTGCGCAGCCTCGGCCTCTTCGGGCGGCTTTCGGAAAGTGCCGCCGCCTCCTATCTCTCAGGTCTCCTCCTCGGGCATGAGGTGCGGGCAGCGCTCGCCGCCGAGCCGGAGGCCGAGGCGGTGGTGCTGATCGGAGACACCAAGCTCTGCGATCTCTACGGCCAGGCGATCGCCTTCTGCGGCCGCGTTTCGCGCACGCTGGCGGCCGAAGCCGCGCCCATCGGCCTGCATCGCATCGCGGCCGCGGTTTCTTGGGCAAGCGCGTGACACCGGATCGGAGATGAGCATGCTGACGATGACAGACTGGTTCGCCCGCTGCCCGCTGATCGCCATTCTGCGGGGTGTGCGGCCCGATGAGGTGGTGGCGATCGCCGATGCGCTGGAGAAGGCAGGCATCGCGATCATCGAAGTGCCGCTCAACTCGCCCGATCCGCTGACCAGCATCCGGCTTCTCGCCGAAAGCTTCGGCGATCGTCTGCTGATCGGCGCGGGCACGGTGATGACCCCGGAGCAGGTGCGCGCGGTCGCCGGGGTGGGCGGTAAGCTCCTGGTCACGCCGCATGCGGATGCGGAGCTGGTGCGCGAGGCGAAGGCGCTCGGCATGATGGCGGCACCTGGCTTCTTCACCCCGGCCGAGGCTTTCAGCCTGCTCCGCGCCGGGGCGGACTGTATCAAGCTCTTCCCGGCCGAAGCCTCCAACCCCGCCGCGCTCCGCGGCATGCGCGCCATCCTGCCGCCGGGCACGCTCGTCGTGCCGGTGGGTGGGATTACGCCCGAGAATATTCCGGCCTGGACTGCGGCGGGCGCGGCCGGCTTCGGCATTGGCTCCTCGATCTATAAGCCGGGCGACACGGCGGAGGTCGCTTTCGCCAAGGCTTCCGCCCTGGTCGCCGCGCTGCCTCAGGCCTGAGCGGCGGGGATCGGGGCGGCGGCGGCTGCCGCGCCGCTGCTGCTGCTGCTGCTCGCCATCTCCGTCCCGACTTCCGCCAGAAGCCAGCGGCGGAATGCCTGCACCGCGGGCCTGGCCGCGCGCCGCGGGGGGATGGCGAGCGTATAACCATGCGCCGTCGTCAGCGCCGCCGCCGCCATCGGCTGCAGGAGGCCCGCGGCGATCGCCCGGTCGATCAGCGGGCGCCAGCCGAGGGCCGCGCCCTGGCCGAGAATCGCGGCTTCCACGACCAGCGGATAGGTATTGAAGCGCAGCATCGGGGCGCGCGCCGAGCGGCGCGGCAGCCGGGCATCGGCGAACCAATCCCGCCAGCCGAGCCAGCGGCCGGGCTCGCTGGTCTCCAGTTCGAGGAGCGGCAGCGCCGCCCAATCCCAGCCGCCGCCCGGCCGCCGGTGCAGGCCCGCGAAGCTCGGGCTGCAGACCGGCAGTACCCGCTCCGTGAAGAGCCGCTCGGCCCCCGCCTCGATCGGGCCGAAGGCGATGGTGGCATCCGCATCGGGCGCCGCCGCCAGGCGCCGGTTCTGCGAGGTGACGATGCGCACCTCGATCTCCGGCAGGGCGGCGGCGAGCGCGCCGAGGCGCGGCATCAGCCAGAAGCTCGCGAAGCCGAAATCGGTCGCGATGGTCAGCACCCCGCGCGTCGCCTCCTGCCGCAATTCGGCGATCGCCTCGCCGATGAGGTCGAGCCCCCGGCCGGTCGCGCCGCGCAGACGTTCTCCCGCCTCGGTCAGTTCGACACCCCGGTGCAGGCGGCGAAAGAGCGGCTGGCCGATCAGCGCCTCGAGGCTCTGCACATGCTGGCTCACCGCCGCCTGGCTGAGGCCGAGCGCACGGGCGGCCGCCGAGAAGCTCGCTTGGGCGGCGGCGGCCTCGAAGGCGATGAGCGCGGCGAGGGGGGGAAGGGTGCGATGGCCTGCCATAAGCAGGCTTGATAGCAAAATAAGAAGCGACGCGCTTCACGCTTTTGCCACGAAGCGGCAGTAATGCGGCTGACGAGGCATCGAGGAATCGCGTTGATGGCGCAGCGGCCCAATATCCTTATCCTTATGGCGGATCAGCTGACGGCTTCTGCCCTTCCGGCCTACGGCAATCGGGTTGCCAAGACACCCCACCTCGACCGTTTGGCGCGGGAAGGGGTGGTCTTCGATGCGGCCTATTGCAACAGCCCGCTTTGCGCGCCCTCGCGCGCGGTCTTCATGTCGGGCCGTCTGCCCTCCGCCACCGGCGCCTACGACAATGCGGTGGAATTCCCCTCCCAATCACCGACCTTCGCGCATTACCTGCGCGATGCCGGCTATCGCACCATCCTCGCCGGCAAGATGCATTTCTGCGGACCGGACCAGCTGCACGGTTTCGAGGAACGCCTGACGACCGACATCTACCCCGCTGATTTCGGCTGGACGCCCGATTGGCGCCATTTCGACGAGCGGCCGAGCTGGTATCACAATATGGATAGCGTGACGCTCGCCGGGCGCTGCGTGCGCACCAACCAGATGGATTTCGACGAGGAGGTGGGCTTCCTCGCCCGCCAGAAGATCTACGACATGGCGCGCGATAGCGACCGCCGGCCCTTCTGCATGGTCGTCTCGATGACGCATCCGCATGATCCCTTCACCATGCCGGACCCCTATTGGTCGATCTATCGCGATGAGGAGATCGACATGCCGCGCGTCGGCGCTGAGATCTCCGCCGAGGATCCGCATGCCGCGCGGCTTCGCCATGTCTGCGCCCAGGATGCGCAGGTGATTACCGAGGCCCAAATGCGCGATGCGCGGCACGCCTATTACGCCGCCATCTCCTATTTCGACTCCCATGTCGGCGGGCTGTTGCGCGCGGTGGAGGAGAGCGGCTTCGCCGATGAGACCATCGTCATGGTCGTCGCCGATCACGGTGAAATGCTTGGCGAGCGCGGGCTCTGGTACAAGATGAGTTTCTACGAAGGTGCGGCGCGCATCCCGCTCATCATGCATGCGCCCGGCCGCTACGCGCCGCATCGGGTGGCGGCACCGGTCTCCCTCGTCGATATCCTGCCGACGCTCGCCGCGATCGCCGGTGATGGCACGGAACCTGATTACGCGACCGCGCATGATGGGCGGAGTCTGATCCCCTATGCGCTCGGCGCAGACAATGAAGGCGGGGTGATTGGCGAATATTGCGCCGAAGGAGTGGTCGCTCCCATGGTGATGATCCGGCGCGGCAGTTTGAAGTTCATCCATTGCCCCGGCGATCCGGACCGGCTGTACGATCTCGCGGCCGATCCGGATGAGCTGGACAATATCGCCGCGCGGGCGCCCGGGGATGCGCGCCTTGCCGCCTTCCGCGCCGAACTCGCCGCGCGGTGGGATCTCGCAGAGCTTGAACGGGACGTGCTGGCGAGCCAGAAGCGCCGCCGGCTGATCTGGCAAGCCTTGCAAAAAGGTCAACAGACGTCTTGGGATTTCCAGCCTGTGCGGGATGCGAGCCAGCTCTATATGCGCAACCATATGAAGCTCGACGATCTCGAAGCGCGGGCGCGTTTTCCGCGCGTCGCCGCGGTGAATGAAAGCTGAAGGAGGGGCTGATGGCCGAGCCGGTAAAAACGCTCTCCCCGCGCAACGGGGCCGGCTTCCGACCAGGCGCTGCCTTCGTCGCGGCGATGCTCAGCCTCGTCCTGCTGCTGCTCTTCTGGCTGATCACGACGGCGCATTTCTGAAGGCGAAACGAACCCGCGGCCTATGCGCGGGCGAGGGCAGGGCGGCTAAAGTCTGTCCGCGCCCGCTTGAAGTGTCACAACCGCGTCATGCCTGAGACAAGCACGGGCATAACGAATTGACGCACAGGTGATCAGGCCGGGCGCAACCGGTAGTGGGTGACGCCCCATTCCTCGCCCGCGGCGTGGCCGAAGAGACCGGCGGTCGCCAGGAAGAAGAGGCGCCAGCGCCTTTCCCAGATACGGGTTTCCCGCCCATAGACGGGGCTCAGCACGCGGCGGATACCGGCGCGGTTGGCGTCGAAATTGGCGAGCCAATGGTCCGCCGTGCGGCGGTAATGCGTGCCGCTCCATTGCCATTCCGCCTCGACCGTGAAGAGGTCCGGGAAGCAGCGCATAAGCCCCCGGCTCGGCATGATGCCGCCGGTGAAGAAATGCTGCGCGATCCAGTCCGCCGGGTCCTCGGCATCAAAGCGATAGGGGGCGAGGCGGTGGGTGAAGATATGGATAAGCGCGCCGCCATGCGGCCGCAGCCAGCCCCGCATGCGGGAGAGGAGTGGCCGCCAGTTCGCCATATGCTCGAACATCTCGACAGAGACGATGCGATCGAAGGCCCCCGCCGGAGCCTCGAACACGTTCATGTCCGCGGTCAGCACGCGGATGTTGCGAAGCCCGCGGCGGCTCGCCTCGGCCTCGATATAGGCCCGCTGGCCGGCGGCGTTGGAAACGGCGGTGATGCGCGCCTGGGGAAAACGCTCGGCCATGAAGAGGGTGAGCGAGCCCCAACCGCAGCCGAGTTCCAGGATCTCCTGCCCATCGGTGAGCCCGGCATGGGCGGCGGTCTCGGCCAGCGCCAGTGCTTCCGCCTGCGCCAGGCTTTCCTCGCCCGTCTCATAGAGGCAGCAGGAGTATTTGCGCCGCGGGCCGAGCACGAGGCCGAAGAAATCCGCCGGCACCTCGTAATGCTGGCGGTTGGCGGCGTCGGCGTGCTGAGCGATGGGGAAAGCCGCCATGGCTTCGGCGAAGTCCTGCTCGGCCGCGGCATCCGCGCCGCTCAGCTTCTGCCGCGTGCGCCCCACCATCATCGCGATGCCGAGGCGGGAGAGGGCGTCCGGCAGCGGCAGGCGCTCGGCGGCGGTGGCGGCGATGGTCGCCAGATCGGTCATGGCGCGGCCTTTCTCGGCGGGAGCGGGAAGAATTTCGAGACGCGGCGCTGATAGTCCCGAAACGCCGCGCCGCGGCTCGTCAGCATGTGCTGCTCGGTCGGCGGAATGCCCGAGCCATGAACCAGCACGAGATACATGACGATCGGCCCGGCCCAGGCGAGCAGGCTCCAGCCGGAGCCGAGGCCGCTCGTCGCGAAGAGCGCGTAGGCGACCCATATGAGCCATTCGCAGAAGTAGTTCGGGTGGCGGGACCAGCCCCAGAGGCCATCCTCGCAGATCCGGCCGCGATTGGCGGGGTCAGCGGCGAAGCGGCGCACCTGCTCGTCGGCGATGCCCTCGCCGAGGATCGAGGCGACGGCGATGAGGATGGCGAGCCAGTCGAGCAGCCCGAGATGCGGCGCGGGGTTGCGCCCGGCCGCCATGATGAAGCCGCCGAGGATGAGGACGCTCGCCGCCTGGAGTTGCAGGAAGGCCGGCATCTTCAAGCGGTAGCTCTCCCCCCAGGCTTGGCGGAGTGCTGCATAGCGCGGATCGTCGCGCCCGCGGAGCGCGCGGCGCAGCAGGTGCAGCCCGAGCCGGAGCGACCAGATGATCGCGGCGAGGGAGACGATCCAGCTTCGCGCCCCCGCCGCCGGGTGGTGCGGCAGCGGCCAGAGCGTGAGCACAAGCCCCGCCGCCCCGGTGCCGAAAGTCCAGGCGACATCGACCCAGGTGCTGTTGCCGGTGCCCTGCTGCACCCGCCAGGCGACAAGCATGAGCAGGCTGCAGCCGAGCGCGGTGAAAAGGAGGAGGGAGAGCATGGGGCTTTTACGTTCCGATCATGCGGGCGGATGCGCGGGCGCGCGGCGCGCGTGGCTCACGCTGTCTCGCGCAGGAAATGGGTGCAGTCGGCCAAGGTCGGGCAGAGAAACCGGAAAGGCTGGCCGATCGCGCCGATCAACTCTTTGTGGTCGATCTTGGGGTAGATCTTCTCGGTCACCGGCCCGCCGGCGGCGCGGATGCGCGCGGCCAGCCGCGTGGTGTTGCGCGGCAGCACGGTGGCATCGGAGGAACCGGCGATGAGCAGCATCGGCGCGTTCCGACCGGTGACATGGTTGATCGGCTGGGTTGCCGGCGCGGTTGGGAAGCCGAAGATGGCCTTCAGCTCGGCACTTTGCAGCGGCAGGAAATCATAGGGCCCGGCCAAGCCGATGGTGCCGCGCGGCGCGAGCCGGCTGCCGGCGGCGGCGAGATAGCGGGGATCGAGGGCCAGCATCGCCGCGTTATAGGCGCCGGCCGAATGGCCCATGAGGAAGATTTCCTCACCGCCGCCCCATGCGCCGATATGCGCTGAGACCCAGGCGAAAGCCGCCGCGCAATCTTCAAGAAAGGTCGGGTAGCGCACAGCCGGATAGAGGCGATAGTCGGGGATGACGGTGATGAAGCCCTGCGCCGCCAGCGCCCCGCCGACGAAGCGATACATCTCCTTATCACCGCTATCCCAGCCGCCGCCGTAGAGAAAGATGACGACGCGCGGGCGTGCGGGGCCGATGCTGCTGCTGCTGCTGCTGCTGCTGCTGCTGCTGCCCGCGCCCGGCCGTGCCGCCGGCAGGTAGATATCGAGGCTTTGCCGGGGCGCTGGGCCATAGGGGATGCTTCGCGCCGCCAGCCGCCGTGGCGCGAGGCCGTTCAGCATGCCGAGCGGCGAGCAGGCGCTCGTCACCAGCCCGGCGAGGCCGAGCGCGGAGAGCGTGAACGGTCGGCGGCGCCAGGCGGCCCGCGTGGGTTGGTCGCAGCGCTCGGTCATGGATCCTCGTCTCGGCGGTGCAGCAAGTGAGAATAAGGGCAGGCAATCCCTTGGGGAGGTGCGAAGCTGCGCATCTGCCGTTTGCATCCACTCGCGCGCCCGAGGCGTAGCGGAGAGGCTCAGATGATGAACAGGATGGGTTGATGGACGGCATTCCGCCCGGCCTCGATATTGCGGTGATCGGCTCGGGGATTGCAGGCCTCTCCGCCGCCTGGTTGCTCAGCCGCCGTCACCGCGTGACGTTGTACGAGGCCGAAGGGCGGATCGGCGGCCATAGCAACACGGTGCAGGTCGGCGGCATCGGCATCGATACCGGCTTCATCGTCTATAACGAAAAGACCTACCCGAACCTCACCGCCCTGTTCCGCCATCTCGGGGTGGAGACGGATGCGAGCGACATGTCCTTCTCCGTCTCGAAGGATGATGGCGGGTTCGAATATGCCGGCGGCGATCTCGCGGGGCTGCTCGCCCAGCCTGGCAATCTGCTCAAGCGGCGCTTCTGGTCGATGCTGCGCGATCTGCGGCGCTTCTATGCCGAAGCGCCGGGCGATATCGCGCTGGCCGAGCAGCAGGGGCTGAGCCTCGCCGCCTATCTCGATCTGCGTGGCTACGGCCGCGCCTTCCGGGAGGATCACCTGCTGCCGATGGCCTCGGCCATCTGGTCCACCCCTTGCACCGAGATTGGGCGCTATCCGGCGGCGGCCTTCCTGCGCTTCTGCCAGAACCACGCGCTCCTGCAAGTCACCGGCAGGCCTGTCTGGCGCACCGTTGCTGGCGGTTCGCGCCACTATGTCGCCCGGCTTCGGGCGGGGCTTTCAGGCCCGGTCTTTACCGCCCGCCCCATCCGCGCGATCCGGCGGAGTGCCGCCGGCGTGCTGCTGCGGGACGATACGGGGGCGAGCCTGCGGCATGATGAGGTGGTGATCGCAGCCCACGCGCATCAGGCGCTCGCCCTGCTCGAAGACGCCGATGCCGAGGAGCGCGCCCTCCTCGGCGCCTTCGGCACCACCGAGAACCTGGCCGTGCTGCATCAGGATGCGAGCCTCATGCCGCGCCGGCGCCGCGCATGGTCGGCCTGGAACTTCGTTGAGCAATCTGCTGAGAGCGAGGACGGGCAGGCGCCACAGGGGCCTACCGCGCCCTTCCTGACCTACTGGATGAACAAGCTCCAGAAGCTTTCCACTGACGCGCCTTATTTCGTCACCATCAATCCGCCGCGCGCGCCCGCGCCGGGCACCGTGATCCGCCGCGAAACCTACAACCACCCGCTCTTCGACCAGCAGAGCGCGGCCGCGCAAAAGCGGCTCTGGGCCTTGCAGGGGCGGCGGCGCGCCTGGTTCTGCGGCGCCTGGTTCGGCGCCGGCTTTCACGAGGATGGGTTGCAGGCCGGGTTGGCGGTGGCCGAGGCGCTGGGCGGGCTCCGCCGGCCCTGGTCCGTCCCCGAGGAATCGGGGCGCATCTGGCTTCCCGCCGATCGCGCGCGCGGCGCCGCCGCCGCCATGGCGGGTGGCGGATGACGCCCACCCACCCCTCGCGCTCGGCGCTTTACCCGGGTGTCGTGATGCATCGGCGCTACCTGCCGGCGCGGCATCATCTGCGCTACCGGATCTTCTCGCTGCTGCTCGATCTCGACGAGGTGCCGCACCTCGCCGCGCGCCTCCGCTTCTTCTCGAAAGACCGCTTCAATATCGTGAGCTTCTACGAGCGCGATCATGGCGCGGGGGAGCCGGGCGGGCTCATGGCCTGGGTGCGCGGGCAATGCGCGGCGGCGGGTATCGCGGCGCCGGGGCCGGTGCTGCTTCTCGCCATGCCGCGCGTCTTCGGCCATGCCTTCAACCCGCTCAGCCTGTTCTTCTGCCATGGGGCGGATGGGGCGCTCGCCGCCATCCTCTACCAGGTGAACAATACCTTCGGCGAACGGCACAGCTACCTCATCCCGGTGCCCGCCGCGCCTGGGCCGGTTATTCGGCAGAGCGCGGAGAAGGTCTTTCACGTCTCTCCCTTCATGCCGATGGCCATGCAGTATGCGTTTCGCGTGCTGCCGCCGGGCGAGCGTCTTTCGGTGGTGATCGAGGGCCGCGGCGCGGCCGGGCGGATGATCACCGCAAGCCTCAGCGGGCGGCGACGCCCGCTGACCGATGCGGCGCTCTTGCGGGCCGTGCTCGGCGCCCCGGCGCTCGGCCTCAAGGTGCTGGCCGGCATCCATTGGGAGGCGCTGTTCCTCTGGCGCAAGCGCGTCGGCTTCTTCGCCAAGCCGGCGCCACCCCCCAATCCCGTGACCTTCGTGCAAAGGTGATCATGTCGAGTACGATCGCTTCCCTCACCGTGCCTTTCGCCCCCGCTGCCTGGATCGGCCGCTTCGTGCTCGCCCGCCTTCTGCGCCGGCTCGCCCTCGGCCGCCTCGTCATCCGCCTGCCGGAAGGCGGCGAACTGGTGGGCGAGGGCGCGGCCCCGGGGCCGGAGGCGACGCTGCTTCTGCATCGCTGGCGGCCGCTGGTTGCGCTGCTGCGCCGCGGGGATATCGGCTTCGCCGAATCCTATATGGCGGGGGATTGGACGACGCCCGACCTGCCGCGGCTGATCGAGCTTGCGGCGCGCAACCAATCCGCGCTGGGGGATCTGCTGGATGGGTCGCTGCCTGCCCGCCTGCTCAACCGGATGCGCCACGGCCGGTGCGCCAATTCCAAGCCTGGCGCCCGCCGCAACATCATCGCCCATTACGATCTCGGGAACGACTTCTACGCCCGCTGGCTGGATGAGGGGATGACCTATTCCTCCGCCCTCTATACCGCGCCGGGGCAGAGCCTCGAAGCGGCGCAGGCCGCCAAGCAGGACCGCGTGCTCGATCTTCTGGACCTCACGGGGCCGGAAGAGGTGCTCGAAATCGGCTGCGGCTGGGGCGGGCTTGCCGAGCGCATCCTCGGCCGCGCGGCGCGTGTCACGGGGCTGACGCTCTCACCAGCCCAGCTTTCCTATGCGCGCGGCCGCCTCGCGGCTGCGATCGGCGCCGGGCGGGCCGATCTCAGGCTGCAGGACTATCGCGACACGACCGATCTCTTCGACCGCATCGTCTCGATCGAGATGCTCGAAGCCGTGGGGGAAGAGTTCTGGCCGGCCTATTTCGCCAAGCTCGCCGCCTGCCTGCGGCCCGGCGGCCTCGCCGTTCTACAGGTGATCACCATCGCCGAAGAGAAGTTCGAGGCCTATCGCCACACGCCGGATTTCATCCAGCTTTATGTCTTTCCGGGCGGCATGTTGCCCAGCATCAGCGTCATGCGCGAGCGGATCGCCGCTGCCGGCCTCAGCCTTGAGAAGCTGGAATGCTTCGGCCTCAGCTATGCCGAGACGCTCGCCGAATGGCGCCGGCGCTTCCAGGCGGCGCTACCGGAACTTCGCGCCGCCGGGATGGAGGAGCCGTTCCTCCGCCGCTGGGACTATTACCTCGCCTATTGCGAGGCCGGGTTCCGCGCGGGGGCGATCGATGTCGGGCTCTATCAGCTGCGCAAGCCCGACAAGCGCATGCCGCTCGCCCAAGGCGTCGAGAGCGGGCAGGAAGCCGCCTGAGGCGGATCAGGCGGCGGCGGCGGACTCCACCGGGCGCAGATCCCACGCGCCTTCGCCGCCGGCGGGGGGCACGCAGAAGATCGGCACCGCATTCGGCGTGCGGACATTGGGCACGAGGCCCATCGCCGAGCGGACGGCGCGGAAGAAGGCGCCATGCGCGACGATCAGCACCGGGCCGGGGCGTTCCAGCGCCTGGTTGATCGCCGCTATCACCCGCGCGCGGAGCCCGGCGAAGGTCTCCGCCCCTTCCGGCGTATAGGTGCCGGCGATCCAGTCATCGTACCAATCGCCCATCGGCTTGCCTTCCTGCTCGCCGAACTTCACCTCGCGGAGGGCTGGATCGGTCGTGAAGGCGATCCCGGTCGCGGCGGAGACGGCAGCGGCCGTATCCATCGCGCGGGAGAGGTTGGAGGAGACGATGCTGCGGATCTCATGCCCGCGCATCAGCTCCGCGGCATGCGCCGCCTGGGCGCGGCCGGTGGCGTTGAGCGGAATGTCGATATCGCCCTGGGAGAGGTTCTGCAGGTTCCAATCCGTCTCGCCATGGCGGAGGAACCAGAAGGGGATGCGGGTGAGGTGCGTCATGCCGATGGCCTCAATCGAAGAGCGAGCTGACGGAGCTTTCGTCCGAGATGCGGCGGATGGCCTCGGCCAGCAGCGGCGCGATCGTCACCTGCCGCACATTGCTCGCCAGCCGCACCGCTTCGGTCGCCAGGATGCTGTCGGTGATCGTCATCATTTCGATGGGCGAGGAGGCGATGCGCGCCACCGCCCCGCCCGAAAGCACGCCATGGGTGGTATAGACGCTGGCGGAGCGGGCGCCCTTCTGGATGAGCGCCGCGGCGGCATTGCAGAGCGTGCCGCCGGAATCGACGATATCATCGACGAGGATGCAATCCCGCCCTTCGACATCGCCGATCACGTTCATCACCTCGGAGACACCGGCGCGTTCCCGCCGCTTGTCGATGATGGCGAGATCGACGTCCAGCCGCTTGGCCAGCGCGCGGGCGCGGACCACGCCGCCGACATCGGGGGAGACGATCATCAGATCCCGCCCGGCGTAGCGCTCCTGAACGTCGCGGGCGAAGAGCGGCGCGGCATAGAGGTTATCGACCGGAATGTCGAAAAAGCCCTGGATCTGCCCGGCGTGCAGATCCATCGTCAACACCCGGTGGGCGCCGGCCTCGGTGATGAGATTGGCGACGAGCTTGGCGCTGATCGGCGTGCGCGAGCCCGATTTGCGATCCTGCCGGGCATAGCCAAAATAGGGGATGACGGCGGTGATACGCTTGGCCGAGGCGCGCCGCAGCGCATCGAGGGTGATGAGCAATTCCATGAGGTGGTCATTCGCCGGATAGGCGGTGGACTGGACGATGAACACATCCTCGCCCCGCACGTTCTCATGGATCTCGACGAAGATCTCCATATCCGCGAAGCGCCGCACGGAAGCCTTGGTGAGAGGCAGGTTGAGGGCGGCAGCGACCGCTTCCGCCAGCGGGCGGTTGCTGTTGCAGGCAACGATTTTCATTCGGCAGGTTCCGTCAGCAGCGGCGGGAGGGCTCTCTGCCGCGGCTTCTAGCAACCGCGCCGCCCCCTGTCCACGCGCAAGCCGCCCGCGGAAGGGCGGCCACGCGCATGTCAAGCAACCATTTCATGACGTCGGCGGCTTGGGTGGCGGTGCGCCTGGGGCTTGTTTCGCGCCGATCGATTTCGGCTTGCCGATATTGTTGCTGATCACTTCCTTGACGCCGAGTGCCGCCTGCTGGGCGGCGACCGCGGCGACATCGCCCCAATAGCTGTCGAGCGAGCCATGTGGCAGATCGTGCAGCTGCGAGACGCGGCCGACCTCCTTGCCATCGGCGGTGGCGATGATCCAGTCGATCTCGATCCGGTCGGTCTGCGGGTTCACCACCGTCTTTTTCACCTGCGCCCGCATGAGGTAATCGGCATCCGCCTTGTTCGTCACGAGCACGATGCCCTGGCCCGGAAGATCGCGGCGCATATTGAGCGCGAGCGAGGTGTCGCCATCGCCCGGGGCACCGGTGACGGCGCTGAAATCGAGGCGCGGCGGACGGTTGTAGAGGCTGTTCGGATTGCTCTCCTTCAGCACCGCATCGATGTTGGAGAGCAGCGCGGCGAGTTGCGGTGCGGCGGCAGCGGCGGCGGCGGAGAGGGTCGCGGGGTCGCCATCGGCCCAGGCCTGGCTCGGCACCGGGGCGCCGGTTTCCTTGCCCTGCACATGCCCACGAGGATCGACGATCGTATAGCTCGGGGTGACGTTGCCGCCCGAAAGGCTCGCCGCGACCTTGAGCTGCCAATCCCCCCGCTCGGGCTTCTGGGCGAAGGCCGGTATCGTCTGGCCGACGAGTGCCGCCGCCATGTCATTGGCGAAAGCCTTGGCGGAGGCATCGCCCAGCAGCGCCTCGCTCGGCACCGGCACGACGAGCCGCGGCGGCGGCGGATGCGCTAGCATCGCGCCCATGGCGCCTGGATGGCCCTGCATGGGGCGCGGGAAATCGCCGCAGGAGGCAAGTGCCAGCGGCAGGGCGAGCAGCCCGAGGCGGAGGCGGAGGGAGAGGTGAGGCAGGTGGTTCAGGCGTCGCATCGGATCCCCGAAAGCTGATGGCCGATGGGGCCACCGCCGGCCAGGGTGCGGCGGCGGTGGCTGAAGAAGCGGTCCGGCTCGGCGGCGGTATCACCCTCGGTGATGCCGACCGTGCCGATGCCGGCGGCGGCGAGGCGCGCGGCGCAATAGCCGGCGAGATCGAACTGCCAGCGTTCGGGCCGGCCGGGGGTGAAGAAGCGGGCATCGGCCGGGTTCTCCGCGAGCACGGCGTCGCGCAGATCGGCCGCCACCTCGTAGGAGGGCGCACGGATGCAAGGGCCGATGATGGCGACGATCCGCCCACGCTCGGCGCCGAGCGCCTCCATCGCTTCGGCCGTCGCCTCCAGCACACCGGCGAGCGCCCCGCGCCAGCCGGCATGCGCCGCGCCGATGACGCGGTTGTGCGGATCGGCGAAGAGCACCGGCGCGCAATCGGCGGTGATGACGCCGAGGGCGAGGCCGGGCACGCGCGTCACCATCGCATCGGCACGCGGGCCTTCGCCTGCCGGCCAAGGGGCCGAGACGGTGACGACCGCGGCGCTATGGATCTGGGTGAGGCCGAGGAGTGCTGCGGGCTCCGCGCCCAGCGCCCTGGCCATGCGGGCGCGGTTTTCCAGCACGGCCTCTCGCGCGTCACCGCCCGAGAGGCTGGCATTGAGGCTGGCATAAGGTCCGGCCGAAACGCCGCCGAAGCGGGTAAAGAAGCCATGGCCGAAGCCGGCGAGGGCAGGGTGGGTGAGGCGCGGCAGGTTCATGGAGCAAATCCTGGCAGGGGCGGAAAGCCCGGCGGCGTAATCGCCAGCACTTTGAACAGGCGGCCCATCGCCATCGGTTCGGCCAGCCGGCGGGCGCCGGCGAGGATGGCGGCCGCAGCCTCCGGCGGGCGGCCTTGTCCGAGGCGCTCGGCCCGCGCCATGAGGCCGAGGGCGGTCAGGAAGGCGCCCTGGCCGACGGGGCCGAGCGTCTCTGCCCCGCCCCGCCGCGCCGCCCGCGCCATGGCGCCGAAATCGACCAGGGCGGTAAGGTCAGCCTCGCCCGCCGCTTGCAGCGGATCGGCGAAATGCCGGGCGCGGATCGCCTGCAGGCTATCGCGCGGATTGCTCTCAAGCCCGTAGTCGATGAGGAGGGCGAGGCCGCCGGCTGGCCCCGCAATGCGGCGCGCGAGTGCCTCGACGAAGGCTTCCCCCGGCGCATTCCACTCTAGCAGGCCGCCGGCGGCAGCCTCGGCCGGATCGAGGCCGGGCGGCGGCGGGCAGGGGATTTCGAGGAAGCGGCCATCCCGCACATGGCGCTCGGCCCATTGCCCGGCATCGTAGCGGAATTGGCGGATCGGCAGGGCGTCGAGAAATTCATTGGCGATGAGCAGAAGCGGCCCCTCGGGCAGGGAGGCCAGATCCTCGTGCCAGGTCGCATCGGGGAGGCGTGCTGCCTGTTCGGCCCGGAGGCGCGGCGATGTTTCGATCAGATGCAGGCGGCAAGCGGCGTGGAAGGCGGGCGCGACGCGGGCGGTGAGGCGGCGGGCATCGGCCATCAGCGTGCCGCGGCCGGGCCCGGCCTCGGCCAGCAGGACGGGTGTGGGGCTGCCGAGCGCCTCCCAGCCGACCGCCATCCAGGCACCGATGATCTCGCCGAAGATCTGGCTGATCTCGGGCGCGGTCGTGAAATCGGCGAAGGGATCCTGGCGCCCGTAATAGGCGGCATTGGCCCGGCCCATGAACTGGTCGAGCCGCTCGGCGTCCGCCGCGTCGCTCAAGCCCCCGGCACCACGAGCACCGGGCGGGACCGGGCATAGAGCACGAGGCCGATGCCGATGAGGATCATCGGGATGCAGAGCAGCTGGCCCATCGTCAGGCCGTCGAGCAGGAAGCCGAGGAAAGCGTCGGGCTCGCGGAAGCATTCGCCCGTGCTGCGGGCGATGCCGTAGCCGATGAGGAACCAGCCGGTGAGCAGGCCGGGATGCATCCGCCGGTTGAGGGAGCGGCCCATCAGCATCATGAAGACGAAGAGGCAAAGCCCTTCCAGGAAGGCTTCATAGAGCTCGCTCGGGAAGCGCGGGGTCATGTCAACCCGCGGATAGATCATGCGCCAGGGCCACCAGGCTGGTGCTGGCCTGCCCCACAGCTCGCCATTGATGAAATTGGCGATACGCCCGAAGCCGAGGCCGATCGGCGCCACCATGGCCACGCGATCGCCGAAGGCGAGCGGATTGATCGCATGGCGGCGGCAGAACCAGATGATGGCGATGGCGACGCCGAGCATGCCGCCATGGAAGCTCATCCCGCCATCCCAGACGGCGATGATCTGCTGCGGGTGGTGCAGGAACATCACCGGCTGGTAGAACAGCACATAGCCGAGCCGCCCGCCGAGCACGACGCCGAGCGTCGCCCAGGTGAGGAAATCATCCACCAGCAGCGGCGTCGCCACCTTCGGTGCCCAGCCGACCAGGCGCCGCACGAGCTGCCAGCCGATGACCAGCCCGGCGATATAGGCGAGCGCGTACCAGTGGATCGCGAAGGGGCCGAGCTTGACGATGATGGGGTTGAAGTCGGGAAAGACCAAGGGCTTCACGCGTGCGGCCCCCGTGCCCTGGCGATCGGGCGGGCGAGGCCGCCTCCCTTGGCTTGAGACAAGGGTGAACCCATGTGTACTGCCCTCCGGCGCATAAGTCTGATAGAGATGTCATCAGCCGCAGCAAGGCGCCGGGGCATGAGCTTGGGGTGCATGGCGGCGGCTTATACGCAACCCACCCGCGCGGTGGAAGGCAGGAGACTAGGCGATGAGAGAGCGCAGCCGCTTCATGGACGATCTGGCCGGGGTCGCGCAGGGCGCCATTTCCGCTTTTACCGGCCTCAAGGATGAGGCGGAGGCCGTCTTCGCCGCGCGCGTGGAAGCCGTCATTCAAAAGCTCGATATCGCGCGGGGCGAGCAGCTCGCCGCCGTGCAGGACCTGGCAGCCAATGCCCGGCTTGCGCAGGAAGCGGCGGATCGCGAGATCACGGCGCTGAAGGAGCGGGTGGCCGCCCTCGAAGCGGCGCTCGCCCAGCGCGCCGCGCCGGAAACCCCGGCGGGCGAGCCGCTGACAGCCCTGCCGCAAGACCCGATGCCCGTGGCGCCGCGTGATCCACAGCCCGGCACCCCGCAGGACCCGGCGCTTGGCGCGGGCGGCGCCACGCCGCCGGTCGCCTGAACCGCGCGCGGCGCGCGTCAGGCTCTGGCCGTGCTCAGGCCGATTGCTCCCTCCATGAGAGTTTCGTGGCACCTGCCCACGCAGCCGCTTGCGAGCAGAGGCTTTACTTGCGGTTAGTGCAAGCCTGCCCCTAACTTCGGTCGGGGGCGGCGATTCGCGACGCCGGAACTGGGCGCCATCGGGGTGCCCATCATCCGGCAGCGGTAACGGACGCCGCCGATCCGGCCTTCCTCCCAGCCATGAGGAGACCACTTCCATGTCAGCCACCAGCATTGCCGCCTCAGCGCATGTCGCCAATCCGCTCGACGTGATTGAGCAGATCGTGTCCTCCAATGACTGGGCTTTCGAGCGTCGCAACGAGGCCGAGATGGCGGCCGAGGCGCCGGGCCAATGGTCTGATTACGGGCTTTATTTCAACTGGTCGCGGGAGATTTCCGCGATGCACTTCACCTGCACCTTCGACATGAAGGTGCCGGAGAGCCGGAGAGCCGATTTCTACCAGCTCCTCGCCTTGGCCAATACCTATCTCTGGATCGGTCATTTCGGCATGGACGCCGATGACGGCATGCCGGTATTCCGCCACGCGGTGCTGCTGCGCGGGGCGCCGGGGGCCTCGCTCGAAAGCATGGAGGATATGGTCGATATCGCGATCACCGAGTGCGAGCGCTTCTTCCCCGCCTTCCAGTTCGTGCTCACCGGCGGCAAGACGCCTGATGAGGCGTTGCGCGCGGCGATGCTCGAATGCATGGGTGAGGCCTGAGCGGCAGCGGGCGGCGCGACGGCCGGGTTTGTCCGGCTGCCGCCGCCCGCCCTCGATTGGCGGCTGAAGATGGGATTGGGCACGGGCATGAGCGCGAATACGGGCATGAGCGACGATGATTTCGATGCGGCGGTGGTCGCTGCCGTGTTCGGCGAGGCCGGGCTGCGCGGCTGGCGGAACACGAGCCTGGTGGAGGCCGCGCGCGCAGCCGGGCTCGATCTCGCCCGCACGCGCCGCCGCTTCCCCTCCAAGCTTTTCGTGCTGATGCGCTTCGGCAGCCTCGCCGACCAGGCGGCGCTCGATGGCGCGACCACCGAAGGGCCGCTCAAGGATCGGCTGTTCGACATGATCATGCGCCGCTTCGATGTGCTGCAGGCACATCGCGCCGGCGTGCTCGCGGTACTCGATGCGGCGGCGATGGACCCGATGCTCGGCCTCTTCCTGGCGCGGCTTTCCGCCCGCAGCATGAGCTGGATGCTGGAAGGCGCCGGCGTCTCGGCAAGCGGCCTGCGCGGCCCGCTGCGCATCAAGGGCCTGCTCGCCGTATGGCTTTGGGCGGTGCGCGCCTGGCGCCAGGATGAAAGCGCGGACCTCACCGCCACCATGACCGCCGCAGACCGGGCGCTGGACCGCGCGGGCGAGCTTGCCCGCAGCTTCCGCCTGGCGGTGGGCGAGATGGAGGGCGAGGCAGGAGGCGAAAGCGCCATGCCGGCGCCGCCGATGACGGACGATCCCTCCATCTGAATGCCCCGCCGTTCGGCAGCCTGGAGCTTCGGCTGGATGACGGTTTGGTTGATCTCTCGCCGCCTCCTTGGCCAGATGCGCGGCGCGGCCTAGACTGGGCGCCGTCGCGCGCTCTGTGCGGCCAATGAGGAGGGTAAGCGATGTCCGACCTGCCGAAATTCCCGATCGATTTCAGCCAGTTCCTGGCCTCCATGCCGTTGCCCATGGCGCCGGAGCTGACCGCGTTGATGGAAACCCATAAGCGCAACCTCGCGGCGCTGACCGCCGCCAACAAGCTCATCTTCGAAGGCGCGCAGGCGATCACCCAGCGCCAGATGGAGGTGATGCGGCGCCAGATGGCCGACCTCACCCAGGCGACGACGATGTTGGCGACGACCGCGGAACCCAAGGAGCGGGCGGCGCGGCAAGCCGAACTCCTCAAGACCGCTTATGAGCACAGCGTCTCCGATCTGCGGGAGGTCGAGGATCTGCTGCGGAAATCGAGCAGCGAGGCGCTGGATCTCATCCATGGCCGGTTCCTCGCAGCCCTCGAAGAGGTCAAGACGGTGATGGAGAAGAAGGCCGGCTGAAGAGGCCGCCTCTCTTTCAAGGCGACGGCGCGGCCCGCGGCGGGGCCGCGCGATTTCGCTCAGACGACCAGCGGTGCCCGCTCGGCCATTGCCTGCCCCCAGGCATCGCCCGCCGTATCGTCGAACAGGGCGGCGAGTTCGCGCATCATCGTTCCGCCCAGTTCCTCCGCATCGACGATCGTGACCGCGCGACGGTAATAGCGCGTCACGTCATGACCGATGCCGATCGCCACGAGTTCGACCAGCCCGCGGCTTTCGATCTCCTGGATGACCTGGCGGAGATGCCGCTCAAGGTAGTTGCCGGGATTGACCGAGAGGGTCGAATCATCGACCGGGGCGCCATCGCTGATCACCATCAGAATGCGGCGATGCTCGGGCCGGCTGGCGATACGGCGATAGGCCCAGAGCAGGGCCTCGCCGTCGATATTCTCCTTCAGTAGGCCCTCGCGCAGCATGAGGCCGAGATTGCGCCGAGCCCGGCGCCAGGGCGCATCGGCCGCCTTGTAGATGATGTGGCGCAGGTCGTTCAGCCGCCCCGGGTTGCGGGGCTTGCCGTCCTGCACCCATTTCTCCCGGCTCTGCCCGCCCTTCCAGGCGCGGGTGGTGAAGCCGAGCACCTCCACCTTTACCGCGCAGCGTTCCAGCGTGCGGGCGAGGATATCGCCGCACATGGCGGCCACCGTAATCGGCCGGCCGCGCATGCTGCCGGAATTGTCGATCAGCAGCGTCACCACGGTATCGCGGAAATCGGTATCGCGCTCCCGCTTGTAGGAGAGCGAGGCGGTCGGCGTCGTCACCACCCGGGCGAGGCGGCTGACATCGAGCAGCCCTTCTTCGAGGTCGAAATCCCAGGCGCGGGTCTGCTGCGCCAGGAGCTTGCGCTGCAAGCGGTTGGCAAGCTTGGAGACGACGCCCTGGAGGTGCTGCAATTGCTGGTCGAGCTGCTGGCGGAGGCGGGCCAGCTCCTCGGGGTCGCACAGCTCGTCAGCCGCGATCTCCTCATCGAAGGCGCGGGTGAAGGCGTGGTAGAGCGTCTCTTCGCTCGCGCGCTCGCGCCGGTTCTGCTGGCCGCCAGGCCGCTCCTCGCCCTCGGCTTCGGCGCCCTCCTCATCCTCTTCCTGGCTCTCGGCCTCGGCCGAGGCCTGGCTCTCCATCTCCTCGGTGTCGGGGGTCGGGCTCGAATCCATCTCGCCCATGGATTGGCCTTCGCTCTCGGAGGCGGCATCCTGGCTCGGGTTCTGCTCCGCCGCCTCGTCCCCGCCCTCCGGTTCCTCATCGGGCTGCGGCTCGGCCTCGGCCTCGGCTAGATCGTAGGCCTTGAGCAGGCGGCGCGCGGCACGGGTATAGGCCTGCTGATCCTCGGCCGCGGCGGCCATCTCGGCGAGCGCGGCATCGGCCTCGGGCCCTAGGGTCGCGCGCCATTCGCCAAGCGCGCGTTCGGCCAGGGCCGGGGAGGCTTCGCCCGAAAGCCTCTCCCGCGCGAGCAGCGAGAGGGCGGCCGCCATGGGCAGCTGGTCCTTGCGGGTGAAGCGATCCCACCCCTCGGCCTCGCCCTGTTCCACCAGCCGCTGGCGCAGATTAGCGGCGACACCCGCCATATGCCGGCTGCCGACCGTTTCCACCCGCGCCTGCTCCAGCGCGTCATAGACGTCGCGCGCCTCCCGGCTGGCGGGGGAGCGGGCGGCATGCACGGCGCTATCGTGATAGCGGAGGCGAAGGGCCAGCGCATCCGCCGCCCCCCGGAGCCGCGCCATCTCGGCCCCAGGCAGGGCGCGGGTGGGCGCGGGGATGCGCGCCCGCTTGCCGGCGAGGCTCGCCGGGCCCGCCTGGAAGGCAACTTCGGCCTCCGGCTCCCCGGCGATCGCCCGCAGCGCCCCGGCGGTCGCCCGCTTGAAGGCCTCCGCCTTCTCGTTGCCGTCTTTGGTGCCGCTCACAGCCTGCCCCTCTCCGCCTCAGCTCGCGCGGCGAAGCCCGGTCGCGATTTCCTCGTTGAAGCAGCGCTGGTAGTATTCGGCGACCGTCTGCCGCTCCGCCTCGTCGCACTTGTTGAGGAAGGTGAGGCGGAAGGCGAAGCCGAGATCCTTGAAGATGCGTTCGTTCTCCGCCCAGGTGATGACCGTGCGGGGGGACATCACGGTCGAGATATCGCCGGCGATGAAGCCCGCGCGGGTGAGGTCGGCGAGGGCGACCATGCTTTCCACGCGCCGGCGCGCTGCGGCATTGGTGGGATCGATGCCGAGCTTGGCCATGACGATCGCCGTCTCCTGCCCATGCGGCAGGTAGTTGAGGGTGGCGACGATGTTCCAGCGGTCCATCTGGCCCTGATTGATCTGCTGAGTGCCGTGATAGAGGCCCGTGGTATCGCCGAGGCCGACGGTATTGGCCGTCGCGAAGAGGCGGAAGGCGGGGTGGGGATGGATCACCCGGTTCTGATCGAGCAGGGTCAGCCGGCCTTCCACCTCCAGCACGCGCTGGATGACGAACATCACGTCCGGCCGGCCGGCATCATACTCATCGAAAACGAGCGCCACCGCATGCTGGAGCGCCCAGGGCAGGATGCCTTCGCGGAATTCCGTGATCTGCTGCCCGTCCTTCAGCACGATCGCATCCTTGCCGATGAGATCGATGCGGCTGATGTGGCTGTCGAGGTTGATCCGCAGGCAGGGCCAGTTCAGCCGCGCGGCGACCTGCTCGATATGGGTCGATTTGCCGGTGCCGTGATAGCCCTGCACCATGACGCGGCGGTTGAAGGCGAAGCCCGCGATAATGGCGAGCGTCGTGTCATGGTCGAAGCGGTAGGTCGGGTCGATCTCGGGCACATGCTCGGTGCGCTGGCTGAAGGCCGGCACCGTGAGATCGGACTGGATGCCGAAGGTCTCTCGCACCGAGAGCTGGATATCTGGAGTGCCGAGTGAGCCGATATGTGTCGCTTGATCCATCACCGAAGCCGCGCTGTCCATTTCAACCGAGACCAAATCCATCCGGCAGAGATTAGCCGAGTGGCGCATTGCCGCAAGGCATCCCCGCCTGGGGGCAGACCTGAGCCTCAGGGGCGGCGGGATGGGCGGCGCCGGGGCGCGTGCCCCTCAGCCGCGTGCCGCCTCGGGCTCTTCCGCAGGCCAGTGGGTCTTGAGCACGGTATAGGCGACGTTGATCGCCTTGATCCGCTCCTCCGCCGCGGCGCGGCCACCATTGATATCCGGGTGATGCGCCTTGGCCAGCGCCTTGTAGCGCGCCTTCACCGTATCCATCGTGACCGGCCAGGTCAGGCCCAGCACATCGAGAGGCTGGCGAAGTTCCGGTGGCGCCTCCGCCTGGCTCCGATGCGCCTGCGCGCCTGGGCGCCGGTCCATGTTCAGCATCGGATCGCGCAGAAGGTCTTCGTGCAGCGGGCTGCCCGTGCCATGGGTGCCGAAGCGCCAGCTCGGCCGCTGCCAGGAGATATCGGCCCGCAGCTCCTGTTCGATCTGCCCGGGTGTCATATTCTTATAATAATCCCAGTTCGCGTTGTAGGCGCGGACATGGCCGAGGCAGAACCAGTAGTAATCGTTGAGCGCGGTGCGGGATTTCGGCGCGCGGTAGCAGCCCAGTTCCTCGCATCCCGGCTGATCGCAGAGCCGGCCCGGCGCATCCGGGTCGGGCGCGTAAGCCCTCGCTCGGGGGACGCGTCGTGTGTTCATGGCGGCTATATGGTCAAGCAGACCGGCCCTTGGCAATCCCGGCGATGCAGAGCAGACGGGCCCCGCTGAAGGTTGAACGGCGGGCGTCTTTGCTGCGAGAATTGCTCTTATGAGCCGCAAGACCCGCATCGCCGAAACCTTGAGCCAAGCCTTCGCTCCCGCCGCGCTGGAGGTGGTGGACGATAGCGCCCGCCACGCCGGTCATCGCGGGCATGAGGGCGGCGCGGGCAAGGAAGGCGAGACGCATTTCAAAGTCATGATGGTGGCGGAATGTTTTGCCGCCATGAACCGCCTCGCCCGTGCCCGCGCGGTGAACGACGCTTTGGCCGGCGAATTCGCGAGCGGGCTGCACGCGCTGGCGCTGACTTTGCGCGCCCCGGGCGAGGCCGCGACGCTGCGGTGACTGCCACTTCCCTGGCTTTATCGGGAGATTGCTTTTTCTGAGTCTGGGCAATTCGTGGAATTTCCTGTTGAAATGGGCTGAACCGAGCCTGTTCCAACCTGGGTGAGCCGACGATGTCCGACCTTGTGGCGATGGATGATACCGATCGGGCGATCCTCAGGCTGATCGCCCGCGATGCCTCGCTCTCCCTCGCCGAAATCGCGGCGGAGGTGCATCTCACCCCCACCCCGTGCTGGAAGCGCATCCGCAGACTCGAGAAGGAGGGGGTCATCCGCGCCCGCGTCGCGGTGCTGGATCAGCGGGCGCTCGGCTTGCCGGTCTCGGTCTTCGTCTCGGTCGAAACGGCGGACCACTCGGCCGAATGGCTCGACCGCTTCGCCAAGATCATCGAGGAGATGCCGGAAATCGTCGATGCCTGGCGGATGGGCGGCGATGTGGATTATCTTCTGCACGTCGTGGTGCCGGATATCACGGCGTACGATACCTTCTACCGGCGGCTGATCGCGGCGGTGCCGCTCCGCAACGTGACGAGCCGCTTCGCAATGGAGCGCATCAAGGCAGGCCCACTGCCGATATGAGGCCGCTGCGTCTCTGCCCGCGGGGTGGAGACGGAAGAAAGGCCGAGGACGAAGGAGAGGCTGGCAGGTGCCGGAGCCGAGGATGAGCCCGGAGCGGGCCGAGGACGGGCAAGGGGGCGCGCGGATCAGGGCGGCGCTCGATGCCGTCGGCAAGCTTGCCGACGAGGAGATCGCGCTCGCCGAAACCGCGCTGCTTTTCGCGCGGCTCGATGCGCCGGGTGCCGATTGGAAGCGCGTGCGGCGCCATCTCTCGGCGCTTGCGCAGGAGGCGGCGGAATTCCCCGCCTGGGTCGGGGATGATGCGCGGGACCGGGCAGAGGCGCTGGCCGGCCTGATCGGCTGCCGGCACGACTATTGCGGCGATTACGACACCTATGACGATCTTCGGAACGTCAACCTCATTCATGTGGCGGAGCGGCGGCGCGGCATGCCGGTAGGCCTCGGCATCATCTGGCTGCATTGCGCGGAAGTGGCCGGCTGGGGCTGCTACGGCATCAATTTCCCCGGCCATTTCCTGCTCGGACTCGAGGGGGAGGCGGGGCCTGTGCTGCTCGATGTCTTTTCCGGCGGCCGGCTGATCGAGCCGGATGATCTGGAGGGGATGACCGCGCGGCTTTCCACTGCCCGCCGCCTCCTGGCGGAGGGCAGTCTGAGCCGCCCTATGGGCAAGCGGGAGGTGCTGATCCGCCTGCAGCGCAATATCGCGGTGCGCCGCGAGGCGGCGGGCAGCCTTGAGGATGCGCTGGTCTGCGTCGAGGATATGCTGCGCATCGCGCCCGAGGATATCATGCTCTGGCAGCACGCCGCCTCGCTGCACCAGAAGCTCGGCCAGATCGCCGCGGCGATCGCGGCGATGGAGCGGGTGGTGGCGCTCGCTGCTCCGGGCGAAGAGGCTGCGCGGGCGCGCGGCGCCGCCCGCACGCTGCGCGGGCGCCTCAACTGACGCGGCGGCTGGGCTAAGGCTCCGTCTGCGACTGCGCCAGTCGCGGCCGTCCGCTGCGCAGGCCGCGTAGTTCAAGCCATTGCCAGAGCAGCAGGGCCGGCAGGCCGATCACCAGATCCCGCGCCCGCGTCAGGAGCGACACCGCGACCGAGATCTGCGCGGGAAAGCCGAAGAGCGCGCCGAGGGCGGCGAAGGCCGCCTCCTGCACCCCGGCATTGCCGGGGATGAAGAAGGTCATCGTCAAAGCCGCACGCAGCAGCGCTTCGATGGCAAGTGCCTGGAGAATGGTGATCGGCGCGCCGAGCAGGCGATAGGCGAGCCAGGAGAGCAGGCCCGAGCCGAGCCAGGCGATGAAATGCAGCATCACCGCGCCGATGATGGCGCCCTTGCGGGCATAGATGGCATCGAACTGCAGGCTCATATCGTCGAGCGAGCCGAGGGCGCGGCCTTCCGCCGCGCCGATCCGCTGCGCGAGGCGGCGGATGAGCCGCGTGCCGTGGCCGGGCAGGGCGATGAAGATCGCGGCCGCCAGGCCAGCGACGGCGATGCCGGCACCGAGCGGCAGGATAAGCTCCGATTGCGGCCGCGCGGTGAGGAGGATGACGAGGCCGAGTGCTGCGAAGACCACCTCGGCCGCGAATTCTGCCGCGACATCCACGAGCGTGGAGGCGGCGCAGACCGCCATCGGCACGCCGACGAGCGAGACGGCGCGTGCCCCGATCACGAACCCGCCCACCGGCAGGAAGGGTAGAAACCGCCCCCCTGCCTCGCGCACCATGCGGCCCCAATAGAGCCGCGGCAGCAGGCCAGGTTGGGCGTCGGGCACGATCAGCCGCCAGGCCAGGGCGAGGATGAAGTCGAGCCCGAGCTGGGCGACGACGAAGGCGGCGAACCCGGCCCAGCCGACCGAGAGCATCGCTTCCAGCACATGCCGGGCGCCGAAAGCGAAGACGAGGCCGATCGCGAGCAGGATGCCGGCCAGCATGAACAGGAGCGAGAGGCGCTTCATGGCAGCGGCCGATACCGGGGGCAGGAGCCCGGGCCAGCGCCGATTCGGCCGCCGCGCCGGGCGAGAGGAAAGTCCGTCAAATCGAAGATGTCCCGGATGAGCGCTTGCGCCCCTATGGCAATCCATCCTCTATACCGGCCCCTGGCGTCTTCGCCAAACCGCCTTCGCGTCTTAGCGCAGAGAGGAGCGAGCCCTTGAGCCGAGACAATCTTACCTTGGTGACCGGGGCGACCGGCTTCATCGGCCATGCCGTGGCGCGGGCCGTGGCGGCGCGCGGCTATCCCTTGCGGCTGCTGGTGCGGCAGGGCAGCGAGCGCAAGCATCTCCATGATCTCGACGCCGAATACGCGATCGGCGATCTGAACGACCCCGAAAGCCTGGCCCTGGCGGTGCGCGGTTGCCGCTACGTCTTTCACGTCGCGGCGGATTACCGCATCTGGGTGCCCAATCCGGAAGCGATGATCGCGACCAATGTGCATGCGACCGAAACGCTCCTCCGACTCGCCCATGCTGCGGGGGTGGAGCGGATCGTCTATACCAGCAGCGTCGCGGCACTCGGCCTCAATCCCAAAGGCTCGCCGCCAGCCAGCGAGAATACGCCGATCACCTATGACAAGGTTGTCGGCACCTACAAGAAATCGAAATTCCTGGCCGAGCAGACCGCCCTCAAGCTGTCCGACGAGGGCATCCCGGTCGTCATCGTCAATCCCGCGGCGCCCGTCGGGCCCGCCGATGTGAAGCCGACGCCGACCGGGGTGATGATCCGCGATGCCGCGGTCGGCCGGATGCCGGCCTTCGTCGATACCGGGCTCTCGGTCGTGCATGTCGATGATTGCGCCGCCGGCCACCTGCTGGCGCTCGACCGGGGGGAGATCGGCGAGCGCTATATCCTCGGCGGCGAGAATTTGCCGATGAGCGCCGTGCTCGGCCTGGTGGACGAGGTGACGGGCCGGCCCGCGCGGCGGGTGCGGCTGCCGATCGCGCCGCTCGTCCCCGTGGCCGCTGTCGCCGAGCAGGTGGCGCGGGTCACGGGCAAGGAGCCGCGGCTGACCCGCGATCACCTCAAGATGGCGCGCAAGATGATGTATTTCTCCTCGGCCAAGGCGGAGGCTGCCCTCGGCTACCGGGCCCGCCCGGCGATCGAGGCGGTGCGCGATGCCATCCACTGGTTTGATCGGCACGGCTATCTCAAGGCATGACGATGCTGACCGCGCTGACGCTTCTCGCCCTCCTGATCTGGCTATGGCTGATCTTCTTTCACGGCCGCTTCTGGCAGGAAGGCCCGGTGCTGCCGCCCTTGCCGGCGGGCATGGTGCTGCCCGGCGCTGATATCATCGTGCCGGCGCGGGATGAGGCGGAGACCATCGCGGCCGCCATCGGCTCGCTCACCCGTCAGGAGGTGCCGGGCGGCGCCCTCCGCGTCTTTCTCGTCGATGACCAGAGCACGGACGGCACGGCCGCCATCGCCGCCCGCGCCGCGGAGGGCGCGCCGCAGCCGCTCACCATCGTCACGGGGGCGGAGAAGCCCGAAGGCTGGAGCGGCAAGCTCTGGGCGGTGAGCCAGGGGGTCGCGGCGAGCACGGCGGAATATATCCTGCTGACCGACGCCGATATCGTGCATGAGCCCGATCACCTCGCGCGCCTGCTCACCAAGGCCGAGGAGGACAAGCTCGATCTCGTCTCCGAAATGGTGCTGCTGCATTGCGAAAGCCGGGCCGAGCGCTGGCTGGTGCCGGCCTTTGTCTATTTCTTCCAGCTGCTCTACCCCTTCGATCTGGTGGCCCGGCCCGGGCATCGCATGGCCGGTGCCGCCGGCGGCACGGTGCTGCTGCGGCGGAGCGCGCTCGCCCGCGCCGGGGGAGTCGCTGCCCTGCGCGGAGCGCTGATCGACGACGTGACACTCGGCCGCGCCATCAAGCAGAGCGGCGGGCGCATCTGGCTCGGCCATACCAGCCGCGCACGCTCCATCCGGCTCTATCCTCAGGCGGCCGACATCTGGGCGATGATCGCCCGCACCGCCTATGTCCAGCTCGGCTTCTCGCCCCTCAACCTCGCCGGCACCATCCTCGGCATGCTTCTCGTCTGGCTGCTGCCGCCGGCCGCCGCCCTTTTCGCCCACGGCACGGCACGGGTTTTCGGGCTGCTCGCCTATGGCCTGATGATCGGCAGCTATATGCCGAGCCTCGTCCGCTACGGGCAGACACCGCTCCGCGCCCTCTTCCTACCCCTCGTCGCCTTGTTCTACATGGCAGCGACCGTCGGCTCCGCGGTCAATCACCTGCGGGGGCGGAGCGTGACGTGGAAGGCGCGGGTCTATGGGAAGGGCGGCTCTTGAGCGCTGATCTGGCAGCGGATGCGCAGGCCAATGTGGAAATCTGGTCAGGCAAGGACCGGGGGGACGAGAATTTCCCCGTCGGCGTCCTCATCCGCCCCGATCTCCGTCGGCATGTCCATGCCTATTACGCCTTCGCCCGCAATGCGGATGATATCGGCGATAGCCCGGCGCTCGCGCCGGGGGAGAAGATCGGCCGCCTCGACCATATGGAGGCGGTGCTGCTCGGCCGCGAGCGCGGTGGCGCGCCGAGTGCCGCGGCCTTGCGGGCGAGCCTCGCCGAGACCGGGATCGACCCGCGCCATGCGACCGATCTGCTGATCGCCTTCCGGCAGGATGCCACGAAGAAGCGGTATGCGAGTTGGGACGAGCTCTACGACTACTGCCGCTACTCCGCCATGCCGGTCGGCCGCTATGTGCTCGCTTTGCATGGCGAGGATGCGGCGGCGACCTTCCCGCCCTCGGATGCGCTCTGCGCCACGCTTCAGGTGCTGAACCATCTGCAGGATGGGCAGAAGGATC
Source organism: Acidisoma sp. C75 (assembly GCF_054665095.1). Taxonomy (NCBI): domain Bacteria; kingdom Pseudomonadati; phylum Pseudomonadota; class Alphaproteobacteria; order Acetobacterales; family Acidocellaceae; genus Acidisoma; species Acidisoma sp. C75. Next base: position 325,238 of record NZ_BAAFHD010000004.1, read on the forward strand.
TGGCCGCGCTCGACCGCTGCTATCTGCCCGAGGATCTGCTCGCCGCGCATGGCGCGCGGGCCGAGGATCTGGCGGGGCGGGCGGAAACCCCTGGTCTGCGAGCGACCTTCTCGGCTCTGCTCGATCACTGCGCGCGGCTCAACGCCATCGCCGCGCCGCTCCCCCGCGCCTGCCGGGACCGGCGGCTGCGGCTTGAAACCGGCGTCATCCTCAGCCTCTCCCGCCGGCTCACCCGCCGGCTCGGCGCGCAAGATCCGGTGGCCGGCCGGGTCAAGCTCTCGAAGCTCGATGCCGCCTTCGCCCTTTTCGGCGCTCTTGGATATCTTCTATGACCAGCCTTGCGAAACTGCCCCATCCGCCCCTCGGCGCGCGGCCTGCCGATCTCGCCGAGATCGAGGCGCTGGTCCGCCGCTCCGGCTCTTCCTTCTACTGGGGAATGCGCATGCTGCCGCCGGATCGGCGCGCGGCGGTCTACACGATCTATGCCTTCTGCCGGGTGGTGGACGACATTGCGGACGAGCCCGGCGCGCTCGTCACCAAGCGTGAGATGCTGGACGATTGGCGCGAGCGCGTGCATGCGCTGATCGGCGGCCGCAGTGACGGCGCGCTCACCCGCATGATGCTGATCGCGAGCCGCCGCTTCGATCTGCGCGCCGAGGATTTCCTCGCTATCATCGACGGCATGCAGATGGATGCCGAGGCTGAGATCGTCGCCCCGCCGCTCGCCATCCTCGATCTCTATTGCGATCGGGTGGCGAGTGCGGTCGGGCGGTTGTCAGTGCGCGCCTTCGGCGATGCCTCGCCCGCGGCGGATCGCGTTGCCTACTGCCTCGGGCGCGCGCTGCAACTGACCAATATCCTGCGCGATCTGGGGGAGGATGCGGCGCGCGCGCGGCTCTATCTGCCGCGCGAATGGCTGATGGAGGAGGGCGTGCCGCTGCATCCGCAAGCCGCGCTCACATCGCCGCGGCTTTCCGCCGTCTGCACCCGCCTCGCGAGCCTCGCGCGGGATCATTATCGTGGCGCCGAGGAAGCGATGCGCCTCTGCAGCCCGGCCGCGATGAAGCCCGCGCGGATGATGGCCGCCCCCTACCGCGCGCTGCTCGCCCGCATGGAGCGCACGGGCTTCGCCCGGCCGACCGAGCGCGTGAGCCTCGCAAAATGGCAGAAGGCCTGGTTCGGGCTCAGGATGTTGACCGCGTGAGGCGTCGCCTCTCTCGCATCCATGTCATCGGCGCCGGGCTTTCTGGTCTCTCGGCCGCCATGGTGCTCGCCGAGCATGGCATGCGGGTGGTGGTGCATGAGGCGGGGCCGCAGGCCGGCGGGCGCTGTCGCTCCTATTTCGACCGCGAACTCGGCTGCCGGATCGACAACGGCAATCATCTGCTGCTGTCGGGCAACCGTGCCGCCGCGCGCTATCTCGCCCGCACCGGGGCGGCCGCGAGCATGGCCGGGCCTGAACGGCCGGTCTTTCCCTTCATCGACCGGGCGGATGGCACGGCCTGGGTGCTGCGGCTCGACCGCGGGCGGATTCCCTTCTGGATCTTCGATCGCCGCCGGCGTGTGCCCGGCACGCGGGCGGCCGATTACCTCGCGCTCCTGCGGCTGCGCGGCGCGGGCGGCACGGTGGCGGAGGCGATCGGGGGCGCGGGTCCGCTCTACCGGCGGCTGCTGGAGCCGCTCGCCATCGCGGGCCTCAATACCTTGCCCGAGGAGGCCTACGCGCCGCTGATGCAGGCGGTGGTCGCCGAGACCCTGGCCGCCGGGGGGGCTGCCTGCCGCCCGCTGGTGCCGCGCGAAGGACTTTCCGAAAGCTTCGTCGATCCCGCCCTCGCCTGGCTCGGCCTGCGTGGCGCGCGGGTGGAATTCGGCCGCCGCTGCCAGGCGATCGAGCGGCAGGGTGATCACGTTCGCGTGCTGCACTTCCCGGACGGGCCGCTGGCCCTGGAAGAGGGGGAGGCGGTGGTGCTGGCGGTGCCGGCGCCGGTCGCCGGGCAGTTGCTACCGGAACTCACGGTGCCTGACGAGTTCGAGGCGATCGCCAATATCCACTACCGGGTGGAGAGCGTGCCGCCCTCGGTGAGCGCGGCGCCGGCGCCCTTCACCGGCATCGTCGGCGGCTTGGCGGAATGGGTGTTCATCCGCCCCGGCATTCTCTCCGTCACCATCAGCGCGGCCAATCGCTGGGCGGAGATGCCGGCGGAAGAGATGGCGGCCCGCGCCTGGGAGGATGTGCGGGCGGCCTATGCGGATCTCGCGCCGGGCTTGCCACCCTGGCGCCTGTTGCGCGAAAAGCGGGCGACCTTCGCCGCTACCGCGCTGCAACAGAAACGCAGGCCAGCCGTGGATGGCGCGGGTCTTGCAAATCTCGTGCTCGCAGGCGACTGGACGGCGACCGGCCTGCCCGCGACCATCGAGGGCAGCATCCGTTCGGGCGAATCTGCCGCGCACCATCTTCTAAGGCATGTATAAGCCAGCTATGCCGCACGACGTTGATCTGGACCTTTCGACCGCCACCGATGATCTTGCAACCGCGATCGCTCGTGCCGAGGGCGCCCTCGCGCAACGGCAGAACGCGGACGGCCATTGGGTGTTCGAGCTGGAGGCGGATGCCACCATTCCGGCCGAATACGTGCTGCTCGAACATTACCTCGACCGGATCGATCCCGCTCTGGAGGAGAAGATCGGCGTCTATCTGCGCCGCATCCAGGGCGAGCATGGCGGCTGGCCGCTCTACCACGGTGGCGTCTTCAACCTCTCGGCCAGCGTCAAAGCCTATTTCGCACTGAAGGCGATCGGGGATGATCCGGCCGCGCCGCACATGGCGCGGGCGCGCCGGGCGATCATCGCGGCGGGCGGGGCGGAGCGGGCGAATGTCTTCACCCGCATCCAGCTCGCGCTCTTCGGGGAAGTGCCGTGGCGGGCGGTGCCCGTCATGCCGATCGAGATCATGGGCCTGCCGCGCTGGTTCCCTTTCCATCTGCTGAAGGTGAGCTACTGGTCCCGCACCGTCATCGTGCCGCTGCTCGTGCTGATGGCCTTGAAGCCCCGCGCGCGCAACCCGCGGGATGTGCATGTGCCGGAGCTTTTCGCGGCCAATCCGGAGCGGATCGAGGATTGGATCCGCGGCCCCTATCGCAGCCATTGGGGGCACTTCTTCAAGACCGTCGATGCCGTTCTGCAGAAGGTCGATCCGCATATCTCGCGGGTGCGGCGGCAGAAGCATATCGATGCCGCCGTCGCCTGGGTGCGCCAGCGCCTCAACGGAGAGGATGGCCTCGGCGCGATCTACCCCGCCATGGCCAATTCGGTGATGATGTTCGATGTTCTGGGTTACCCGCCCGATCATCCCGATGCCGCGATCGCCTGGGAATCGGTGCGCAAGCTCGTCACCGTCAAAGAGGACGAGGCCTATTGCCAGCCCTGCCTCTCGCCGATCTGGGATACCGGCCTTGCCGCCCACGCCATGGCCGAGGCGCAGGGCCATGGCTCGGCGCAGGTGGAAGCGGCGGCGGAATGGCTGCTCGGCCGCCAGATCACCGAGGTGCGGGGTGACTGGGCGGAGATCAAGCCCGATACGCCGCCGGGCGGCTGGGCCTTTCAATACAATAACGACTATTATCCGGATGTGGACGATACCGCCGTCGTCGGCATGCTGCTGCATCGCGCGGGTGACCCCGCCCATGCGGAGGCGATCGAGAAGGCGCGCCGCTGGGTCATCGGTATGCAGAGCCGCAACGGCGGCTGGGGCGCCTTCGATGCGGACAATACCCATGATTTCCTCAATCATATCCCCTTCGCCGATCACGGCGCGCTGCTCGACCCGCCGACCGCGGATGTGACGGCGCGCTGCGTCTCCTTCCTCGCCCAGCTCGGCCATGCCGAGGACCGCCCGGTGATCGAGCGCGCGCTCGCCTATCTGCGCGGCGACCAGGAGGAAGAGGGCTGCTGGTTCGGCCGCTGGGGGACGAATTACATCTACGGCACATGGTCCGTGCTCTGCGCGCTGAACGCGGCCGGGGTGCCGAAGGATGATCCGATGATCGCCCGTGCCGTTGCCTGGCTGCTCGCCAAGCAGCGCCCGGAAGGCGGCTGGGGTGAGGATTGCGCGAGTTTCGAGGGCGCGCCGCCGGGCGAATATGATCAGAGCCTGCCGTCGCAAACCGCCTGGGCGCTGCTCGGGCTGATGGCGGCGGGGGAGACGGACCACCCGGCCGTAGCGCGCGGCATCGCCTGGCTGATGTCGGTGCAGGACGAAAAGGGCGAGTGGCAGGAGCTGCCCTATAATGCGGTCGGCTTCCCCAAGGTCTTCTACCTGCGCTACCACGGCTACCGGCAGTTCTTCCCGCTCTTCGCCATGGCGCGCTTCCGCAATCTCCGCCAGGGCAATTCCCGCCAGGTCGCCTGGGGCTTCTGAGGCCTGCCGGAGGCCGCCGGAACCATCCGCCCGCCCGCGCGTTGATGCCCGCTTCTATAAAACGGGATGTCGCCGAAAGCTGGCAGGATTGATCCGGCTTGGGCGCCAGCCCGACGGGGGCAGGGAAGCAGGCGCTCTATCGCGCATATTCGATGCGGACGGCATCGGCTACCCGCGCCGTCTCCTCCCCGAGATCGAGCAGCATGGCATCGATCGCCTGCGGTTCGGCGGCTGAGAGCTTGCGGCAGGCGCGGCAGAGCCGTGTGATGCGCTCCGCCCCGATATTGGCCGCGGCGCTGGACAGGGCATGCGCCTCGGCCTGGAAAAGGGCGAAGTCCCCCGCGCGATAGGCGGCCTTCATGCTGAGGAGCAGGCTCTCGGCATCGGCAAGGAATTCATGCGCCAGATCGCGGGCGAAATCCGGCCCGCCGAGCCGGACAAGCTCTTCAAGCTTGCGTGGGCTGAGGGTATGGGCCGGCGCCTCTGCCACCTCGCCTGCGGCGGCTTCGGGCAGGCTTTCCCCGAGAGCGAGGCCGCGCGGCAAGGCAGCGCCCGCCGGACGGTCCGCGAAACGGGCGATGATCTTCAGCAGCCGGGCCGCTTCGATCGGTTTGACGAGGCAGAGATCCATGCCGGCCTCGGCGCAGCGGGTGGCGGTCTCGGGCGAGGCATCGGCGGTCAGCGCCAGGATCGGCAGATGCGGCTTGCCGACGGCGCTGAAGCGGTAAAGCTTGGTCGCGTCGAGCCCGTTCAGCACGGGCATGTTCACATCCATCAGAACGAGGGAGAAGTCCTGCTCCTCCAGTGCGTCGAGCGCCTCCTCGCCATTATCGACCACGGTGTAGGTGTGGCCGCCGCGCTCCAGAATCTTGCCGAGCACGGCCTGGTTGATGTGGTTGTCGTCGGCGATGAGGATATGCTGAGGTGGGCCCATCTGCCCGAGCGCCATGGGCGCAAGCGCCCCGGGCCGGCGGCGCGCCGCCAGGAAGCGGAGCAGGTGGTCAAGCGTGGCCTCGCTCGGCTCCTGGCGTGGCAGCCGGGAAAGGATCAATCGCTCGAAGGCGCGGTCGGGCAGGGCAGGCTCCGCGCCGCCATCGAGCAGGAGGATGCTCGGCCGCTCCGCCTGGCCCGCGGCCGGCAGTGTCGTCAGATCTTCCCTCAGGCTCGCCAGGCCGAAATGGTCGATGAAGAGCCCGTCGAGCCCGCGGGCCTCGCCGATCGCGGCATGGACCGCCTCCGGTGCCACTGGATGGCGGAGGATCCGGGCAAAGACCGTCATGCCGCGGTCTTCCAAGCGGCGGATGAAGGCCTGGCAACCGGCCGGGTCGGTGGTGATCAGGGCAAGGTTGAGCGCGGGGAGCGGCGGCGCCGGCGGCTCGGCCGGCAGGAACGGCAGTTCCAGCTGGAAGGTGCTGCCCGCGCCCAACTGGCTGCGGACGGCGATCGAGCCGCCCAGGGCCTCGCTCAGCCGACGGGCGATCGCAAGGCCGAGCCCGGTTCCGCCGAAACGGTCGATGATCGTCTCATCGGCCTGGGTGAAGCTGTCGAAGATCCGGGCTTGCGCGGCGGGCGCGATGCCGATTCCGGTATCTGTCACCTCGAAGGCGAGGCGCAGCCTCTCGCCGTCCCGCGGCGGCAGCGGCTTAACCGAGATCACCACTGAACCCTGCATGGTGAACTTGACCGCGTTGCTCACGAGGTTGCGCAGGATATCGGTGAGGTGGCGGGGGTCTCCCACCAGGCGCGCCGGCACCCCGGGGGCCAGGAAGGTCGAAAGCACGATGCCCTTGGCGGCGGCGGGGACGGCGACGAGTTTCTCGATCTCCACCAGAAGCTCGGCGAGCGAGAAGGGCACCTGCTGGCGCGGCATGCGCCCCGCCTCGATACGCGAGAAATCGAGGATGCCGTCGATGAGATCCAAGAGGGAGCGGGCGGCGCTGCCGGTGGTGCGGACCATCTCCTGCTGCTCGCGGTCGAGCCGGCTGCCGGCCAGGAGATCGCTCATCCCGATGACGGCGTTGAGCGGCGTGCGCAACTCGTGGCTGACGCTCGCGAGGAAGAGGCTCTTGGCCTGGCTCGCCTGCTCGGCCTGCTGCTTGGCGGCGGAGAGGCTGCGGATGAGCGAGCCGGCATAGAGAGGAATAGCGATCAGCCCGATCAGCAGCCCGCTGGAGAGATAGGGATCGTTCCGCCAGTATGGGGTGGTCGCGAAACAGATGCCGAAGCCGAGGGCAGCGCAGCCCATGGCGGCGCGCAGATAGGGGATGCCGAAGCGAAAGCCGTAGCCGAGCACCGCCCAGAGATAGATGGGATAGAGCGGGGCGGCGATCTGCCCGCCGTAATGCATGCCGAAGGAGAGGGCGGTGGTGTCGGCGATGATCTGCAGCATCAGCCGAAAGCGGGATGGCCGGCCGCGGATGATCAGATCGAAGAAGAAGACGAGGCCGAGCACCGCGTAGGTCGCGCTTGCCGGCATCATGAGTTCAGGCCGGACGAGCGCGCCGCGGGACCATTCATAGCTGAGATAGAAGAGCGCGCCGAAACCCATGACGAGGCGATTGAGGATGATCTGATGCTCGTTCGCGCGCCCGAGTTTCAGCCGCGCTCGGATAAAGCGCAGGCCCGTGGCGAAGCGGTTCATGCTGTCGCGCCCCGGCTCAATGCTGCGCGGAGGGCTCGGCCATGGCGGGCGAGCCGTGGCTGCGGGCGTTCCGGTAGCGGGCAAAGGCCGCCGGCTCCAGCGGCCGGCTGAACAGATAGCCTTGCACTTCGTCGCAACCTTCCCGCTTGAGGGTGCGCAGCTGCTCCTCCGTCTCGACACCTTCCGCGATCACCCGCATGCCGAGCCCCTGGCCAAGCGCGATGATCGCGCGGATGACGGCGAGGCCTTCCGGCCGGCTCGAAATATTGCGGATGAATCCTTGATCGACTTTTACCCGATTGACGGGCAATCGCTCGATATAGGTAAAAGACGCGTAGCCGGTGCCGAAATCGTCGATCGAAAAGGTCACTCCCCGCGCTTGCAGGGCGGCGATCTGCCTGTGCGCGGCTTCATGGTCTTCGAGCATGATGGTCTCTGTCAGCTCGAGATCGATGAGGTGCGGCGAGACGCCGGAGCGGTCGATCGCGGCAACCACGAGGCTTGCCACGTCATGATGGCGGAAGAGCGAGGCGGAGAGGTTGATGCTCACCCGCGTCGCCATGCCCTCGCTCTGCCACTGCGCTGCCTGCCGGCAGGCGGTATCCAGCACCCAGAGGTTGATCGCGGTCATCAGCCCCGCCTCTTCCGCGATCGGCAGGAAACGGTCCGGATAGACCGTGCCGTGGCCGGGCCTCGCCCAGCGGAGCAGTGCCTCGACGCCGACGATCGCGCCGCTGCGGGTATCCTGCTGCGGCTGGTAGTGCAGCACGAGTTCGTGGCGGATCAGGGCGGCGCGCAGATCGCTCTCGATCTGGGCGGCCTCGCGCACGGAAGCCTGCAGCCCCGGCTCATAGAGGCAGACCATGTTCCGGCCGCGCGATTTCGCCTGGTACATCGCGAGATCGGCGCTCTGTTGCAGACTGTCCGAGGTTTCCCCATGTCGGGGAAAAAGCGCCGTCCCCAGGCTGCAACTCGTATGCATGCTGAGCCCATCGATCAGAAACGGCTCGGTGAGCGAGGCCCGAATTGTTTCAGCGAAAGTACGCGCGCGCGTCGCGGCCGTCGGGCCGCTGCCGATTCCGGTCTGGATGATCGCGAATTCATCGCCGCCAAGGCGGCCGATGAAATCCTCCGGGCCGAGCAGGGAGGACATGCGCTGCGCCACCGCCGCCAGCAAAAGATCGCCGTTATGGTGGCCATAGGCGTGGCTGATGCTCTTGAAACGGTCGAGATCGAGGAAATGCAGGGCGAATTCCAGCCCCTCGCTCGATGCGGCGTCGATCACATCGTCAAGGCGGCTGTAGAGCGCATGGCGGTTGGGCAGGCCGGTCAGCGGGTCGTGGTTGGCCACATGATGCAGATGTTCCTCGGCGCGCTTGCGCTCGGTAATGTCGAGCGAGGTGGTCAAGACCCCTTCGACGAGGCCGCTCGCCGCCTTGATCGGCGTTTTGGTGGTGAGGAAGACGCGCCGCGCCCCGGTCTGATCGGCGACCTCTTCCTCGAAAGCCGGGAGCGGGAGGCCGCTCGCCAGAATGCGGGCATCGAGTTGGCGGGAGCGGCTGGCCTGCTCGTCGTCGGGTCTGGCCGAGCCCACCGGATCGGCGCCCAGCACCGAGACGTGATAGGCATTGGCGAAGATGCAGTCTCCCCGCCGGTCATGGGCGCTGATCATCGCCGGCACGGTGTCGATCACCTGGGCCAGACGCTCCCGATTGTCGCGCAGAAGCTCGCGCCGTTCCTGCTCCACCCCCTCCAGCTCTTTGGCGAGCGCCGTGGCGCGGGCGCGGATCTGCTTCTGGCGGGAACCGGACTTGAGCAGATTGCGGGCGCGGGTGATGAATTCCTGATGGTCGATCGGGGTCTGAACGAAATCCGTCGCCCCCGCTTCCAACGCTTCGAGCCGGAAGGCGCGGTCGTCATAGGCGGTGATGACGATGATCGGCACGTCCATCCCGTTAGGCAGCGCGCGGATATGCTGGGTGAAGGCAGCCCCCGTCATCTGCGGCATCTTATAGTCCGAGATGATGAGATCCGGCATTTTGAGGCCGATGGTGCGGAGCGCGGGATCAGGCGCGGCGAAGGCCTCCACCTCGACCTGCTCGTCCAGAAACGATGCAAGCCGGGAGAAGATGCTGCGATTGGTCGCCCGATCGTCCACGATGACAACAAAAGCCATGCCCGCTCCATTTGGCGGCTAGTTGGTCCATCCAGACAGAGATAGACGCCTACTCCCGACACGAGAGCCTCGGAATATACTCCGCTTCGGCTGGCCGCAGAAGATTATTCTCCATCGGGGCAGGCGACGGTGGATGGCGTGGGTGACACGCAGATGTACCCCGAAAAATGCGGCATCCGGACGAAAAACAGGGACAATAGGAGGGCTGACGGCACCAGGATCGGCCTGGCAAGCAGCAGGCGCCCAAGGCGCAATTTCAGGAGCTCTCCGCATGACCTACGTGCCCCCCAATCTCGGTCTCGTCTCCGCTCCGGTGGAGATGTCGAGCATGGTCAGCGCCGCCGCGCTCACCGCGCTCACGCATCACCGCTACGCGACCCTCGATATCATCCTCGAAGCCCCCCTCAAGACGCTGTTCTGCTATATGCGCCCAGCGGGCCGCCCCAGCTTTACACCGCAACTCCTTAACGACCTCAACGATATGCAGCGCCATATCTACCAGGCGACGGCAGACGCGGATCCGTTCCGCTACTTCGTCTTCGGCTCCCGCGTGCCGGGCAGCTTCAATCTCGGCGGCGATCTCGATCTCTTCCGTGAGAAGATCCGGGCGGCCGATCGCGAGGCGCTACGGGCCTATGGCCATGCCTGCATCGACGCGGTCTTTCAGAACATCACCGGGTATGACCAAAGGGTGATCACGGTCGGGCTCGTGCAAGGCGCCGCCCTCGGTGGCGGATTCGAGGCGGCGCTATCCTGCCACCATATCGTGGCCGAACGGAGCGCCACCTTCGGCCTGCCTGAGGTGCTCTTCAACCTCTTCCCCGGCATGGGCGCCTATTCCTTCCTCTCCCGCCGGCTCGATGCGGCGCGGGCGGAAAAGCTCATCCTCAGCGGGCGGATGTTCTCGGCGGACGAGATGCACGAGATGGGCATCGTCGATCACGTCGCCGAGGACGGGGAAGGCGAGGCGGCGGTGCGTGCCTATATCGGGCGGCTCGACCGCCGCTACAACACCCACCGCGCGGTGATGGAAACCCGCCACCGCATCAACCCGATCACCCGGGAAGAGCTGATCGACGTGGTCGAAATCTGGGTCGAAGCGGCGCTGCGCCTTCAGGATTCGGACCTGCGGACGATGGCGCGGCTGGTGCGCGCGCAATCCCGCCGGCATGAGGGCGAGGTGGAGTCGCGGCTTGCGGCGGATTGACCGGTGCCCGGTGCAGGCGCGCGGGAGAGGGGGCAGCCATGCGCCGCTTCCCCCGATCCGGTGGCTGCTAGGAGGCCGCCGCCGCATGCCTTAGATTACGCGAAGGCAGATTGCCGAGAGACTGGAGAACGTGACGATGCGACGATGCCCAACTCCGGCCGCGGCGGAAGGTTCCATGGCGCCGAACCCGTCCGCCACGCCCGAGGCTTTGCCCCGCTGGGATCTGGCCGATCTCTATCCCGGCATGGAGAGCCCCGAGCTTGCCCGCGCGCTGGATGAGGCGCGGGCGGAGGCGGCTGCCTTCCGCGCCGCCTATGCCGGCATGCTGGCGGCGCTGCCGGGGGCGGATCTCGCCACCGCGCTCGCCCGCTACGAGGCGATCGAGGCTCGGCTCGGCCGGATCATGTCCTATGCGCAGCTGCTCTTCAGCGGCGATGGCAGCAATGCCGCGATCGGCCGCTTCTACCAGTCCATGAGCGAGCGGGTGACGGAGATTTCGACCGATCTCCTCTTCTTCACCTTAGAGCTGAACCGGCTGGACGAGGCGGGCCTGGCGGCCAAGCTGAGCGATCCCGCGCTCGCCCCCTGGAAATCCTGGCTCGACGATCTGCGGATCTTCAAGCCGCACCAGCTTTCGGATGAGATGGAGCAGCTTCTGCACGAAAAGGAGGTCACGGGCGCTGCCGCCTGGAGCCGGCTTTTCGATGAGACCATGGCGGCGCTCCGCGTGCGCCTGGGCGAGGAGACGCTGACCGTCAGCGATGCGCTGAACCGCCTGTCCGACCCTTCCCGCGAGCGGCGGCAGACGGCGGCCGCCGGCATCAGCCAGACCCTGGCCGAGAATATCCGCCTCTTCGCCCTCATCACCAATACGCTCGCCAAGGATAAGGAGACGATCGACCGCTGGCGCCACTACCCGAAGCCCGGCAGCTACCGCAACCGCTCCAACATGGTGGAAGATGAGGTCGTCGAGGCGCTGGTCTCGGCCGTGGTCGGCAATTACGCCCGCCTCTCGCACCGCTATTACGGGCTCAAGGCCCGCTGGCTCGGCCTGCCGAAGCTGCAGCACTGGGATCGCAACGCCCCGCTGCCGGCGGATGCCGACCGGAAGATCTCCTGGGCAGAAGCGCGCGAGCGCGTGCTCTCCGCCTATGGCGCCTTCAGCCCGGTCCTCGCCCAGATCGGCCAGCGCTTCTTCGACAATCCCTGGATTGATGCCGAGCTGCGCCCCGGCAAGTCGGGCGGTGCCTTCGCCCACCCGACCGTGCCGGAAGCCCATCCCTATATCCTGCTGAACTACCACGGCCGCGCCCGCGACGTGATGACCCTCGCCCATGAATTGGGCCACGGCGTGCATCAGATCCTCGCCGGCCAGGCGCAGGGCTACCTCCGCTCCGCGACGCCGCTGACCCTGGCCGAGACGGCGAGCGTCTTCGGCGAGATGCTGACCTTCCGCGCCATCCTCGATGCCGAGCGCGATCCGGCACGGCGCCGCCTCATGCTCGCCGCCAAGGTGGAGGACATGCTCAATACCGTGGTGCGGCAGATCGCCTTCTACCGCTTCGAGACCCGCGTGCATGAGGAGCGGCGTGCGGCCGAGCTGCTGCCCGAGCGGCTGGGCGAGATCTGGTTCGAAGTGCAGTCAGAAAGCCTGGGCCCGGCCTTCGATTTCACGCCGGATTACGCCAATTACTGGGCCTATGTGCCGCATTTCGTGCACTCCCCCTTCTACGTCTATGCCTATGCCTTCGGTGACTGCCTGGTGAATGCGCTCTACGCCGAATTTGCCGGCGGCCATCCGCGCTTTCAGGAAAAATACCTCGACATGCTGAAGGCTGGCGGCACCAAGCGGCACCGGGAGTTGCTCGCCCCCTTCGGCCTCGATGCCGCCGATCCCGCCTTCTGGGCGCGCGGGCTCGACGTGATCGCCGGCTTCATCGATGAACTGGAGGCGGCCGATCCCTCCGCCCCGCATAGCGCGAGGGCTTGAGCCGCATGGCCGAGAGAGATAGCCGGCAGGACGCGACCTTTCTGGGCAGCGTGCGCCGTTTCGCGCGGACCTCGGGCGCGGTGGGCGGCATCGCCGCCCGCGTCGCTGGCGAACGGGTCTTCGGCATCAAGACCGATCGTGCCGCCCATGCCGAGGATCTCCGGCAGATCCTCGGCGGCCTCAAGGGCCCGCTGATGAAGGTGGCGCAGATCCTCACCACCATCCCCGATGCCTTGCCGGAGGAATATGCCGTCGAGCTTTCGGAATTGCAGGCCAATGCGCCGCCGATGGGCTGGGCCTTTGTCCGCCGCCGCATGTCGGGCGAGCTGGGCGCCGGCTGGCAATCCCGCTTCCAGAGCTTCGGCCAGGAGGCAGCGGCGGCGGCGAGCCTCGGCCAGGTCCACAAGGCGGTGCTGCCGGATGGCCGCGCCGCCGCCTGCAAGCTGCAATATCCCGACATGCCGAGCACGGTGGAGGCCGATCTCCGCCAGCTCAAGCTCGCCATGGCGATCTATCACCGCATGGACAATGCGATCCAGCACGACGAGATCTACAAGGAACTCTCCGAACGGCTGCGCGAGGAGCTGGATTACGAGCGTGAGGCGGCGCAGATGCGCCTCTATCGCACCATGCTCGCCCCGATCGCCGACATCCATGTACCCGAGCCGATCGCCGAGCTGACGACGGCGCGGCTGTTGACGATGACCTGGCTCGATGGCGGGCCGCTGCAGCGCTGGCTGGAGACCGAGCCAACGCAGGAGGCCCGCAACCGGGTGGCCGAGGCCCTGTTCCGCGCCTGGTACGTGCCCTTCTACCAATACGGCGTTATCCACGGGGACCCGCACCTCGGCAACTATCAGGTGCGGGCTGATGGCGGCGTCAACCTGCTGGATTTCGGGGCCATTCGCGTCTTTCCGCCGAGCTTCGTGCGCGGCGTGATCGACCTTTTCGAGGCGGTGCGCGACGCCGATGACGAGAAGGCGGCGCAGGCTTACGTGAATTGGGGTTTCGCCGATATCACGCCGCGCAAGGTGCAGGTACTCAACGGCTGGGCGCGGTTCCTCTACGAGCCGCTGCTGGATGACCGGGTGCGCCGCATCCAGGAAAACGGCGAGGGTAATTTCGGCCGGGCGGTGGCCGAGGAGGTGCATGCCGGCCTCAAGAGCATCGGCGGTGTGCGGCCGCCGCGCGAATTCGTGCTGATGGACCGCTCTGCCGTCGGGCTTGGCAGCGTCTTCCTCCGCCTCAAGGCCGAACTCAACTGGAGCAAGCTCTATCGCGAGGTGACCGCAGGCTTCGACGAGGCGGCGCTCGCCGCCCGGCAGGCGGAAGCCCTGGCCGCGGCCGGCGTTCCCCCGCCGAAATAAGGGGAATTGCCGGGGCGAGGGCGGCTTGGTAGGGAAACCTCAAGCCGCACCGGAGCCGCGGGGCGCGCGCGAGCGGAGGACGCCATGGCACGAAAACCCCCAACCACGGCATGGGCCTGGCGGCTGTTGCTGCTTCTGCCCTTCATCGGCGTCCTCGCGGTCGGCTGCTACAATAGCCAAGGCCCGAGCCTCTGGGGCTTTCCCTTCTTCTACTGGTATCAGATGCTCTGGGTGATCCTCTGCGCGGTGATCATCGCTATTGTTTTCTGGCGCGAAGAGCGTGACGCCGGCCCCGGAGACGATGCGTGATGCAATCACTGGCCCTCCAGCCGGTCGCGCTGGTCGTCTTTCTGATCCTCTTCGTCTTCGTCACCGTGCTCGGCTTTCTCGGCGCCAGATGGCGGCGGGGGGATCTCGATACGCTGCATGAATGGGGCCTCGGCGGCCGGCGCTTCGGCACGCTCGTCGCCTGGTTCCTGCTCGGCGGCGATCTCTACACCGCCTATACCTTCGTCGCGGTGCCGGCGCTGATCTATGGCGTGGGCGCGGTCGGCTTCTTCGCGGTGCCGTACACGATCCTGATCTACCCGGTGCTCTTCGTGGTCTTTCCCAAGCTCTGGCGGATCTGCAAGCGCCATGGCTATCTGACCGCGCCGGAATTCGTCCGCGGCCGCTATGGCAGCCCCGGCCTCTCGCTCGCCATCGCCGTGACCGGCATTCTTGCGACGATGCCCTATATCGCCTTGCAGTTGGTCGGCATGGAGGTGGTGCTGGCGGCGCTCGGCCTCGAAGGGCATGGGCTGATGGCGGAGGTGCCGCTGATCCTCGCCTTCATCGTGCTGGCTGCCTTCACCTACACCAGCGGGCTGCGTGCGCCGGCGATGATCGCGGTCGTCAAGGATCTGCTGATCTACGTGACGGTGATCGCCGCCGCGGTGGTCATTCCGACCCAGCTCGGCGGCTGGGGCAAGATCTTCGCCGCAGTGCCGCCGCAGAAGCTGCTGCTCGCCGCCCCGCATGGCGCGAGCCTCGGCAGCTACGGCGCCTATGCGACGCTCGCGCTCGGCTCGGCGCTCGCGCTTTTTCTCTACCCCCATTCGATGACGGCGATCCTCTCGGCCAATGGCGGGCGGGTGATCAAGCGCAACGCGGCGCTGCTGCCCGCCTATTCCCTGGTGCTCGGCCTGCTCGCGCTGCTCGGCTTCATGGCGATCGCCGATGGCGTCGCGCATGATCCGCGCTACGCCGCCGGCTTCGCCCAGTACAAGGGGAATTTCGCGGTGCCGGCGCTGATGCTCAAGGCATTTCCGCAATGGTTCGCAGGTCTCGCCTTCGCGGCGATCGCCATCGGCGCGCTGGTGCCGGCCTCGATCATGTCGATCGCGACGGCGAATATCTTCACGCGCGATATCTACAAGGCCTTCCTCAAGCCGGGTGCCACCGATCTTGAGGAATCCCGCATGGCCAAGCTCATTTCGCTCATCGTCAAGCTCGGCGCACTCGGCTTCATCCTCGCCCTGCCGGCGGCGGCGGCCATCCAGTTCCAGCTGCTCGGCGGCATCTGGATCATCCAGACCTTGCCCGCCGTGTTCTGCGGCATCACCCGAATGCGGATGCGGGCGGGGGCGCTGCTCACCGGCTGGGCGGCGGGGATGGTGGTGGGCACCGCCATGGCGGCCTCTACCGGCTTCAAAGCCGCGATCTTTCCGCTGCATCTGGGCGGCGTCTTCGCCCCCGGCTATGCCGCGCTTTATGCGCTCATCGTCAATCTGGTGGTGAGCTTCGCGCTCTCCTTCCTGCAGAATGCGATGAGCGGTGAGGGCGCGCGCGAGCGCGAGGCGGTGCGGCGGCTCGAAATCTGACGATCCCCTGGCATGGGAGCCGCTCGCGGCGCTTCGATGCGACCGGCCGGGCGCGTGATGAGCCTGCCTCAACGCGGAGCCTGGTCAGATGGGTCATCTGACCAGGTGACGATGCCCGCCCATCCAAGGCGCGAGAGCGGATGGGCGGGCGCTTCAGCGGCTATGGACCGCGTTAGCCACCGCTGCCGTTGCCCGCGCCGCCGCCAGGGGCGGTCGGCGCCGCGCCGGTCGTATTGGTGCTCGGCACCGAGCCGGTCACCGGATTGACGGGCGAGGTGGTGGCGGGCGAGGGGGCCATCGGCGAGGTCGGCGCCGGTTCCTTGGCCATCGTTCCGGGCTCTGCGCAGGCGGCGAGGCCGAGGACGAGGCCGGCGACGGGGAGCACCATTTTGAGCGTTCTGATCATCGGACCTTCCTCCATGCGATCATTGTCCGATGGTGGAGGTGAGGTGCGGGCGAGGGGCCGCAATGCGGATCCGCGGGCACAAAGGCGTGACGAAGCGCGGCGGGGCAATCGTTCCTACTGCCGCCCGCCGCCGAACCGCCGGGGCTCGGCCTCGGCTTCCATCGTTGGCCCTCATCTCGCCCGCCATCCCATCGCCTGTCGGAGCTTGCCGTGCCAGAACCGCGCCTGATCGAAACGATTGCGGAGATCGCCGCGGAGGCGGATGCCTTCCTGCTCGACCAGTTCGGCACCTTGCATGACGGGGCGCGGCTTTATCCCGGCGTGGCCGCGCGCCTGCGCCAGCTGCGGCAGGATGGCAAGCGCATCATCATCCTCTCCAACTCCGGCAAGCGTGCGGCCGCCAATGCCGCGCGCCTCGCCGCGCTCGGCCTCTCTGGCGATCATTATGATAGCGTTCTGACATCTGGCGAGGTCGCCTGGCAGCTGCTGGCAGGGCGGCATTTGCCGGGCCTCGTCTCGGCGAGGCGCTGCCTGCTGCTCTCGCGCGGGGAGGATGCGGCGGCGCTTGCGGGTTTGGATCTGTGGGCGGTCGCCGACCCCAGCGAGGCGGATTTCATCCTCCTTCTCGGCAGCGAGGCGGATCGGATCGGGCTCGAAGCCTATCGCGCGCTGCTCGCCCCGGCGGCGGCGCATGGCCTGCCCTGCCTTTGTGCCAATCCGGATCTCGACATGGTGCTGGGAGAGGGCCGCACCGCCCCGGCGCCAGGCGCCATCGCCGCGCTCTACGCCGCGATGGGCGGGCCCGTTACCCTCATCGGCAAGCCCGGCGGCAGCATCTACGAGGCGGCCTTCCGCCTGCTCGCGCCGCTGCTCGGCCGCCCCGCGGACCGCGGCCGCATCTGGGCGGTAGGGGATAGTCTCGCCCATGATATCGCTGGCGCCGCGGCGCAAGGCTGCCCTGGGCTGCTGATAAGGAGCGGCCTGGCTGCCGATCTGGAGGGGGAGAGGCTCGCGGCGGCGATGCGCCGGGAAGCCGCCTGGCCGGATGCCGTGGCCGCCCGCTTCTGACCTCACCAACAGAAGTCGCGCTGGGCGACAGCGGCCTTGTGCTTCAGGGTTGCAGTCACCAAGCTTGCCTCCCTATACGGACTCAGCATGAGCAGAGCCGAGGAGAGCCCCGTGTCGCCTGATGATTTGTCCGCTGGCCCCTCCGGCTCGGTGGGCAGCGAGGACGCAAAGGGCTTTGCCGCCGCACCAGCGGATGGGGCGGATGAGCGGCAGGCCCTTCTGCGCGAGGCCATCCTCCGTCGCGAGGTCGCGCTGCTGACCGAGCTGGTCAAGGACCGCAGCCACGCCGTCGAGGGGTATCGGGCAGCGCTCGGCGATCTCGCGGGGCATGGCCGGGACGCCGAGATTGCGGCGCTCCATGCCCGGCTTGCCGCGAAAGACGCGCTGCTCCGCGCGCTTTATGCCTCCACCTCCTGGCGGCTGACGGCGCCGCTCCGCCGGGCGGTCGCTCTGCTCCGTGGCCTTGGCGTGCCGCATCCGGAGGCGGCGATCGCGGAAACCGATCGCGCCGGCCTGGCGCCTTCCACGCTCCCATCGGGTCTGCTTACAGGGCCTGCCCCCGCCAAGCCTCTGCAATCGGCCGGCAGCGCGCGCCCGGCGCTCGGCGATCTCGTCATCATCTCAGACCATCTGCCCTTGTTCGATCGGCAAAGCGGCGGGCTGCGCCTGCACACGCTGATTGGCATGATCGCGAAGCTCGGCTGGCGGGTGACCTTCTGTTCCTTCCTGCCCATCGCACTCCCCGATACGCTGGCGCCGGAGGCCGAGCGCCGACGCTACGAGGAGGCGCTGCGGCAGGCCGGCGTCGTCCGCATCTCCTACGGGCTTGACGGCATGCGCGAGACGCTGGCCGAACTCGGCGAAAGCCTTCGCATGGCGCTGGTGAGCTTCCCGATCGTCGCCACCGAGGTCATCCCCATCCTGCGCACCCATTGCCCCTGGGCGCGCGTGCTCTTCGATACCGTCGATCTGCATTTCCTGCGGGTTGGGCGGGAGGCGGCGCTCAGGCAAAGCGAGGCGCTCCGCACCGAGGCGGAGCGGCTGCGGGCGCTCGAATTCTCCTGCATGCGGATGGCGGATGTCACGATCACGGTGACCGAGGCAGAGCGGCGGATGCTGCTCGATCTGCTGCCCGATGTCGTGGTCGAAACCATCCCCAATGTCTTCGTCCCGCCGCAGCGCCCGCTGCGGGGGCCGGATGGCCGCGCCGGGTTGCTCTTCCTCGGCGGCTTTCAGCATGAGCCGAATACCGACGCCGTGCTCTGGTTCGCGCGCGAGATTTTCCCGCGTGTGCGCGAGCGGGCGCCCGGGGCGCGCTTTCGCGTCGTGGGTGCCGAAGTACCGCCCGAGATTGCGGCGCTGGCCACCGAACCCGGGATCGAGATCGTGGGCTACGTCGCGGATCTCACGCCCGTCTTCGATCAGGCGCGGATGATGGTCGCACCCCTGCGCTACGGCGCCGGAATGAAGGGCAAGGTCGGGCAGGCGATGATCAGCGGTCTGCCGGTTGTTGCCACCGCCATCGGCGCCGAAGGCATGGCGGCCGAGGATGGGCGGCACCTGTTGATCGCCGACGATGCCGCGGGCTTCGCTGAGCATGTGCTCGCCTTGCTGGAGGACGACCGGCTGTGGCGCAGCCTGCAGGAGAATGGCCATGCGCTGATCGACGCCACTCTCTCGGAGCGGGCAGTGGCCGAACAGGTGGCGCGGCTCTTTCATGTCTAAGGTTCTTCTCGCCGGCATCTATCTCGCCCATCGGCCCAACACGGCGGCGCATATCGCCTATCAATGCGCGAGCAGCCGCGACCATGCCGTGACGCAGCGCTGGGCGGCGGTCGCCCTCGGCGGCGCGGGGCTCAGCGACCTGCCGGGCACCATCGCCCGCTATACCGAGGTGACGCCCAAATTCACCATCATCGACGCGCTGACCGCCGATGCCGGCGATTTCGATTGGCTGCTCATCTCCGATGACGATGTCGAACTGCCGGACGGCTTCATCGACTGCTTCCTCGCGCTGGCCGGGCAGTTCGATTTCGCGCTCTGCCAGCCGGCACGCACGATCGACAGCTACATCGATCATGGCCTCGTCATGCAGGCGCCGGGGCTGCTCGCCCGGCGCACGCGCTTCGTCGAGATCGGGCCCTTCGTCGCCATCCGGCGCGATGCGATGCGCCACCTGCTGCCCTTCGGGCCGGAGGCCGGGATGGGATGGGGGCTCGATTTCATCTGGCCGGTGACGATGGAGCGCGCGGGGCTACGCCTCGGCGTGATCGACGCCGCGCCGATCGCGCATCGCATGCGCAAGCCCGTCACCGGTTACGACCACGGCACGGAATCCCGCGCCATGTTCGAGCGCATGGCGCTCAACCCCTATCTGCCGCATGAGGAAGCCTTCACGGTGCTGGAAGCCTATGCCTGAGCAACCCGAGATCGCGGCGATCCTCACCACCTATAACCGGGCTCATCTGCTGCCGCGCGTGCTCGAGGGGTTCATCCACCAGCGCCTCGCGCCCGACCGGTTCGAACTGGTGGTGATCGACGACGGCTCGGCCGACGACACCCAGGCGGTGCTCGCCGGTTTCGCTGACCGGCTGCCGATGATGCGCGTCTTCCGCCAGAATCAGGCGGGCCTGGCGGCGGCCAAGAATTTCGGCATCTTCGTCAGCCGTGCGCCGATCCTGCTTTTCCTCGACGATGACGACGTGCCGCAGCCGAGCTTGTTGACCGCGCATCTCGCCGGGCATCTGCGCTTCCCCGCTCTGGGCACCGTCATCCTCGGCTATACTGAGCTTGCGCCGGAGATCGCGGATCTACCGCTGATGCGCCATGTCACCGGTGCGGGGGGGCAGCTTTTCAGCCAGGATTGGATGAGCCCGGGGCAGGTGCTGACATTCCGCGAATTCTGGGGCGGGCGCAGTTCAGCCAAGCGCAAGCTGCTGACGGAGTTCGGCGTGTTCAACCCGATCTTCCGCTTCGGCTGCGAGGATATCGAGCTGGCCTGGCGGCTCGAAGCCTTGCAGGGGCTGACCGTGATCTTCGAGCCTTCCGCCCGCACAACCATGATCCGCGCGCTCAGCTTCGATGATTTCTGTCGCCGCTCGATCCGGCAGGGGCGATCGCAATGGGCCTTCGCCATGCTGCACGGCACGCAGACGGTGCGGGATTATTGCGAAATCGATGCCGCCCTGGCTGCCTGGGAGGTGAGCCGGCGAGATTATGCCGCTATCCTGCGGCGCACCCGCGCGCTTGATCTGGCCTTGCAGGCGCGGGGGGCGGATATGGCACCGCTGACGGCGGAAACCCGGGCTGATATCGACGCGGCCTACCGGCGCGCCTTCTTTCTCAGCCGGGCCAAGGGTGTTGCTGATGCGCGGGGCTTCCCGCCGCCGCTGCGCCCGCCCGAGCCCGCCGAGGTCGCGTGTATGGGCCTGCTCGACCGGCAGAAGACGCTGCCGCGTCTTTCACCGCGCGCGCGGGAAGGCATCGCGTAGCCCATCGGCGATTTGCGGCCGCGCGGAGCCGGAAGCGGAGGCGAGCAGCGGTTCGAGGATTGCAGGCGGGAATGGCTGCCAGCCGCCGCCGGGCGGGTTGGCGATGAGGCTGGCGAGCCCCGGCCGCGGCGCGAGCCAGAGGCTCATCAGCGGGGTGGACCAGGGCCAGCTGAAATCCCGCAGGTTTCGGCGCGCGGTTTCGCTCGGCAGCCGGGCCATCGCCTGCTCCCACGGGATGATGCCGTGGCCTTGCGCCAGGATCAGGCGCATATCGGCGGTATAGCCCAGCCAGCCGAGCGTCGCCCGGGCATCGGCCAAGGCGAGGCTGAGCGCGAGAAGGCTGAGGAGCGGCACTAGTCGGGCCACCTCCACAACCGGCACCCGCCAGGCGCGGGCGAGCAGGAGCGCGAGCATCGCGGGGCCAGAGACGAGGCAGAGATTGCTCCGCGCGGCGAAACTCGCGGCCGCGACCGGCTGCAGCCAGAGCGCGAGCGCGCCGCCCACGGCGAAGGCGAGGCCGAGCACCGCCCAGCCCCAGCGCCGCGCCCGGCCTTCGAGCCAGGCCACCGGCAGCACCGCCACCGCAAGCAGGCCAAGCCAGGCCGGCATGTTCGGCCGACCTTCTGCCCAAAGCCAGCGGCAGGAGATGACATCGGCCAGCAAGGAGGCGCGATTGCCGGGCAGCCGGGGAAAGAGCAGATCATGCAGGCTGATGAGTGCGGCGGCCAGCAGCAGCAGGATGATCAGGCCGAGGATGCGCCGCGGCCAGGGGCCGCGCTGCCCGGGCCCGACACCCTCCTGCCGATAGCGCCAGACCCCCGCGAGCGCGAGCAAGGGGGCGAGGAAGGCATTCGCCTCGTAGAGCCGGAGCGCGCCGAGCGCGAGCAGCAGGGCGAGCAGGCGCGGACGCCATCCCGCGCCGCCCCAGAGTAGCAGCAGAAACAACGCCCAGAGATAGGCTGCGGCGGTATTCCCGTCGCCGATGCTGGCGATGCTGGAGGCCATGCCGAAGGCGAGCCAGAGAAAGAGGGGCACCAGCGCCCAGGGCCGCGTCGCTACCGGCAGGGCAGCGGCAGCGAGGGCGAGGAGGGCGAGGGGCAGCAGATTGGTCGTCAGGCTGAACAGGGCGGCGATCGCCAGCGGGCCGCCGATACCGAGATGGAGCGCGAGGGCCGCCGGGCTTTGCGCCAGCACCTGCGCGGTCAGCCTTGCCGGCTCCATGATGAAGTAGCCGTGCCGCAGCCAGATTTGCGCCGCGTAGAAAGCGCCATCGGCGAAGAGCCCGCGCAGCGAAAGGCCGGCCCAGCACTGCGTTGCGGCGAGGCAGGCGAGCGCGGGCATGAGGAGGGCCGCGGCCGCGCCGGGCCGCGAAACAGCCGGCCAGGCTGCTCGCGCGGCGGCACTCGGCCCTAGGCGGGTGGGGGCAAGCTCGGCTCCGGTCTCACTCATGCCGAAAGTGTAATGAAACTGCTTGCCCGGCGCCAGGACAGGCTTCGGCTTCGGGCCGCCCCCCGCGATCAACTTTTTCAGTAAACCGATGGCACATGCATCTCGGGCGGGATCGGCCCGCGGATATAATCGGGGTTGCGCACCCGCTCGGGCAGGATCACCGGCGGGTGGGCAACCTCGCCATGCGGGATCTGGCTCAGCAGGTGGTGGATGCAATTGAGCCGGGCGCGTTTCTTGTCCACCGCCTCCACCACCCACCATCGCGCCTCGGGGATATGGGTGTGCTCCAGCATCGCTTCCTTGGCCTTGGTGTACTGCTCCCAGCGGCGGCGGCTTTCGAGGTCCATCGGGCTCAGCTTCCATTGCTTCAGCGGATCGTTGATCCGCATCTGAAAGCGCAGGTGCTGCTCCTCATCAGTGATCGAGAACCAGTATTTGATGAGGATGATGCCCGAGCGGACCAGCATCCGCTCGAACTCCGGCACGTCCTGGAAGAAGCGGTCCACATCCTCGTCGGTGCAGAAGCCCATCACGCGCTCGACCCCGGCGCGGTTGTACCAGCTGCGATCGAAGAGCACCATTTCGCCGCCGGCCGGCAGATGGGAGACGTAGCGTTGGAAATACCACTGCGTGCGCTCCCGCTCGCTCGGCGCAGGGAGGGCCGCGACCCGGCAGACGCGCGGATTGAGCCGCTGGGTGATGCGCTTGATGGCGCCGCCCTTGCCGGCGGCATCGCGCCCCTCGAACAGCACGACGACCTTCAGCTTGTTGTGCTGCACCCAGTCCTGCAAGCGCACGAGTTCGCCCTGCAGGCGGAAGAGTTCGGAGAAATAGACGCGCCGGTCCATCCCGCGCCCCGGCGGCCGCGCCTGCTCGCCATAGGCGAGCTCGGCCAGCCGCTCGTCGTCGATCTCCATCTCCAGCTCCTCGTCGAAGCTGTCGAGAAATTCGGCGCGGAGGCCATCGAGGACTGCCTTGTGATCGATCTCGCCGGGGTTCATCGGTCTCCGCCTGGTGCTCATGGTTCACATGCCCCGTCCCGGGGCGGAGCGAAGCATAGTGCGCGGCCGGCTGCTGTGGCTAATGACTCTCTGGCTGCAAATGAAAACGGCTGCCGCTTGCGCGCGGCAGCCGTTCGTCACGCCCCTGGAGCTAGTCCGGCGGTCAGTTCTTCGCCTTGTCCACCAGGCGGTTCTTGGAGATCCAGGGCATCATGCCGCGGAGCTTCTCGCCAACTTCCTCGATCGGATGCTCGGCGAGGCGCCGGCGCGTCGCCTTGAAGCTCGACTGGTTGACGCGGTTTTCCAGCATCCAGTCCCGCGCGAAGCGGCCGGACTGGATATCGTCCAGCACACGCTTCATCTCGGCCTTGGTCTCACTCGTGATGATGCGCGGGCCGGTGACGTATTCGCCGTATTCAGCGGTGTTCGAGATCGAGTAGTTCATATTGGCGATGCCGCCCTCATAGATGAGGTCGACGATGAGCTTCACCTCGTGCAGGCACTCGAAATAGGCCATCTCGGGCGCGTAGCCGGCTTCCACCAGCGTCTCGAACCCGGCCTTGATGAGCTCGACCAGGCCGCCGCAGAGCACGACCTGCTCGCCGAAAAGATCGGTCTCGCATTCTTCCTTGAAGGTCGTCTCGATGATGCCGGCGCGGCCGCCGCCGACGGCGGAGGCGTAGGAGAGGGCGATATCCATGGCGTTGCCGGACTTGTCCTGCGCGACCGCGACGAGGCAGGGCACGCCGCCGCCCTTCTGGTATTCGCCGCGCACGGTGTGCCCCGGGCCCTTCGGCGCGATCATGAAGACGTCGATATCGTCGCGCGGGTCGAGCAGGTTGAAGTGGACGTTGAGGCCGTGGGCGAAGGCGAGCGCGGCACCCGGCTTCATGTTGGCATGCAGCTTTTCGCGGTAGAGATCGCCCTGGCCCTCATCCGGGGTCAGCACCATCACCACATCGGCCCATTGGGCGGCTTCCGCCGGGTCCATCACCTGAAAGCCCGCCGCTTCCGCCTTCTTGGCGCTGCCGGAACCGGGGCGAAGCCCGATCGCCATCTCGCGCACGCCGCTATCCTTGAGGTTCAGCGCATGGGCATGGCCCTGGCTGCCGAAGCCGATGATCGCGACCTTCTTGCCTTTGATGAGGTTCACGTCGGCGTCGCGATCGTAATAGACTCGCATGGTTACTCGTCTCCTATGGAAAACAGCCGCGCCCCATGGCGCGCTTCGGCCGGGCAGCCCGGGGCGTCAGGTTATCGTCTTGGTTCCACGGGCGATCGCCGCCACACCGCTCCGGGAAATCTCGGCAAGCCCCAAGGGGCGCATGAGGTCGAGGAAGGCGTCGATCTTCTCGGTCGCGCCCGTCAGTTCGAACACGAAGCTCTCGATCGTCGTGTCCACGATCTTGGCGCGGAAGGCTTCCGCGATGCGCAGCGCCTCCACCCGCACCTCGCCCTTGCCGCAGACCTTGACGAGGGCGAGCTCGCGCGCGACGTGCGGCCCTTCGGCGGTGAGATCCGCGACCTTGTGGACCGGCACGAGGCGGAAAAGCTGCGCCTTGATCTGCTCGATCACGAGATCGGTTCCCCGCGTCACCACGGTGATGCGGCTGCGGGAGAGATCCTGGTCCACCGGGGCGACCGTCAGGCTGTCGATATTATAGCCGCGGCCCGAGAAGAGCCCGATGACGCGGGCGAGAACGCCCGCTTCGTTTTCCACCAACACGGAAATGGTGGCGCTGCGCTGCCCGTTCGTGGTTTCAGCCATCACACCAGCACCATTCCGGCATCGGTCACCTCAGCATTGTTGCGATGCCGGTCCGGCCCCAGCAGCATCTCGTTATGCGCAGCACCGGAGGGGATCATGGGATAGACGTTCTCCCCCTGGTCGACCGCGATATCGGCGATGACGGCACGATCGCAGCGGAGCATCTCCAAGATAACCCGGTCGAGATCATCGATCGTCGTCGCCCGCATGCCGACCGCGTGGAAGCTATCGGCGAGCTTCACAAAATCCGGCAGTGCTTCGCTATAGCTTTCGGAATAGCGGCTGCCGTGCAGCAGCTCCTGCCACTGGCGGACCATGCCCATATACTGGTTGTTGAGGATGAAGACCTTCACCGGCAGCCGGTACTGGGCGAGCGTCCCCATCTCCTGAATGTTCATCAGGATCGAGGCTTCACCCGCGATGTCGATCACGAGCGCATCGGGATGCGCCACCTGCACGCCCATGGCGGCGGGCAGGCCGTAGCCCATGGTGCCGAGCCCGCCGCTCGTCATCCAGCGATTGGGCCGCTCGAAGCCGAAATGCTGGGCCGCCCACATCTGATGCTGGCCGACCTCGGTGGTGATGAAGGTGTCGCGCCCGCTCTGGCGGGTCAGCTCATAGAGCCGGCGGATCGCCTGCTGCGGCTTGATGATCGAGCCCGGGGCCTCCGGCTGGATGAAAGCGAGGCTGCGCTTTTCGCGCCACTGGTCGATCTGGCGCCACCAGGCGGTGATCGCCGCCCGCTCCGGCTGCGCATCCTCGGCCCGGATCAGATCGAGCAGGGCGCGCAGCACCCGTGCGGCATCGCCGACGATCGGCACATCCACCACCACGTTCTTGTTGATGTTGGAGGCGTCGATATCGGCGTGGATCTTTTTCGAATGCGGGCTGAAGGCATTGAGCCGCCCGGTCACGCGGTCGTCGAAGCGGGCGCCGATATTGATCATCACGTCGCAGCCATGCATCGCCATGTTCGCTTCGTAGGTGCCGTGCATGCCGAGCATCCCGAGGAAATGCGGGTCGCTCGCCGGCAGGGCGCCCAAGCCCATCAGCGTATTGGTGCAGGGGATTCCGGTCTCGGCCACCAGCTCCCGCAGCAGGGCGGAGGCCTCGGGCCCGGCATTGATGATCCCGCCGCCAGTATAGAGGACGGGCCGGCGCGCCGCGCGGATCAGCGCCACCGCCGCCTCGATCGCGGAGCGGTCGGGCTCCGCCTGCGGGCGATAGCTGCGATGCGGGGCGGTCGGCGCCGGCTCGTAGGGCGCCGGGTTGATGAGGATATCCTTCGGCAGGTCGATCACCACCGGACCCGGGCGGCCGCTGCGGGCGACGTAGAAGGCTTCATGCACGATGCGCGCGAGATCGGCCGATTTCTTGACGAGGTAGTTGTGCTTCGTCGCCGGACGGGTGATGCCGACGGTATCAGCCTCCTGGAAGGCATCATTGCCGATCAGATGCGTCGGCACCTGGCCGGTGAGGCAGACGAGGGGGATGCTGTCCATCAGCGCGTCCACCAGGCCGGTCACGGCATTGGTGGCGCCGGGGCCGCTCGTCACCAGCACGCAGCCGACCTTGCCGGTGCTGCGGGCATAGCCTTCCGCCGCATGCACCGCCGCCTGCTCATGGCGGACGAGGATGTGGCGGATAGCGTTCTGCTGGAAGATCGCATCGTAAATCGGCAGGACGGCGCCGCCGGGATAGCCGAAAATGACCTCGACGCCCTGCTCCTTCAGCGCGCGAAGGAGCACTTGCGCGCCCGCGGCGGGGAGTTCGGCGTGGTTCACTGAGGCATTCATGGCAGTCCCTCGACATGCGAGCCTGGTTGCGGGGAGAGGGTAATGAACCGAGCCGCGCCCTCGCGTCAACCGCTATCGCGAATAAAACGAGTCAGATCTGCTATTCCGCTTTCCAGAAATTGCGCGTCGGGCCCGATTTGCGCATGGATCATATGCAAATGCTCCTCCCCGGCGAGTTCGTGGTGGCGGAACCAGGTGCTCTGCCGCTTGATGTACTGCGTCGTATTGGCGACCGCCTGGGCGCGCGCGGCGTCGAGGCTCATCTCGCCGCGCAGATGCCGGGCGAGTTCCGGCACGCCATGGGCGCGCATGGCGGGAAGCGCCGGATCCAGCCCCTGGGCGAGCAGGCTGCGCACCTCGTCGAGCGCGCCGGCCGCGAGCATGGCTGCGAAACGATCGGCCGCCGCGCGATGCAGATCGGCACGGGGGGGATCGAGCCGGATGGCGCGGAAGCGCCAGGGCGGTGGCGGCAGGCGCGGCTCCCGCCGCCAGGAGGCGAGGCCGCGCCCGGTGCTCAGCACCACCTCATAGGCACGGGCGATGCGCTGCCCATCGCTCGGGCGGAGCTCGGCGGCGGTTTCCGCGTCCTGTTCGGCGAGCAGCGCGTGGAGCGCCGGGGCGCCGACGGAGGCGAGGGCGGCGCGCGCTTCCCGTCGCGCTTCCGGGCTGATCGGCGGGATTTCGGCCAGCCCATGCCGCAGGGCCGAGAAATAGAGGCCGGTGCCGCCGCAGAGGATAGGCATCAGGCCGCGCGCATGGGCTTCCCCCATTTCGCCGAGGGCCGCTTCCCGCCACCAGGCGACATGGCCGGGCTCCGCCGCCGGGCGCACGCCGTAGAGCGCATGCGGCACCCGGGCCTCATCCTCGGCGCTCGGCCGGGCGGTGAGGATGCGCAGCTCACGATAGATCTGCATCGAGTCGGCATTGATGACCACGCCGCCCAAGGCTTCGGCGAGGGCGAGGGCGAGGGCGGATTTGCCGCTGCAGGTCGGCCCCGCGATGAAGAGCGCCAGCGGCAGCCGCGCGCCCATCCCGCCGCTCATGACGCCGCCGGGGCCGCGCCCGCCATCGCCTGCCTCCCATTCCCCCAATTCACCTTGCGCATGCCGCGTCCTCCCGCCAGTGTCCGCCGCCCATGCGCCAGATTCTCACCCTCGTCGCCGATCGCCGCGCGACCACGCTCTCCCTCGCCCAGATCCGCCGCGTGGCGGAGGCGCTGCGCGCAGGGCCGCCCGTTATCCTGAGCGATGGCGAGGCGGCCGACATCCCGCTCGACACCCCGCCCGATCCGGTGCTGATTCAGGAAGCCCTGGCCAACGCCCCGGTGGATGCCATCGTCACCAAGGCGCGGGGGCGGCGCAAGGGCCTTCTGGTCGCGGATATGGACAGCACCATCGTCACCAGCGAAACCCTGGACGAGCTCGCCGCCTATGCCGGGCGCAAGGCCGAGATTGAGGCGATCACCCGCCGCAGCATGAATGGCGAGATTGATTTCGCGGAGGCGCTGCGGGCGCGCGTCGCCATGCTGCGCGGCCTCACCCTCGATGCGCTGGAGAAGACCTGGGCGCGGACAGAGCTGATGCCCGGCGCGCGGGAACTCATCGCCACCATGCGGGCCCATAATGCGCAGACCGTCCTCGTCTCCGGCGGCTTTACCTTTTTTACCGGCCGCGTGGCCGAGGCGCTTGGCTTTGATGGGCACTATGCCAATATCCTGGAGGATGACGGCGTGGCGCTCACCGGCGAAGTCCGCGAACCCATTCTCGACCGCGATGCCAAGAAGGCGACCTTGCTGCGCCTGGCCGAGGAGCGCGGCCTCAAGCTTGCCGCGACGCTCGCGGTGGGTGACGGCGCGAACGACCTCGCCATGCTGGCCTCCGCCGGCCTCGGCATCGCCTACCACGCCAAGCCGATCGTGGCGCGGGAAGCGAAGGCGAGGGTGGACCATGCCGACCTGCGCGCCTTGCTCTTCGCTCAGGGCTATCCGGCCTCGGCCTTCGTCGGCTGAGCCCGTCGAGACGCGCGGCCTTCGCCGGCACCGTGGCAGGCTGCCGCGATGGCGGCACGTCGCTTCGCCAGACAATTCGCTCTAGGAGGCTTCCATGGCTACGACGCCTGTGCATGACTGGCTCAAGCCGCGGCTCGACGCCCTGGTGGAAGAGGGGCTGAAACAGGGGATGGCGCGGGACGTGCTCGTCGCCGTCATCACCGATATCGTTGCTGGTCCGGGCTACAATCGCGCGGTGGTGACGGAACAGGACGCCCCGCAGCCGGATGGCCGGACCGATCCGCGGCGCGAGCCGATCCCCACGAGCACGCTGCCGGTGACGCGGGACGAGTGGTACACTTATACCTCGATCTCGACCCAGCCGGACTTCTGAGCTGCGCGGCGCCGCGGCCTCTCACTCAGCCTCAGCCGCGCTCATCCGTCCGGTGGAAGAGCGCCGGCTCGTAATCCACGCCCATGAAGGTGAGGCCATCCGGCGGCGCGGTGGGGCCGGCGGCCGCGCGATTGC
The DNA here is from genome assembly GCF_054665095.1 of Acidisoma sp. C75. NCBI lineage: Bacteria > Pseudomonadati > Pseudomonadota > Alphaproteobacteria > Acetobacterales > Acidocellaceae > Acidisoma > Acidisoma sp. C75. The sequence continues at coordinate 354,393 of NZ_BAAFHD010000004.1, forward strand.
GGGCGGCAAGCGCCGATGCCATGCGGAGTGGTTCCCAGGCGCCGTCTCCCACCAGTTTGAGCGTGCCGACCATGTTGCGCACCTGATGGTGCAGGAAGCTCCGCGCCTCAGCCTCGATGATGATGAACACGCCATCGCGCCGCACCTCCAGCCGGTCGAGCGTGCGGAGCGGCGATTTCGCCTGGCAACTCGCCGCGCGGAAGGAGGTGAAATCATGCCGGCCGACGAGGTGGCGGGCGGCCTCCGCCATCGCCCCCGCCTCCAGCCCATGCGGCACATGCCAGACGTGGCCGAAGCCGAGCGCCGGCCGGGCGCGGCGGTTGAGAATGACGTAGCGATAGCGGCGGCGGAGGGCATCGAAGCGGGGGTGCCAATCGGCGGGCGCGGCCCGGGCCTCCACCACCGCCACGGCATGGGGCTTCATGTGGAAGTTGAGCGCCTCCTGCACCCGCTCGGGCGGCAAGTCCTTCGGCAATTCGATCATCGCGACCTGGCCCGCCGCATGCACGCCGGCATCCGTTCGCCCGGCGATCGCCGCGGCGATGGGCATGCCGCCGGCGAGCTGTGCCGCCGCCGTCTCCAGAACCTCCTGGATGGAAAGCCCCTGCGCCTGCCGCTGCCAGCCGACGAAGCCGCGCCCGTCATATTCCAGCAGAAGGGCGTAGCGCATGCTCATGCGCCGAGGCGCGTGCCCGGGGGGATGGGCGTGCCGCGGAGGAAGTCCGCCGCCGCCATCGCCGCCCGCCCGGCGCGCTGAACGGCGAGCAGGCGGAGCGCCCCGCCGCCGCAGGCGACGGTCAGCCGGTCGTCCAGCACCGCGCCGGGGGGAGCGGCGGCGGCGGCGGTTTCGGCCTCCGGGCAGAGCGCGGCATCGAGCACCTTGAGCATCTCGCCACCGAGGGTGGTGAAGCTTCCGGGCCAGGGGTCGAAGGCACGGATCTGCCGCTCGATCGCGGCGGCCGGCAGGCCCCAGGCGATCTGGCCATCGGCGCGGCTGAGGCGCGGCGCGTAGCTGGCGCCTTCCGCCGGTTGGGGCCGTGGCGGCGGATCCTCGGCAAGCACCCGCAGGATGAGATCGGCGCCGAGCGCGGCCAGCCGGTCATGCACATCGCCGAGCCGGTCGGCCGGGCCGATCGGGCTGCGCGCGGCGAGCAGCATCGGCCCGGTATCGAGCCCTTCATCCATCTGCATGATGGTGATGCCGGTTTCGGCATCGCCCGCGCGAATGGCGGCATGGATCGGGGCAGCGCCCCGCCAGCGGGGCAGCAGGCTGGCATGGATGTTGATGCAGCCGCGCCGCGGCGCCATGAGCCAGTCGGCCGGCAGGATGAGGCCATAGGCCGCGACCACCGCGGCATCGAGATCGAGCGCGCGGAACTCGGCCAGAGCCGCCGCATCGCCGCGCAGCTTCGCCGGATGGCGGACGGTAACCCCCAGGGCTTCGGCCGCCTTCTGCACGGGGCAGGCCTGCACCGCCTGGCCACGCCCGGCCGGCCGCGGCGGCTGGCAATAGACGGAGACGACCGCATGCCCCGCGGCCGCCAGCGCGCGGAGTGCGGGGACCGCGAAATCGGGGCTGCCCATGAAGGCCAGGCGCATGCGGCGGCGCTCCCTGCTTGCTGTTTCAGCCCTGCTTTCGCAGGCGTTTTTCCTTGGCCATCTTGCGCAGGATGATGTTGCGCTTGAGGGCGGAGAGATGATCGACGAAGAGCACCCCGTCCAGATGGTCGATCTCGTGCTGCAGGCAGGTGGCGAGCAGCCCCTCGGCCTCGATCACCTGAGAAGCGCCCTCCAGATCCTCGTAGGAGACCGTCACCCGCGCCGGGCGGGTGACATCGGCATAGTGCCCCGGGATCGAGAGGCAGCCTTCCTCACGGGTGGCAAGCTCCTCGCTCACTGCTTCGATGCGCGGATTGACGAGGACGATCGGCGCTTTCTGCTCATCGGCCTGCAAGTCTATCACGGCGAGGCGGAGATCGGCACCCACCTGCGGGGCAGCGAGCCCGATGCCGGGGGCGGCATACATGGTGGCGAGCATCTGCTCCGCGAGCGCGCGGGCGAAGGCACGGTCAGCCTGCGCGACGGGGCGGGTTTTCGTCTTGAGGCGCGGGTCCGGCGCGATGACGAGCGGAAGGATATCGGTGGTCGGGGCGGGGTCTGCGGACATGGCCGGGATGTAGCGGCCTCACGGCCCGCGGGCAACGGAGGGCGGCGCATTGCCGCTCTTGCAAGGGCGCTACAATCCACCCACTATATAGGTCGCGTGGGTGCCGCATCCGGGCCCACCGATGCTTCGCTCTACGAAGAGGAGGCTTTTGCCGATGAGCGCACGCGTCTTCACCTCCCCCTTGTTTTTGGGCTTCGACCATTTGGAACAGATGCTGGAACGAGCTTCGAAAACACAATCTGAAGGCTATCCCCCCTACAATATCGAGCAGACGGGGCCATCCGGCCTTCGTATCACGCTCGCCGTCGCGGGGTTCAGCATGGAAGATCTTCAGATCACCCAGGAGGACAACCAGCTTGTCATCCGTGGACGCCAGGGAGAGGACAATCAGAGCCGGGTCTTTCTCTATCGCGGGATCGCATCGCGCCAGTTCCAGCGCGCCTTCGTTCTCGCCGAGGGGATCGAGATCAAGGGCGCCTGGTTGCATAACGGGTTGCTGCATGTGGATCTGATCCGGCCGCAGCCGGAAACCCGCGTGCGGACGATCCCGATCGACACGGTCGCGAAATCGCCAACCGTCGTGCCGGGCCGCGCCCGGCGGGATATCCGGGAGGTTGCGGAGATCGCGCCTCAAATGGGTGTCTCCCGCATCGTAGATGAGCATTAGGGTTCCTCTATCTCGCAGACGGGCTTGCTCAAGCCGTCTCATCGAAAGGAAATCTGATCATGCGCAGTCAGGACAGCGCAGAAAAGCCGGTGCCGGGCCAGGCCCGGGCCGCCGATCTCCGCCATATCACCGCCGCTCAGCTGGCCCAGCTCGGCGTCTCCCAACTCGCCTATATCAAGCCCGTGACCGTGGGGGGCGAGGATGTCTTCGCGATCCATGCGGCCGACGGCACGCCGATGGCGGTCGCCCCCAATCGGGAACTCGCCTGGGGCGCCATCATCGAACATGAGATGGTGCCCGCCCTGGTGCATTGAAGCTGCAGTGAGGCAGCCTCGGCCGCGGGCGGCATAGCGGCATGAGCGGCGGCGGCGCTATTTTCGCTTTCGTTCGGCAGGCATCGTCGGGCATGTGTCGCTGATGGCGAAATCCTCTGCCCGCTATGTCTGCCAGAGCTGTGGCGCCGTCTCCGCGAAGTGGGGCGGCCGCTGCGAGGCTTGCGGTTCCTGGAACAGCATCGTCGAGGAGGTGGCGCCGCCTCCGGTCGCCGTCGGCGGCACACGCAGCGCGGCAGTGGGCGCGGGCCGGCGCATCCCGCTCGTGGGGCTTGAGGGGGAGGCGGCGCCGCCACCACGCCGCCAGACCGGGATTGCGGAGCTGGACCGGGTGCTGGGCGGCGGGCTGGTGCCCGCTTCCGCCATTCTGGTCGGCGGTGATCCCGGCATCGGTAAATCCACCCTCATGCTGCAGGCGGCAGCGGCGCTCGCGGCCAGCGGCGAGCGGGTGGTCTATATCTCGGGCGAAGAGTCGGTCGATCAGCTGCGCATGCGGGCGCGCCGCCTCGGCCTCGCGCGGGCGCCGGTCGAACTCGCCTCCGCGACCGGCGTGCAGGATATCGTGGCGACGCTCGCCGCCGCCGGGCGCGGCGAAGGCCGGCCGGTCGCGCTACTGATCATCGACTCGATCCAGACCATGGCGCATGAGGCGCTCGATTCCGCGCCCGGCACGGTGGGCCAGGTGCGCGCCGCCTCCCTCGAACTCATCCGGCTGGCCAAGACGGAGGGCTTCGCCCTGGTGCTCGTCGGGCATGTCACCAAGGATGGTGCGCTCGCCGGCCCGCGCGTCATGGAGCATATGGTCGATGCCGTGCTCTATTTCGAAGGCGATCGCGGCCATCAGTTCCGCATTCTGCGCGGGGTCAAGAACCGCTTCGGCGCGACCGACGAGATCGGCGTTTTCGAGATGACGGAGCAGGGCCTCGGCGAGGTCGCCAATCCCTCCGCGCTGTTTTTGGCCGAGCGGCGGGGTAATATCGCGGGCAGCGCGGTCTTCGCGGGGCTGGAAGGCACGCGGCCGGTGCTGATGGAGATCCAGGTCCTGCTCTCGCCTAATCCCGGCGGCGCGCCGCGCCGGGCGGTGATCGGCTGGGATAGCGGGCGGCTCGGCATGCTGCTCGCCGTGCTCGAAAGCCGCGGGGGCTTAAGGCTCGCCCAGCAGGACGTCTATCTCAATGTCGCGGGCGGGCTGCGGATCAGCGAGCCGGCGGCCGATCTCGCCGTCGCCGCGGCTATCGCCTCCGCCGCCGCCGGCCAGCCGACCGATCCGCATCTCGCTTTCTTCGGTGAAATCGGCCTCTCCGGCGAAGTGCGGCAGGTGGCCCAGGCGGAAGCCCGGCTCAAAGAAATGGCCAAGCTCGGTTTCACCGCCGCCGCCATGCCGCGCCGCCTGGGTGGCGGCACCCGGCGCGCCATCGCCGCACCCCCCGGCCTCTCTGTGCTAGAGATCGGCCATGTGGGCGATCTCCTCGCCCGTTTCACGGAAGCCTCGCCCGGGCAAGCGCCGCGCGCACGCCCCCCACGTTCGGAGCCTGCCTTGACTGAAGATACGGCATGACCTGGTTCGATCTCGTCATTCTGGGCGTGCTCGCCCTTTCGGCGCTGCTCGCCTTCTTCCGGGGGTTCGTGCGGGAGGTGATGGGGGTGGGCGCCTGGATCGGCGCCATCCTCGTCGCCTTCTGGTTCGCGCCCTTTGTGCAGCCGAAGTTCGAACAGTGGATCAAGGCGCGCGAAATCGCCGATCCGGCGGCGATCGCCACCGTCTTCGTCATCGCGCTGATCGTCTTCTCAGTCATTTCCGGCTGGGTCGGCGCGCTGGTGCGCGGCTCGGTGCTGGGCGGGCTCGACCGCACGCTCGGCATCGTCTTCGGCCTGCTGCGCGGCGCCGTTCTCCTGATCTTCTGCTATGTCGCGGCGGGACTGGTGACGACACCGCAGGACTGGCCCCAGCCGATACGGGATGCGCGGCTGCTCCCCTATGTGTATGAGGGGGCGCAGCAGGTGGTGGCCTATCTCCCGGCGCAGTTCCATCCGCACCTGGCGGCCCCGCCGACGACCCAGCCGCCCAGCTTGCAGGATCTCCTGCAGCCCGTGCCGCAAGGCTCGGCGCTGACGCCGGCCAAAGCCCCGGGCGGGGCGAAGCCGGCGGGATCGGGTTCTGCCGCGCAGGTGCAGTAGCGTGCCTCCTCCTCCTCCGCGCGACGCCGCGCAGGCATTGAAGGAACAGGTCGATGACCGACGATTGTGGCAGACTGGGTGCGGCCGAACCGGGCGATGACGACAAGCTGCATGAGGAATGCGGCGTGTTCGGCGTGTGGAACGCGACCGATGCGGCGGCCATCACCGCGCTCGGCCTGCACGCGCTTCAGCATCGCGGCCAGGAGGCGACGGGCATCGCGAGCTTCGATGGCGAGCGGTTCCATCTGCACAAGGGCCTCGGCCTGGTGGGCGACAATTTCAGCGACGCCAAGGTGATCGCCGGGCTGCCCGGCGCGCATGCCATCGGCCATAACCGCTATGCGACCACGGGCGAGACGGTGCTCCGCAACGTCCAGCCGCTCTACGCCGATTTCGCCTTCGGCGGCTTCGCCGTGGGGCATAACGGCAATCTCACCAATGCCGCCGCCATCCGGCGCGATCTGGTGCGGCGCGGCTGCCTCTTCCAATCCTCGATGGATTCGGAGGTCTTTATCCATCTCATCGCGATCAGCCTCTATTCGACCGTGCTCGACCGGCTGATCGACGCCTTGAAGCAGGTGGTCGGCGCCTATTCGCTGGTCGCCCTCAGCCAGGACGGGCTGATCGGCGTGCGCGATCCGCAGGGCGTGCGCCCGCTCATCCTCGGCCGGCTGCCGCATCCGGATGGGTCGGACGGCTGGGTGCTGGCGAGCGAGACCTGCGCGCTCGAAATCGTCGGCGCCGATTTCGTGCGGGATATCGAGCCGGGGGAGATCGTCGTCATCAACGGCCAGGGCGTGCGCAGCGTGAAGCCCTTCCACACCACCCAATCCCGCTTCTGCATCTTCGAATATGTCTATTTCGCCCGCCCTGACTCGGTGATGGAGGGCAAGCCCGTCTATGAGGCGCGCAAGGAGATCGGCGCCATGCTGGCGCGCGAATCGGGCGTCGATGCCGATGTCGTGGTGCCGGTGCCGGATTCGGGCGTGCCGGCCGCCATGGGCTATGCGGCGCAGAGCGGCATTCCCTATGAGCTCGGGATCATCCGCAACCATTATGTCGGCCGCACCTTCATCGAGCCGACGGACCAGATCCGCAACCTCGGCGTCCGGCTGAAGCATTCCGGCAACCGTGCGGTGCTTGCCGGCAAGCGGGTGGTGCTGGTCGATGATTCGATCGTGCGCGGCACGACGAGCCGCAAGATCGTGGAGATGGTGCGCGCGGCCGGGGCGACGGAGGTGCATATGCGCATCTCCTCGCCGCCGACCACGCATTCCTGCTTCTACGGCATCGACACGCCCGAGCGGAGCAAGCTGCTCGCCGCCCAGCACGACGTGGCGGAGATGGCTGAACTGATCGGCGCGGACAGCCTCGCCTTCGTCTCGATCGACGGGCTCTACCAAGCGCTCGGCACCGCGCGGCGCAATGCTGCCGACCCGCATTTCTGTGACGCCTGCTTCACCGGCGATTACCCGATCGCCTTGCATGATCTGGATATCGATCAGCCGAAGCCGGCCCGGCTCGCCCGCGCGGGCTGAGGGTAACCCGCCCCTCGCCCGTGCAGGCGAGGGGTGAGAGGCCGCGAGCGGCGCCGCCCGGCGCTCTGCCGCCGGCCTCTGCACGCCGCCCGCTGCGGCGTGATAGGATAGCGATCCTATTCGTGAGCCCCTTAGCGGCGGAATTTAGACGAAATGCCGGGTTGACACCCCGTGGCGGCGCAATCGCCATTGCGGGAACTCAACCCTTTGCCCTAGGTCGTCACCAGGTCGTGAGGGTGCCGATAAAGATTACCGCTCTGTAAGGCGGGGGTCTTTTCATTGCGTCGTCATCGTCAGCGGCCGTCCGATCATCGTTGCACGATCAAGACGAAAAGCTAAATGGCTCGACTTCAAAACGGAATGCGCCGGGGCCTTCTGCTCGCTTCAGCCCTGGTTCTGAGCTTTACGGGATATGCGGCCAATGCCGAGGCGAAATCCCTTCATCCGCTGCCCAAGCACATGCTGCACCGGCTTTCCAGCCGCGGGCATGAGCCGGTGCGACATGTGGCGCGCCGCCGCGTCTTTCACCCGCGCCACTTTGTCGAGCGCGCGCATGTCACGCGGCTGCGCCATATCGCCTACCATGGGGGAGGGCGCTGGCTCGAATGCGTCGCCTATGCCAGCCGCGTGTCCGGCATTGATCTTCCGGGTGACGCTTATCAGTGGTGGCGGGAGGCTGAAGGCCGCTATGAACGCGGGCAGCAGCCGGTGGATGGCGCGGTGCTGAGCTTCAAATCCCGCCCCGGCATGGCGCTCGGCCATGTCGCCGTCGTCGCCGAGACGGTGAACGGCCGCAAGATCCTCGTCGATCAGGCGCACTGGCCCGAGCCTGGGCTCCGCGGTGGGGATATCTCGCACGCCATCGCGGTGATCGACGTGTCGCCGCGCAACGATTGGACCCGCGTGCGCGTCGAGATTGGCCATTCGGGGCGTTTCGGCGATGTCTATCCGACCAACGGCTTCATCTACCAGCCGGGCCACGGCCCGCTTCTGGCGGATGCCGGCCAGGCCTCCGCGGCCGCTGCCGCGGCGATCAACGATCATGCGCTCTGGCGGCAATCGGTCCAATTCGCCTCGGCACCCGACAGCGATGACGGGATTGCGACTTCAGCACCCGATCGCGCCATCAAATAGACAAGGAAGGAACGGAGCGGGCATGAAGCACCTTATCCTGGCATCCTGTGCCGCCATCGCGCTGGCGGCGGCGGTTCCCGCCGAGGCGGCACAGCAGATGCGGCATTTCAATGATTGGGCGGTCGCCCATTACACGCAGAAGGGCAAGCGCATCTGCTACGCCTATACGCAGCAATTGGCGGTGCACCATACCGGTGGCGCCTGCGATGTGGCGGTCCTCGTCGTCACCCACGCGCCGCCACGGCGTGACCGTGTGGTGGTGAGCCCCTGCGCCGCTTATGATCCGAACCAGCCCAAGCTCACCATGCAGGTGGATCAGACCGGCCAGTTCGGCTTCCACGCCCAGGGCAAATACGCCTATGCGGATCGCCCGGCTGCCGCCATCGCCGCCTTCAAGGCGGGCAACGAGGTGCATATGCCCGCGCCTCCCGGCCATATGCCGGAGCGCTTTTCGCTGCGGGGTTTTACCGCCGCCTACGACGCGCTCAGCCATTCCTGCGGGTAGCCAACCCCGCGGCGCCGCCTAGCCGGCCAGATCTTCCCGCAGCATCTCAAGCTCAAGCCAGCGTTCCTCGGCGGCGGCGAGGGCGGCTTCCGCTTCCCCGAGCTTCGCCGTTGTTGCGGCGAAGCTCTTCGGGTCGCGCGCATAAAGCCCAGGGTCGGCGAGCGTCCCCTGAAGGCGGGCGATCTCCGCTTGCAGCTTGTCCATCTGCGCCGGCAGCTTCTTCAGCGCGTCCACATCCTTGAAGCTCATCTTGCGGGAAGCCGCCGGCGGGGGCGGGCTATCCGGGGAGGCTCCGGGCGCGGATTTGCGCACCGTGGCAGGTGCCGCCCTGGGCGGCAGATCAGCGCGCCGCTGGGCCAGCATATCCGAATAGCCACCGGCATATTCCGTCCAGCGCCCATCGCCTTCCGCCGCGAGCGTCGATGTCACCACCCGGTCGAGAAAGTCGCGATCATGGCTGACGAGCAGCACCGTGCCCGCGTAATCCGCCAGCATTTCCTGCAATAGATCGAGCGTCTCGAAATCGAGGTCGTTGGTCGGCTCGTCGAGGATGAGCAGGTTCGAGGGGCGGGCCAGCGCGCAGGCGAGCAGGAGCCGGCCCCGCTCCCCGCCCGAGAGGGTGCCGACTGGGGTGCGCGCCTGCTCGGGCTTGAACATGAAGTCCTTCATATAGCCGATGACGTGCCGCTTCTCGCTTCCCACCTGCACCAGCTCGCCATGCCCGTCCGTCAGCGTCTCGGCCAGTGTCCGCGCCGGGTCGAGGCTCGCGCGCTGCTGGTCGAGCGTGACCATCTCGAGGTTGGTGCCGATCTTCACCTGCCCGGTATCGGGCGCGATCCTGCCGGTGAGCAGGCCGAGGAGGGTGGATTTGCCGGCGCCGTTGGGGCCGATGATGCCGAGCCGATCGCCCCGCAGCACCCGTAAATCGAGGTCGCGGACGACCGGGCGATCGTAGGATTTGCCCAGGCCCTCGGCCACGAAGACGAGCTTGCCCGAGCCTTCCGCCTCGCTCGCCGCCATGCGGGTGCCGGTGGCCAGCGCGTTCCGCTCGCGATATTGCTGCCGCAGCGCCGCGAGTTCGCCGACGCGGCGGACGTTGCGCTTCCGCCGCGCCGTCACCCCGTAGCGCATCCAATCCTCTTCCCGCGCGATCTGGCGGGAGAGCTTGTGGTGCTCGGCCTCTTCCTGGGCGAGCAGTTCCTCCCGCCAATCCTCATAGGCCGCGAAGCCGCGGTCGATCCGCCGCGTGGTGCCGCGGTCGAGCCAGATGAGGCTGCGGGAGAGGTTCAGGAGCAGCCGGCGGTCATGGCTGATGATGACGAGCCCGGCGCGCATGCGGCCGAGTTCCTCTTCCAGCCATTCGATGGCGGGCAGATCGAGATGATTGGTCGGCTCGTCGAGCAGCAGGAGGTCGGGCGCCGGGGCCAGCGCACGGGCGAGCGCCGCCCGCCGCGCCTCGCCCCCCGAAAGGCGGGCGGGCTTCTCCTCACCCGAAAGCCCGAGCGCGCCGAGCAGGCTGATTGCCCGATAGGGATCGTCACCTGGGCCCATGCCATCCTCGACATAGGCGAGGGTGGAGGGGAAGGCGGACAGATCGGGCTCCTGCGGCAGATAGCGGATGGTCGCCCCCGGCTGGATGAAGCGGCTGCCCTGGTCCATCGGCATCAGCCCGGCGGCGATCTTGAGCAGCGTCGATTTGCCCGAGCCGTTGCGCCCGATGAGGCAGATCCGCTCGCCCTGGCTGACGGCAAGCTCCGCCCCCCGCAGCAGCGGCGTGGAGCCGAGGTTGACGTGGATATCCTGGAGCATGAGGAGCGGAGGGGGGGCCATGGCGGCTTGTCGCCGATGAGCGGCCATGGGTGCAAGCGCGGGGTGGCGGGGCGGCCGGCTGATCTTCCCGGAGCGCAGGGCGTGGGCCGGCGAGGCAGAAACATGGCAGCGGCTTGCTTGACAGGCGGAGGCCTTTCCGCGACATGCCGAGGGCGTCTCGAGAGGTCAATCACTGCTATGGCTCAGCGTAAAACAGGCGGCTGGGGCGACAGCCTCAAGACAGTCATCTATGCCGCGCTGATCGCGGTCTTCATCCGGACCTTCCTGTATGAGCCCTTCAACATCCCCTCGGGCAGCATGATCCCGACTCTGCTGGTCGGTGATTACCTCTTCGTCTCCAAATTCAGCTACGGCTATTCGCGCTATTCCTTTCCCTTCTCGCCCGATCTCTTCAAGGGCCGCATCTTCGGCAGCCTGCCCAAGCGCGGGGACGTCGCCGTGTTCCGCCTGCCGCGCGACCCGAGCATCGACTATATCAAGCGCATCGTCGGGCTGCCGGGCGACGCCATCCAGATGATCCACGGCCATCTCTACATCAACGGCAAGGAATTGCCGCGTGATCCGGATGGCACCTATATGACCGACGGCGCCGGGGGCGAGCCGCCGATGCTGCTCAAGAAATATATCGAAACCATGCCGGACGGGCTGAAGCACCCTATCCTCAAGGCTTCGGATGACGGGCCGCTCGACAATACCCAGGTCTATCACGTGCCGCCCGGCTATGTTTTCGGGATGGGCGACAATCGCGACGACAGCCTCGACAGCCGGGTTCTGGATGCGGTGGGCTATATTCCGGTGGCCAATCTCGTCGGCAAGGCCGATATCATCTTCTTCTCGATCAATGCCCGCTACCCCTGGTGGGAAATCTGGGAATGGCCAAGCGAGATTCGCTGGAACCGCATCTTCAAAATCATTCATTGAGCGGCCCAGACCACGGCGAGCGCGCAGCGCCCCGCCGCCGCCGGGCCGCCGGGCCGCCGTCGCTGGCCGAGCTTCCTGCCGCCAGCCTCGCCGCGGTGGAAGAGATGCTGGGCCATGCTTTCGCCCGGCCCGTGCTCGTCCAGGAGGCGCTCACCCACCGCTCCGCCGCGGGCGGGGGCCGCCGCTCCAACGAACGGCTGGAATTCCTGGGCGACCGTGTGCTCGGCCTCACCATCGCCGCCTGGCTGGTGGAACGCTATCCGCGCGAGCAGGAAGGCGCGCTCGGCCGCAGGCTCGCCCATCTCGTTTCGCAGCCGGTGCTGGCCGCGATCGCCGAAGCCGCTGGGCTGCCGGGGTTGCTGGCGGTCGCCCCCGGTGAGGCGCGGGCCGGCGTCCGCCAGCAGGCATCGGTGATCGCCGATGCGATGGAGGCGCTGCTCGGCGCGCTCTTCCTCGATGCCGGGCTCGCCCCAGTGCAGAGTTTCGTGCGGCGGCATTTCGAAGCCGCGATCGCGGCTGACCCCGAGCCGCCCAAGGATGCCAAGACCGCGCTTCAGGAATGGGGGCAGGCGCGCGGACTCGGCCTGCCGACCTATGAGATCCTATCGCAGGAAGGGCCTGCGCATGCCCCGCACTTCGTCATGCGGGCAAGCCTCGGCGGAGAGAGCAGGGAGGGCGCCGCTGGCAGCCGCCGCGCCGCCGAGCAGGTGGCAGCGCAGAGCCTCCTCGCCCTCCTGCAGACGCAGAAGAAGCCCGCGCGGCAGCCCCGCGAGCCAGGACCGATCAAGCCATGAACGAACAGCCCCCCACCGCCGCGGCCCCGCGCTGCGGCTTCGTCGCCATCATCGGCGCGCCGAATGCCGGAAAATCGACGCTCCTCAACCGGATCGCCGGAGCCAAGCTCTCGATCGTCAGCCCCAAGGCGCAGACCACGCGCTTCCGCATCATGGGCATCCTGATGCAGGGCACGGCGCAGATCCTGCTGGTCGATACGCCCGGCATCTTCAATCCGAAGCGGCGGCTCGACCGCGCGATGGTCAATGCCGCCTGGTCCGGCATGCAGGATGCCGATCTCACGCTTCTGCTGGTCGATGCCAAGGCCGGCATCTCGGAACTGACCGAGGCTATCATCGCGCGGCTCGCCGAGGATAAGCGCCCGCTCTGGCTCGTGCTCAACAAGGTCGATCTGGTGGAGCCGGCGCGCCTGCTGCCGCTCACCGCCGAGCTCAACCGCCGGCTCAGCATCGCCGAGACCTTCATGGTCAGCGCCGTGACCGGCGACGGAGTGGCGGGCTTGCGCGATGCGCTCGCGGCAGCCGTGCCGGAAGGGCCGCACCTCTACCCGGACGAGGAGCTGACCGACCTGCCGGACCGGCTGCTTGCCGCCGAGATCGTGCGCGAGCAGATCCTGCTGCAAACGCATCAGGAAGTGCCGCATGAGACGACGGTGGAGACGGAGAGCTTCAAGGAGCGGCGGGATGGCTCGGTCAGGATCGATGCCACGATCACCGTCTCCCGCCCCGGCCACAAGGCGATCCTCATCGGCGCCGGGGGAGCGCGCATCAAGGAAATCGGCGCGCGGGCTCGGGTGGAACTGGCCAAGCTGTTCGATCGGCGCGTCCATCTCTTCCTGACAGTCCGCGAACGCGCTGGCTGGGATGAGAAGACCCAGCACCTGCGCGCCCTCGGCCTGGACGATTGAGCGCCCGCGCGCCTGCCGCCCGCCTTCAGCAAGAGACCTGCCCATGAGCCGTATCGCCTATGTCAATGGCCGCTACCTGCCGCTGGCGGCCGCCGCCCTTCGCGTCGAAGACCGCGGCTTTCTGTTCGGAGACGGCATCTACGAGGTCGTCTATCTGCATCGCGGCCGCTTCGTGGATGAGGAGAAGCACCTCGCGCGTCTCGTCCGCTCGCTCGGCGAACTGCGCATCGCCATGCCGGTCGGCCCCGGCGCGCTGGCTGCCATCATGCGCGAGGTGGTGGCGCGCAACCGCATCACCGGCAACGGCCTGCTCTATATCCAGATCAGCCGCGGGGCGGCGAAGCGCGAGCATGTCTTCCCCAAGGCCGGCACCCGCCCGACGCTGGTGATGACGGCGCGGCCGCTCGCCCCCTATCCGCGCGATGTCGATCGCTGGGCGACCAGCATCATCACTGGCCCTGATCTCCGCTGGGCGCGCCGCGATATCAAAAGCGTGAACCTGCTGCCCAATGTGCTCGCCAAGCAGGCCGCGAAAGAGGCCGGCGCCTTCGAGATGGCGCTGATCGATGCCGAGGGCATGGTCACCGAATGCGCCTCCTCCAATCTTTGGATCGTGGATGCGGCGGGCGTCTTGCGCACCCGCGCGCTCGGGGAGGAAATCCTGCCCGGCTGCACGCGCGCGGCGCTCGCCGAATTGCTGCAGGGCGAGGGCCTCGCCATGGCCGAACGCGCCTTCAGCCGCGACGAACTGGCCGCGGCGCGGGAAGCCTTCATCACCAGTGCCACGAGCTTCGTGCGGCCGATCGTCACGGTCGATGGCAAGCCGGTCTGCGATGGCGCGGTCGGGCCCGTCACCCGCCGGCTCTTCGCCGCCTTCGCCCGCCATGTCGAGGGCGGCTTGCGGAACGACCGGTGACCGACGCAGGATAGGCCCTGCCAGGACGCCATCATCAGGGAAGGCTTGAGGCATGGGCAATCTTCGCCGCTCGATCGTACTGCAGAACCGGCCGAAGGGCCTGCCGGCGCGCGAGGATTTCGCCCTTGTCGAGGAGGTGATGCCGCGGCCGGGGCCGGGCGAGGTGCTGACGCGGACGCTCTGGCTATCCCTCGATCCCTATATGCGCGGGCGAATGAACGATGCGCCCTCCTACGCGCCGCCGGTCGGTCTCGGCCAGCCGATGACAGGCGAGACGGTCGGGGAAGTTCTCGCCTCCGGCGATCCGCGCTTCGCCCCGGGCGATGTGGTGGCGGGTGCCTACGGCTGGCAATCCCATATCGTCGCGCCGGCGGCCGATCTCGTCGCCGTGCCACCGGGCCTGCCCTGTTCCGCCTATCTCGGCGTGCTCGGCATGCCGGGCACCACCGCCTATACGGGTATGAAAGACATCGGCCAGCCCAAGCCGGGCGAGACGGTGGTAATCTCAGCCGCTTCCGGCGCGGTCGGCTCCGTCGCCGGGCAGATCGCCAAGCGCAGCGGCGCGCGGGTAGTGGGCGTCGTCGGCAATGCCGACAAGTGCCTCTACGTGCAGGAAAGCCTCGGTTTCGACGCCTGTATCGACCATCGCGCGGTGATGGACCTTGATGCCGCGCTGCGCGATGCCTGCCCCAAGGGGATCGATGTCTATTTCGAGAATGTCGGCGGCGAGCTGCAGCGCGCGGTCTATCCCCTGCTCAACCCCTTCGGCCGGGTGGTGATGTGCGGCATGGTGGCGGAGTACAACGATACGAAGCCCCGTCCGGGCCCCAGCCTCATGGCCGTCGTGCGCAAGCGGCTCAGGATCGAGGGGTTTATCGTAACCGACAAGCCGGAGCGCTTCGCCGAATGGCGCGCGCTTGCCGCCCCTTGGGTTGCCGAGGGCAGCCTGCGGTATCGCGAGCATGTGGTGGATGGGCTCGAGAATGCGCCCGATGCCTTCATCGAGCTTCTGCGCGGCCACAACTTCGGCAAGCTCGTCGTCCGCGTCGCTGAACCCACCCGAAAGGCCTGAGCCATGACCGAGCAGCTGAGCCCGCAGGATGCGGCCAAGCAAGCAGCCGCCGATGCGGCGGCGGCGATGATCAGCGATGGCATGCTGGTGGGCCTCGGCTCCGGCACCACGCTGCGGCGATTCGTCCGCAGCCTCGGGCTGCGCTGTGCCGCGGGGCTCTCGATCACCGGGGTGCCGACATCGGAGAGCACGCGGGCGCTGGCGGCCGAGGTCGGCGTGCCGCTGGCCGATCTCAACGCGGTCGGCGAACTCGACCTCGTCTTCGACGGGGCGGATGAGATCGACCCCCAGGGCCAGATGATCAAGGGTGGCGGCGGCAATCTGCTCTGGGAAAAGATCGTGGCGACCGCCGGGCGCCGCTTCGTTGCGGTGATCGACGATAGCAAGACGAAGGCGCGGCTGGGCGCATTTGCGCTACCGGTGGAGGTGGTGCAGTTCGGGTGGCGGGCGACCGAGCGGATCATGCGCGGGCTGCTGGTGGAAAGCGGGTATCTGGACCCCACCATCACGTTGCGCGGGGGGCTCTCTTCACCTTTTATTACGGATAGTGGGCATTACATTCTGGACTGTGCCTTGGGCGAGATCTCCCATCCCGAGGCGCTGGCGATCGCGCTCAACCGCATTCCCGGAGTGGTCGAGAACGGGCTGTTCATCGATATCGCCCGGGAGGCGATCATCGGCGAGCCGGACGGAACGGTGCGGCGGATCGCTTACGGCTGAAGGAAAGGCACGCTCGCTGCCCGGAGCCCCCTCCGCCGGCGCGCCCTCTGCCCTCATCCGCTGCGGGAGAGTGAGGAGGAGGGCAAGAACCAGTGACCCATTTCAATCTGGAGCAGTTCGTCGAGGCGCAACGGCCGGTTTACGAGCAGGTGCTGCGTGAGTTGCGGGCGGGGCGGAAGCAGACCCATTGGATGTGGTTCATCTTTCCGCAGATCATCGGCCTTGGCACCAGCCTCATGTCCCGCCAGTTCGCGATCCCCTCGCTCGTATCGGCGCGGGATTATCTGACCCATCCCGTGCTCGGTAAGCGCCTGCAGGAATGCACGCGGATCGTCAATCGCATGGATGGCCGCTCCGCGCTGAGCATCTTCGGCACGCCGGACGATCAGAAATTCCATTCCTCGATGACCCTGTTCGACCGGGCGCATCCGAGCACCTGTTTCCGCGAGGCGCTGGATATCTACTTCTACGGACGATCTGATGTGAGAACGATCGAAATCCTGCAGTACCAGCGGGCCGTCAAGCAAAACGCCTGAAGGCGGATGCAAGGGCAGGCCCCATCTGGCTGCGGTCGTCTGTTCGTGTGGGGTTGCCGGCCATCGATGACCCGGAGGGGGATTGCGCGCCGGCACGGGCGGCTTTGCAGGCGGAGAGGCGGCCGATCAGGCGGATGCAGTCTCCGTCGCGGCTTCGTGCTCCACTGGCCTCGTTTCATCGTTCTGCGGCATGAACGCGAGGCGCCGCAAAGCATGGTCCATAACTTCTCCGATGATTGCGGCAGAAGCGGGCAGAAGCATGCTGCTGTGCTCGTCCGGCACGGGGAAGGTTTCGATGCGGCCAGTGACATGCGCGGCCCAGATCTCCGGCGGGGGAACGGCGAGCGGCCCCTGCAGTTCGGGGCAAGTGAATAGGATCAAATCCCCCTGATAGACGCCGGATTGCGCGTGCAGAACCAGTTCGGTCAATTCCCCTTGCAAGCGTAGCATCGCGCTGATGGTCGTCTCATCAACAACCTGCCGGGATGCGAGATGGCGCCTGAGGCCGGCGTCGAGATAGGCTTCCACCAAGCTGCGCGTTTCTCTCTGCAGTTCGGAAGAGGGTAACTCAAAGGCCATGAGGGCTTGATAGGGCGAACCGGCGGGATAACCGTCCATGGAGGCGAGGAGGGGGACGGCCTCGCCCTGTTGCTGGAGGCGCACGGCGATGGCATGGGCGATGGCGGCGCCGGAGGACCATCCGATCAGGTGATAGGGCCCCTGCGGCTGCACCTTTCTGATCTCGGCGAGATAGTCTTCGACCATCGCCTCCAGCGTGGCCGGCGCCGCTGCCGGATCGGCGAAGGAGCGCGCCTGCAACGCATAGAGCGGACGCTCTACCGCAAGATGACGTAGCAGGGCGGCGAAAGCGATGCCGAGCCCGGTCGCGGGATGGATGCAGAAGAGCGGTGGCAGGGTGCCACCGGGCCGGAGCGCCAGCATGACCTTGTCGAAGGTGACAGGGGGCGTCTCATTCTGGATATGGTTGGCGAGTTGAGCGGGGGAGGGAGCGTTGAAGAGATCGCCGAGGCCGATCTCGTGGCCGAGTTCGGCC